>NZ_JACAKI010000036.1:0-15324 GCF_030326445.1 Myroides sp. DF42-4-2
TATTTAATAATGAAGTTAATGTTTAAAAACGGTCAACCATATTTAGGGATGTACATTATTCACCACTCACCACTCACCACTCACCACTCACCACTCACAATGAAAATAAAAATACTACACACAGCAGATTGGCACTTAGGTAAACGATTAGATAATTTTTCGCGAATCGAGGAGCAAAAAGAGGTATTGGATGAGATTTGTCAATTGGCGGATGAGCAGGAAGCAGATATCATTCTGATTGCTGGGGATTTATTTGACACCTTTAATCCGCCCACTGAAGCTGAAGAGCTGTTTTATAAAACCCTTCGCCGTTTGACGCGCAACGGACAACGACCTGTACTAGCCATTGCTGGGAATCACGACAGTCCCGAGCGAATTGATGCCCCTGATCCCTTGGCGCGCGCTTGTGGAATCATACTCGTGGGATTGCCCAACACCGTGGTGCAACCCATAGAAGACAATGAGGCTTTTTCCTTGACACAATCTACCGCAGGTTTTCTCGAGTTGACACTGGCGCATATTCCTTTTCCCATTCGCATTATTCACACGCCATACGCCAATGAAGTGCGATTGAAAAAAGCCTTGAATGTTGAGGACAAAGCAACAGCCTTACATGAGGTATTGCAAAGCAACTGGCAAACATTAGCAACATCCTATTGCGATACAGCAGGAGTTAACCTCTTGATCTCCCATCTGTATATGATGAAAAAAGGAGGGGAAGAACTGGAAGAACCTGATGGAGAAAAACCACTGAAAATAGGGAATGCGGATCTGATCTACAGCGATAGTATTCCCAAAGAAATTCAATATACCGCTTTAGGCCATTTGCATCGCGCTCATCAAGTAGGAGAAGCTGATCGCCCCGTAGTCTATGCAGGAAGCCCTTTGTGTTATAGCTTTAGCGAAGCAGGGCAAGAAAAGTATGCCATACTGGTTGAGGTAGAACCCAATCAACCAGCGGTATATCAAAAAATTCCCTTGCTCAAAGGACGACCTCTTTCGAGAAAGAAGTTTTATTCTGTCGATGATGCCGTCGAATGGTTGCAACAACACCCCTCCCATTTGGTTGAACTAACCTTAGTGAGCGATACCTTTTTAAAAGCAGATGATATTAAGCGCATCAACCAAGCACACCAAGGAATTATTACCATTATTCCCGTGGTTCATCTCAACGATCAAGAAGAAGGGAATAAAAGCAAACAAGTCAATCTGGAACAAGATATACAAGGACTCTTTGCTGATTATTTTAAACAAAAAAACAACGGACAAGAACCCAATAAAGAACTTATGGATTTGTTCCATGAAATTATAAACTAATCCTACCCATGATACCTATAAAATTAACCTTAGAAGGTTTTTATTCCTATCAAGATAAACAAGTCATTGATTTTACCCAATTGATTCAAGCAGGATTATTTGGCATTTTTGGAAAGGTGGGCTCAGGAAAATCTTCTATCTTAGAAGCCATATCTTTTGGTTTGTATGGGGAAAGTGAACGATTAAACGCACAAGATAAACGCGCCTATAATATGATGAATTTAAAGTCGGATCGCATGTCGATTGATTTTGAATTTTCAAACTTTAACGGAGAAAAGTATCGCATCTACAGAGAATTTAAGCGAAACTCCAAGCGTTTTGAAGATGTAAAACGAGGAGACGCCGTGTTGTATCATTGGAAGGATGACGCGTGGATTCCACTTCCCGACTTACAAGTAGAAAAGGTCATTGGGTTGAGTTATGAGAATTTCAAGCGAACGATTATCATCCCTCAAGGTAAATTCAAAGAATTTATTGAACTAGGCGGTAGAGACCGCACTAAAATGATGCAGGAAATTTTTGGACTTGACCGATTTGATTTGGCAGCCAAAACCAAAGCCTTATACAGTGTAACTCGTCAGCGTTACGACCACTTACAAGGGCAGTTGCAGCGCTATGCGCTACTGACACAGGAGCAGATTGAAGAAAAAAAAGTTGCCCATCAAGCTGAAGAGAAACAGTTAAATCAACTGGTCGAAACCTTTAAAAAAGAACAAGAACTCTTTCAACAGCTTAAAGCGGTGAAAAGTGACTTCGATACCTTAGAAAACAGTAAGAAAGAAGTGCTTGATTTAGAAGCACAAGAAGTTCAAATTCAGACGCTACAACGCGAATTAACACAATATGAACAAGTTGACAAGGCCTTTCGATCCCTCGTCAAAGAACAGGAGCAAATCAGTGCTAAAATCGTAGAGAAACAAGAGGTTTTAGCCAAAAAAACACAGGAACTTCAACAAAAACAAGCGCAGTATACGCACGTAAAAGAAGAGTTTGCTCAGGTTGAAAAACAGTTTGAATCCCTAGAAATAGAAAAGACAACCCTATATGAATTACAGCTGATTCTAAGTATTAAGCAAACTGAAGAAGCGCGAAAAGCATTAGGTGAACGCCTGCAAAAAGGCAAGGAAGTCGTGGTGCAAACCATGAGCGAATTACAAGAAAATCAACAAGCGATTGTCGCTATTGAGCAGCAGATACAAGCGCTAAAAAACAATCGCATGGATCCAATGCGCTTGATGGCTATAGATAAATGGTTTACGGATTGGGCGTATCTGCAACAAAATATACAAGATAACCAAACGAAAAAGTCTCAACTACAAGACGAAATTCAAAAGGGAACCAAGGCTTTGGAAGCGCTAGATTTTGTAAATGAAGAGGATTGGCGCCTTTACTTGACAACAAAAAGAGAATTAAACCAAGAAATTCAACGATTGCTCGTTCAAGAATTGGATCAATTACGCCTGTCTCAACAATTGGCGCATTATGCAACCGCTTTGAAAGAAGGGGAAGCGTGTCCGTTATGTGGGGCTTTAGAACATCCTGCTATTTTAGCAGCAACCGATGTATCAACTGTACTAGGGGAGTTAGAACGCAAACAAGAAAAACTTCGACAAGAAACACAAGTCCTTGACCAAAGAGAAAGAGAGGTCTTAGCCCTTGTCGATAAGCGACAACTGTGGATGGTGCAACTAAGCGAAATCAACGATCAAGCAGAACAAAAGCAAAAACAATTGCTGCAATTACTCGACTCGTTTGTATGGACAGAAATTGAAAAGGGAAATAAAAACCAATTCGAAGAACTAAAAATACAAGCCGTTCAAATCAATCAAGCACTCGAACAAGCGGATAAACAGCTCCAAGAGAGGATAAAAAAAACCGAGGGAATTCGTTCAAATGTGGAATTGTATAAGGCGAAGCTTGCGGAAATTGAATTGGATCAAGCGAGATTGGAAGCGGATATAGCAGCAAAGGGCAAACAGATCCGCTTGTTGAATCTTCCCACTACGCTACAACAAGAGAAAGAAACAATCACACAAACAATCACAGCAAAAGAGCAACAGATTGCCCAAGTAGATCACTCCTATAAATCCTTGATGCAGTTGATGCAACAACTCGCGCCGGCTTTAGCAGCATTGGAAACTGAACAAAATAGCCTTCAGCAAACTTTGGTAGAATTAACCCAAGCGAAAGAAACCCTACAAACCCAAATACAACAGTTATTACATACCTTTCAGTTGGAAGACCTTACTCTTGTAAAGGAGATTTTGGCAAAGAATATTGCAGTAGAGGAAACGCGTGAGCGTATTCAGGCATTCATCCTCAAGCTTGAAGTATTGCGCAATCAAGTGAAACAATTGACTGCCAAATTGGAATCAGTCGCATTTGATCCAGAGCGCTTTCTAGTGCAAACACAACGCGTAGAAACACTAGATCAACAGGTAAAGAATCAATCAACTAGTGTCGTGCGCCTGCTGAGCGAAATTGAACGCATGGAACAGGATTATAAAGAAAAAGCTAGTTTACTAACTGAATTTGATCAAGTAGAAAAAAGATTAAAAAACATTAATCTACTGGATAATATGTTTAAAGGCGCTGGCTTCGTTAATTATGTTTCAAGTATTTATCTCCGCAATTTATGCGATAGCGCCAACCTGCGCTTTCATCGCTTGACTAACAATCAACTAAGCCTACAACTAAATGAGAGCAACGAATTTGAAATTATAGACTACCTAAACAATGGAAAATCACGCAGTGTAAAGACGTTGTCTGGAGGTCAGAGCTTTCAAGTATCACTATCTTTGGCTTTAGCTTTGGCAGAAAGTGTGCAGAGTCTCTCCAAATCCGATAAAAACTTTTTCTTTATTGACGAAGGATTCGGAACACAAGACACTGAATCAGTGAATATCGTTTTTGAAACCCTGAGCAGCCTTCTCAAAGAAAATCGAATTGTGGGAATTATTTCCCATGTAGATGAACTGCAGGAGCGAATTCCCCTGTCGCTGTCCATTGTAAAAGATGAAGAAAGGGGAAGTATTATAAGGACTTCTTAAAATAAGCAGTAGAAAAAGAGACGAACCAAAAAAATAAGTACATTTGTTAGATAAAATGAATGTTATAATCTCAGGCCTTAGTTAGTATGAATTCAAGATATTCAAAAGAAGAAAAAACCTCAATCCTAATTACTTTAGGTGTTACTATATTGCTTTTCCTTCTTTTATTCTTTATTAAATTTATGGATAGCCAAACGTCCTACACCAATTTTGGTGGCGGGGGTGGTGGAGGAAATGGCGTTGCTATTTCCTTAGAAGGAACGCCAGGAGATCACTTAACTACGTCGGCGAATCCTGTGCAAATAGTAGAAGAACAGCAACAGATAGCCAAGTCAGAGCCCGTTGAAGAAGAGGAAGTTTTAGCCTACGAAAAAGGAGAGGAAACAGCAGTAGTAGTGGCAAAAAAGGAAGAAACAAAAAAAACGAAACCTGTTGTAGATAAGCAAACTGAAAATGTAGCCAAAAAAACAACCGAGAAAAAAGTAGAAACCACAGAAAAGAAAGCTACAGCCCCTGTAAAACAAGATGTTTCCAATACAACTAAAGACGCCATTAGTAGTTTTATGAACGGCGGAAGTGGTTCTGGAGGCGGCGGTACTAAGGGTAGCAGTCAAGGCGGATTGTCCACCAACGGAGGCTATTACGGTACAGGTACTGGAAATGGTACTGGCAGTGGATCTGGTGTAGGAAGTGGTACAGGAACAGGCGTTGGCAGTGGATCGGGTGGTGGAGTAGGTAATGGCCATGGAAATGGTAGAGGTGATGGTATTGGCTATTCACTAGATGGGAGAAGCGCAACAGTAAAAGCCATTCCAAAATATACCTGTAACGAAATCGGAACAGTAGTCGTTGAGGTATGGGTAAATCAAGCAGGAACAACCGTTGAAGCAAGAGCAGGAGTAAAGGGAACAACCAATACAGCAAACTGTTTGCTAGAACAAGCAAAAATAGCAGCCTTGCAAACCAAATGGCAACCTAATGACAAAGCACCCGAAAAACAAATAGGGAAAATCGTATATCAGTTTAAATTAAACTAAACTAAACAAAAAAAGGAGCGACCTAAAATCGCTCCTTTTTTATTGCTTTTGCGTAGCAATTACAAATTTGATGTTGTGCTTTACGCCAATTTGCAATACATCTACTAGTTCTTGTATCTGTGAATTAAACGGAATTCGAATCACAACCGATTGGTCCGTGTTGCCTCCTAATTCTGCTAATAACATTTGCTCTAATTCTTCGTATGGAACTTCTGTCTTATTAATGAAAAAACGTTTGTCTTCTGTTACCGAAATGGTCAAGTGTTGCTTATTCGTCTTTTCATTTGACGCCGCTTTTGGAAGCATCATTTTAATCACATTGGGATTCGCTAATGTCGATAAAATAAGAAAGAACAAAAGCAAGAAGAACATAATGTCACTTAAAGAGGAAGTTGCAATTTCCGCTTTAAAGCGTTTATTTCTTTTGATTGCCATTTGGTCGTTGTATTGCATTAATAAAATCTAAGATCGTTTGTTGTGTGCGCAACAAATAGTTGTCAATAGACGAGTTCAACAAGTGATAGGCAGCAAACGCTATAATACCCACAACTAATCCAGAACCACTACTGATCATCTTTTCATAAAGCCCTCCTGATATATTAGCAATACTAATATCTTCAGAAATACTAATATTATAGAAAATGCGGATTACCCCCAAAATGGTTCCAACGAACCCTAAGGTAGGCGCAATACCAGCAATTAATCCCAAATGCCCCATCTTTTTCTCCATTTTTCCAATCTCAATAGTCGCTAAACGCTCCATATTGGCCTCGATTTCAGTAATGGGTCTTCCTATTGAATGCGTACCTTCCAAAATTACTTTGGTGTGTGAATTTTCATCTCTTGACAGGGTTAATTCAACAGAATCCATTTGACCTTTTTCCAATAAATTGAGGGTATTAGGAAGTACTGTTGCATCGTATTTTGTCTGTTTTCGAATATACAAATACCGTTCGATTGACAGGTAAATCGTATAAATAAACAAAAGGATAATTGGAATCATAAAAATTCCACCTTTGAGAACAAAATCTAAGGCAGAAATTTGACTTTCTTGTGATACTACTTCGTTTAAATCAGTTACGGCAGTAGTAATTGCATCTGGTGAAGCTTGCAAAAATGTAAACATTAATGATAGTTTAAAATATGATCAAATATAAAAATAAAAATGAACAATCGTACGCGGTTTAGCGATTCAATTGTTAGAGAATATATAAAATTACTTAGAAGAATCTAGCTGCATAAAGCGATTTAAAAGCGTAATGCACAAGCCAAATAAGGCAATAATCGCAAAAGCCACTTGCAAAGACGCGTATTGCGCAATAAAACCAATGACGGGTGGCCCTAAAAAGAATCCAATAAAACCAATGCTTGTCACCAACGTTAAGGCTTGTTGTGGCGGCATAGATTTGCTGTTACCCGCTAAGTGATACACCATGGGAACAACGGCAGAAACGCCAAATCCAACAACCATAAACGATAAGATGGTGGTGTATACATAAGGAAATACCACTGCTGCACCTAAGCCGAGAAAAATGAGTAAGCCGCAAACAGACAAGGTCTTGCGCTCGCCGTATTTTCGAACGGTATAATCAGAGATGAAACGACCACTCGCCATCGTAAACATATAAGCCGTTAATCCATATCCCACCCATTCAATAGGAGCTACGGCAATGTGCTTCATATATTCACTCGACCAATCAGTCATCGTACCTTCTGTTACCATCGAAAAGAAAGCGAGTAACCCTAAAATGACTAAAGGCTTATCGGGCCATTTCCACTTTTTTTGTGCCGTCGTTTTCTCTTGTTCTACTACAATCGCATCAGGCAATAGAAACTTAAACATTAATAGGGTGACAATTATCCCTGCGGTTGAAAAATAAATAAAGTGATGCATGGGCGGAACATAACTGCTAATCATTTCTGCGCCTAGCCAAGATGCTGCAAAACCACCAATACTCCACGTTCCGTGGAGAGATCCAATAATTTGTCCTTTATATTGTTTAGATACATTAATCGCCTGAGTGTTGATCGATATATTGGTGAGGTTGCTAAACACACCAAACAGCACCAAGTTAATTTTTAATTGCCACAGTATATCCCAATACCCAATACCTATCAAAAGCACAAAATAGGCAAGTAAAAAATAGAGGGTAGATCGCTTACTTCCCAGTTTGGCAATAATCGTTCCCGCAAAAGGTAAAGAGATTAACGTTCCAATTGAGATATACAACAAAACAAAACCCCATGCCGAATCATTTACTCCGAAATACTCCTTGATCGTAGGTATTCTCGATGCCCATGAAGCAGATATTCCACCAAAAAAGAAAAATAAAATCGTGACCGCTATTCGCGCAAGATGTTTTGACATATACCGAAATTAAAAGAAATACAATCGTTTGTTTTCGAGAACAAATGTATAAAAAAAGAAGAACGACCTATCTTTTTCAGGTCGTTCTTCCACTTTACTATAGTTGTTGGTGTGATTGAATGGGTTAAGGGTTAACTTAATCCTTCAACTAAACCATCCACTAGATCAATTTTTGTAGCTTGCGGTACTTTGGGAAGTCCTGGCATACGCATGATATCTCCTGCAATAGCTACAATAAATTCAGCTCCGTTATTGATAACAATATCGTTAATCGCAATGGAGAAATCCTTAGCAACGCCGTAGGCATGAGCATCGGCAGAGAACGAATACTGTGTTTTTGCAATACAAACAGGAAATAAATTCATTGGCGTTGCTTGTATCTGATTTATTTTTTTCTGTGCAGCTGGACTAAAACTAACCGATGTAGCACCGTAAATTTTTGTTGCTACTGCTTTTATTTTATCCGAAATAGTCATTTCATCCGTATATGGAAATTGTAAGGGCTTGCTCGGATTTTCGTCAATCATTTTTACTACTTCTTCAGCTAGAGCAATCGCACCTGTTCCTCCTTCCACAAAAGCATTGTTGATGGCGAAGCCAAGATCATTTGCTCTACAGTAATCTTCGACCAATTGAATCTCTTCTAAACTATCCGTAGCATATTTATTGAAAGCAACAACAATGCGTTGTCCAAAAGAACGCAAATTCTCTACGTGCTTTTGTAGATTTTCCAACCCTTTTTGTATGCCTTCCATGTGTTTATTCTTAATTTCTTCTAGGGCAATTCCACCGTGCATCTTCAACCCCTGTGCTGTTGCAACTACTACCGTTAGTTTCGGTTGTAAACCTGATTTTCTACATTTGATATCAAAGAATTTCTCTGCCCCTAAATCTGCCCCAAATCCAGCTTCTGTGATGACGTAGTCACCATAACTCATCGCCATTTTTGTAGCAATAACTGAATTACAACCATGAGCAATATTAGCAAAAGGACCACCGTGAATAAACGCAGCCGTATTTTCTGTAGTTTGAACTAAATTGGGATTTAATGCGTCTTTTAAAAGCACGGTGATTGCTCCAGCTACGCCTAAATCTTTTACCGTAAACATACTGCCGTCATAGCGATACCCTAAAAGAATATTCTCAATGCGTCGACGCAAGTCGGTAATATCGGTCGCTAAACACATAATAGCCATAATTTCCGATGCAGGAGTAATGTCAAATCCACTTTCTTGAGGAATACCATTAGCATTTCCTCTTAATCCAGAAGTAATATGGCGCAAGCTGCGATCATTAACGTCCAGCACTCTTTTCCATAAAACCTCTTTGATGCCGTTGGCTTCAGCTCTAGTTTGATACATATAATTATCAAATAAGGCACTCAACGTATTGTGAGCAGAAGTTATGGCATGAAAATCGCCTGTGAAGTGCAAATTGATGTTCTCCATGGGTAAAACCTGTGCATAACCTCCCCCTGCAGCACCGCCTTTCATCCCAAAACAGGGTCCTAAAGAGGGCTCTCTCAGCGCAACAATAGCCTTTTTTCCAATTTTGTTTAAGCCCAATGCTAAACCAATTGAAACTGTCGTTTTTCCAATTCCCGCCTTGGTTGGCGTAATAGAGGTAACTAAAATTAAGTTGGATTTTTGCTGCTGTTCTTTTTGCTCAGCCTCAAGTTGAACCTTTGCCATATGCTTGCCATAAGGAATGACCTGCTCTTCAGCTAAGTGGATATTTTTAGCAATTTCGTAAATAGACTTTAATTCACTCTCCCTTGCAATTTCA
The DNA here is from genome assembly GCF_030326445.1 of Myroides sp. DF42-4-2. Classification (NCBI taxonomy): domain Bacteria; kingdom Pseudomonadati; phylum Bacteroidota; class Flavobacteriia; order Flavobacteriales; family Flavobacteriaceae; genus Myroides; species Myroides sp. DF42-4-2. The sequence continues at coordinate 9,558 of NZ_JACAKI010000036.1, forward strand.
ATATCTGTTTTCATAGTAGATAATAATGTGTTGTTAAGGAGTAAAGTTAAGCCTTTTGACACAATATTGAAATAGATGTTCTAAGGTTTGTTGCTTGTAAAAATACCCCTGTCTTACCAATTCTTCTCTTGATAGTTCTCTTAGCTGCCAAAATAACACACCATCCCAAATTCATCTCCTAACGCTTTATTTAAGGGTATTGTCAAATTAGTGGTATTCCAGTGTATTTCTTTTTAATCTAAAGGCGTTTTATTGGTTTTTATAAATAGATTTTTAAAGTTATATTTGCATTTTTAAATTATATTCTATCAGTATTATGAAAACGGAAGCGGAATTAAAAGAGAGAAGTGGAAATAAATGTGAGCTATGTGAATCGACAGAACAATTAAAGGTTTATGAAGTTCCACCAGTAGCTGCTAATGAGGCAGATAAAGAAATCTATATTTGTGAAACTTGTTTCGATCAAATTGAGAAGAAACAAGAATTAGACAGCAACCACTGGCAGTGTTTGACTACTTCGATGTGGAGTGAAGTGCCTGCGGTGCAGGTAGTCGCATGGCGCATGCTGAATCGCTTCAGACAAGAGAGCTGGGCAGCCGATAATTTAGAAATGATGTACTTAGATGATGAACTGATGGAGTTTGCTAAAGCAACAGGAGATCATACAGGTGATGGCTCGGTTGAATTACACAAAGACAGCAATGGCAATGTATTAGTAGCAGGAGATACTGTAACCTTAATTAAAGATTTGGACGTAAAAGGATCTTCATTAAATGCCAAAATAGGTACAGCAGTGCGAAACATCCGCTTGGATCCAAATAATGTAGAATTTATTGAAGGTAAAGTCGATGGTCAAACGATTGTCATCCTAACTAAATTTGTAAAGAAACAAGGATAAACCAATAGAAAATCTCAGTCATCACTGGGATTTTTTTGTTTTAACCACAGCGGAACACTAAACTCTTTTAACAGATGAGCAAGGGGAACATCTAAATAGGTAGTATAGGTGAGCCATTTAATCTCTTCTAACTCCGCTTGGGGGATAAAAGATGTTGAGGAGGTAGTGAGGTGAAATACCGTGGCGTGCACAAGCGTATTTGGTTCATTTACTGCTTGGGTTTGATGCGTCCCTAAATAGTGAAGGTCTGTTGGAATTACCGCAAGATTGAGTTCTTCTTTCAATTCGCGCACGAGTGCTTCAACAGGTGTTTCTCCTATTTCAATCTTTCCACCAGCCATCATATAATAAATGGATCCTCTTTTGCGAACAGTTAACATGTCTCCAGCGGAATTTGTAATTAGAGCAGAAGCTAGGTAAATCGTTTTATATTGGCTCATTAGACGTTTTTTGACCCCAAAAATAAGAGAATTTGTCCAATGGAGATCAAAGCGTAAAGCACAGTTTGTTCCTCATCTTCGACAATATGCCCTTTTTGATTGATGAAAAAGACAGATGTATGCGTTTTTTTTGATTGAATATCATAATTTTATACTAGGATGAAAGAAAAAAATAAGAATGTTTACAGAATTGTTTTTTGTAAAAGAAAAAATTTTATCTTTATTCGATCAAAGCAAGGTTCAAGAACGAAAGTTAAATCTTGTATAGTTTAATTTAATTTAAGTTGAAAATAGAGCGTCTACCCAAGGCGAAAATGAACAGTACAATGGTAAAACAAGAATTTACTGCATTATTTAAAGGATACAAAATTCCTAAGGAATTAAAGAGCTTGTTAGAGTTTCAAGTATCAGAAAACATCCCATCTTATTATTCTAATACGATTTATTTAATGACGGAAGAAACTTCCTTAGTTGAGAGTTTCTCAACAGATGAAGAATTTCTAAACTCATTCATTCCCTTTGCAGAAGCAAATAGTACAGGAAGCATCTATGCCTTTTGGATCCAAAACCAAGAAGAGGATTTAGCAAAAATGCCAATTGTCGTTTTTGGTGATGAAGGCGGAATATTTGTAGTGGCTCAAAATATTCAAGAATTGCTACAAGTGGCTGCTTATGATGTAGAAGCAGTAGTGTATGAGGACGAATTTTACTTCCAAGATAAAGAAGCCTTAGAAGAAGATGGTGAATTTACCGCAGCAGAATTTCATACAGAGTATTTGGATTGGTTGCGCAGTGATGCAAAATTAAAACCGATCTTGACAATTGACGATGTCGATGCGATCGTGGAAGAAGCCCAAGCCTTATATCAAGAAAAATTAGAACAGTATTGTAAACGTTTTATATAATGCGAGTAAAAAAGTAGTATATTGCGTTAAAATTTTAAGAAATGGAACAGAATAACTTCAACCAAAACTTTGATGCTTTTTCAAATCAAGCTCAAAATCAAATGCCTCCAAAACCAAATAATTATTTGGCTTTGTCAATTGTCTCTACAATTCTAGGTTTTTGTTCTTGTATCGGACTTTTAATCGGAATCGTTGCTATCGTTATGTCAGCACAGTCTGGTAAAAAATACGATCAAGGCGATTACGAAGGATCAGTAAAAGCAGCAAAAAACGCAAAAATAATCAGCTTTATTGTATTGGGTATCTTTGTACTTAACCTTGTTTATTCTTGGTACAATATCCAACAATTAGGAGGATGGGATGCATATATGGAGTCTATCCAAGAAGCAATAAGAATGGGACAAGAGGCATCAAGATAAGAATGGCATTATGCGGATTTTTTATCGAATCCTGTTGTATGTTTTCTTGCCTTTGGGGCTTATTCTCGCTTTTGTAAAAGGATTTACGAGCGTTCCAGCTATAGTGACTTGTTCGATAAAAGACTATACCGGCTTGGATTGCCCAGGTTGTGGCGGTCAACGAGCAATAGATGCTATCGTAAAAGGAGAACTAAAACAAGCGTTCTATTACAACCAATTGATCTATGTGTATCTCGGAGTGTTTGCGTATATATATGTGCTCTTTGTTGAAACTTATGTCTTCAAAAATAAAACCTTTAAACAGCGATTCGGTTTTTCTAATTCGTTTGCTTATGGTTTTCTCGGTTTGATTCTCTTGTTTTTTATTATAAGAAATGTATAAAAGTTTGAATGTTCGCATTCAAACTTTTTTTTTGCATTAATGCCAACTTTGTTTTTTTTCCTCCTTAAAAACTTGAATTGTTCGTGTTTTTTATCGAATTACAGTTGTTTCTTCGTTTTGATTTGATGTAATAAAACTCAGTTTGTATTTTTTTTAGTTAAAATTAAGTTGGCTTATGTGAATTATGCTTAACTTTCCCATCCCAAAACTAGGACAATTAAAAATTTACTACTTTATGAAAAAAAATACTTTGTTGCTGTTTAGCTTGTTTTCTCTATGGGGAGTAAGTGTAAATGCGCAAAATGCTCAAATTAAAAAGAAGATTACAGCTACTTATGGCACAACATCAGTAGAGGAAATCAAAACACTTGAAGAACAACACCTTTCAGTAAGAGAATTTGCTTACCAAACCGCGAAAAAATTAGGTAAACCAACAAAAGGGATTACTGCAGATGGTAGAGTATTCTCCCTTCAGCGCGTTGATGAAAAAGGTCGTTTCTTTTATTATGTAACAAGTAATGCTGGAAGTAGAACAACTGCTCGTGTAAATGATATTGCTCCAGGAGGAAGTTTAGGCTTAAACCTAGATGGTACAGGGATGACCGTTGCTGTATGGGATGGTGAGCCAGCCTTGGATACGCATGTAGAATTTCAAGGGGGGCAGAATGGTGGAAGCCGTATGCTACTTCGAAATCCAGTGCAAAATTTACAATCGATGAGTGAAATGGAACGCATGATCTTCGAAGAAGGACGTTCGCATGCTACGCACGTATCGGGAACAATTGGAGCTAAAGGAGTAAATGCAAATGCAAAGGGAATGGCGCCAGAAGCAAGAATTCTGAGCTATGATTGGGAAAATGATACGGCAGAGATGACGAGAGCCGCAGCACAAGATGTTTTGTTGGTGTCCAACCACTCCTATGGTATTGGTGTTGTGGACGAGAACGGTAGACCTGTTCCTGGTATAACAGATATTTTAGGTGCTTATATCTGGTCTTCTGAAGATTTTGATAAAATTACATACCGTTACAAATATTATCAACCCGTAGTAGCAGCTGGAAATGACAGAGAATATTATCGTCTGATTAATCCAACTAAAAATGGAAGTGATTTGTTGGCGGGTACTGCAGTATCAAAAAACGTTGTTGTAGTAGCTGCTGTCAATCAAGTTAATACTTATACAGGACCCGAAAGTGTACGTATATCTACTTTTAGTAATTATGGACCTACCAATGATTTCCGTATTAAACCAGATATTTCGGCTAAAGGTGTTCGTGTATTTTCTTCAAATTATGAATTGCCAAGACCTATTTCTGCAACGCCAAGTAACAATAAATACGTTAGCTTTGACGGTACTTCGATGGCTGCGCCTGCAGTAACTGGAATTTTTACGTTATGGCAACAATGGGCAATGGAGAATAGAGAAATGCCTTTGAAATCTGCAACAATTCGTGCATTAATGGTTCATACTGCCGATGAGGCTGGAAATGCTCCAGGCCCTGATCATATCTTTGGATGGGGGTTGATTAATGCAAAAGCTGGAGTTCAGCTTCTTCAAGGTAGTAAGGTAAGTGGAGTAGTGCTGGAAGAAAATGAATTGGCACAAGGAGAAACTTACGAGAAACAGTTCAGTGTAAGTGAAAGTGGAATTAAGATTATTGTAACGCTCGCTTGGACTGATCCAGAAGGAATTTTTTCGGAAAATAATATGAACGAAAATTACGCCAAGAACAATCCTTCATTAATCAACGACTTAGATGTGCGTGTATATAAGGATGGCGTAGAGTTCTTGCCTTGGAAATTAAACAAAGACTTTAATGATCTTAAAGCATTAAAAGGAGATAACGACGTTGATAACGTTGAGAAAATTGAGATTGATGCGGCAGAAACAGGAACTTATGTAGTGAAAGTAACGCATAAAGGAACGTTAAAGAGTGGTAAGCAAGAGTATTCGCTTATTATGAGTCGAAGCGATTTCAATAATCTTTCAACGGAAGAGTTTGAACTAGATGAATCTTTATTCGCCCTTTGGCCAAATCCAGTGATGGAAACATTAAATGTAATGCTTCCTGAAGAGGCTGACTTAAATGGTATGTCTATTGAACTATTTGATTTAAGCGGTCGTCGCATTGAGCAGATTAATACAGTTACTACTAATTTGGTAGAAATAGATGTTAGAGGATTGTCCTCAGGTGTGTACATCGTGAAAATAAAAGGCAATGGTTTTGAAAAAACAGAACGTATTGTGAAGAAATAAAAAAAGGAGAGCTTCGGCTCTCCTTTTTTTATTTAGACATTTATTGTTAGTTTTCCTCATTCCTTGATAAGCTACTATAAGACTAGTTCTTCCTTTTATATTAATAAAGCGACATGTTTGGACAATTTATATAGAGGCGATGATATTTTTAGCCCTCCTCACCAAACCATGTAGCTAAAACATCAACACCTATATAAAAGGAGTTTCCATACCAAGACGCTTGAGTTGTATTTCCTTCCTTTATATGGATTGTACTTAATAAGTAGGTCCCTATGATTAAAAGTTATTTTCTTTTTTTGGTCACTGGATTTACTTTTTGCGCTTTCCTTTTCATTCTTTATAAACCTCCTACAAAGGTTGTGATTGGTTGTTGTAGTTGTTTTTCATGTCTCTGCTTCGACTCCCCTCCAACACTTCTTCGACAAAAAGGCCTTTTTTCCAGTAACTGTGCAGGGAGAGTTGGAGG
>NZ_JACAKI010000037.1:0-10763 GCF_030326445.1 Myroides sp. DF42-4-2
AAATATATAAAAAAATTCTGCTCGGTTTTAACCCAAGCAGAATTTTATACTTACACAGTTTTTGGTACAGTGTCTTTGGAAGACATATAAAAGTAGCAATTACTATTTCTACTGTGACAGACAAACCAATAATTTTACATGTACATCATAAATATTATATAAAAGATAAATTACCTTGGGACTATTTGGATGATGCTTTGACAACATTATGTCATGGTTGTCATCAGGGGATACACGATGTTGAAGAAATCCCTGTCTATATTAACGAAAAGATGATTGATAAAATGGATTTGACATTATGTGATAGATGTAATGGGAGTGGATATTTATCAGAATTCCATTACTATCACAATGGCATATGTTTTTAAATGCGAAGGTAATAAATTTATGGAATTAATATGAGTAAAGTAAACCATTGTCACTACTACTAGGTGGTAGATACTAGGTGGACAAATCAAGCCTTAACCCAAAATAAATGACAATTTCATTTTAAAAAAAAGTAAACTATCTAAATATATTAATGCTTATATTAAATTTGTCCTTTAAATTTAAGCAAAAGATAAAACGCTTCCAATCATAGCATAAAACTTTCCGAATAAGGTGCTCACCACAATTCAAAAAAAGTGAACCTCCCTATTTATAAAGCATACAGCATAAAAGAGGCTAACCCTCTTTCTCCTCAACATAATTAGAATAATTACCTTATAAAAGTTTCAAAACGAAACAAAAGCCTGTAAATTTAATGAGTTTACAGGCTTTTCTATTTGACTTAGATAGTTATTTGTTTTAAAAGTGCTCAAAATATGAATGTCTAATTAGGTGCACTTTCTCACAAAGGTTTTCTTCTTCTTTTTATTCTTTTCTCAAAACTTAACTCTTCATAATCTATCTCTTGGTTATTGTTTAAAAGATTAAACAAAGATAGAAACTCATTATTATTAAAATCAGTAGTTTCAGAATATAAGTAATCAAACATTGGATGTAACTCATCAGCTTCATTTGTCTTAGTCTGTTGAGAAGGTATTAAAATTGAACGAGGATAATCTTCTGTACTACTCCATTTTTGTTTCAGTATATTAGCTGATAACTCTTTACTTAAATCAGAACCTTTATAGACACTTTTTGAGCTGTGATCGATAAAAGTTACGCCATAGATACGATTGTCCCTGTTCTGGAAGATAACAACGTTTATTCCCTGATTTAAAAGTTCTTCTTTAAATTCTTTCTGTGAATTTGTTGTATTAAGAGTTATTTCAATAATTTGATTTAAACTTGATTTATTAGATGCACCTTTTAATATCTCTTTTGATTTTTTAAAGTGTTTTTCTAATGATATATAACCCGCATTTTTTCCAAATAAGGAAGCCTTAAAAGGATTACTTACCTTCTCTCCTTTTTCATTTATGGCAAAGTACACTAAACCGTGTTTGGTTTGTCCATTGTAAGAAGCTTCCACTTTTTCTGCTCTGATGTTAAATAGGGATAATAAAGCATTATAACTTGTTAGACTATCATACTTATAATACTTGGGTAGATATCGTATTACTGAGGCTATTTGAGTTTTTAGATTATGTTTCGTATAATCAACTGGTGTAAATTGAATCTGTTTAGATTCCATATTTGTTTGATTTACAACAAAGGTTAGATTGAACTTCTTTTCAATTTCACGGCAAGTTTTCATTGATTTTAAATGATCGTATTTATCATCAATTTTCTTTCCTTCTAAATCTGTACATACTGTTACGATATGAATGTGTTCTCTTTCTATATCACTGTGTTTATAGACAATGTAAGGTTGATTTTCATAGTCCATACTATTCATATACTGCTTCGCTATTTCATTTAAGGTCTCGTCTGTTAATTTATTATTGGGATTCGGATTCAAAGAAATATGTCTTACAACTTTCTCTGTCTTATTATTTAAAAGTAGATAAGGCTCAAAGTGTTTATAAAGCTGAGCTATGTAGTTTGAAGTGTTATTTGGTTCAGGTAGATTATTTGTAAACAAAACAGAACCTTGTCCTTTATCAACTTTTAATTGATTGTAGGACAAAGCTCCTATAAGATTACTTCCTTTACCGATCTTAGCTATCATAACTTATAGATTAGTATTTAAGTGCTTGTCTTCAAACTCTTTGGTAAGCCTAATAATGTAATAGCAAAGTTTTGATAAGTCCTTGGTATACTCTTCAAGTTTTGAGATCGAACGTTTCGCTCTATCTTCAGAGAAGTATTGATTGCATAACTTTACAATCTGATTGTAGTTCACTCCTACTGCTCGAAATTGATTAAATAGTTTGGTAAGTGTAGCATGATATTGCAGTGCTGCAACATCTACTTTGACTGTTTTAACTTGTCTATCTAAAAGCATAGAAACAAGAAAGCTTGCTTTGTTTGTCATTCCTGATGATGTAAACAAAGCAAGCAGTCTCTGGTTTTCAGATTCAGTGAGTCTGAAAACATGTCTATATTTTTTAGGATTGGATTTTAGTTTTCTTCCTCCTTTGTTTTTATTTGTAGTTTGCATAATGTCTTATCTTGATTTGAGTCAAGATAAGTTTAGCTTCTAATACTTCTACTTTATAGGTACTTAGTGGTCTACCATGGCGGAGATTGGACAAGCAAACAAAATATGATCTTCTATTTAAAAATTAATTATTCTTATTCAGTTCAACAAACTTTTCTGTTTTAGTGTTTTTAAAACCAAAAGTAGCCTTGTTTAGTTTCTTTAAAGAAGCCGTTAGTTCACAAAATTCAGCATAAGTCAGATAATTTATCATTTGATCATTAATCGATGTAACTTGATCTCCTATTTTTATGCCTGCTTGTTCTAATTCAGATCCATCCCATATAAAACAAACTTCTACTTGTTTACTCTCATTTAGACAAAACTTAGCTACCCAATCCCTTCGGCTTTTACTGCTAGAACTTGAATGATAATTGATCAATAAGACTATTAAAAACACAGTTATCATAGCCCAAAAAAATCTATTACTTATTAACTTATAGCGTGTTGTTTTTCCTGAAGGACACTGCACATTGATACTTTTCATTAAAAAAGATTAAAGAATTTGTGTATTTCGAAATTATAAATTATGTTTGCGCCAGAAAAACAAAAAAAATGTACAATTCAATTATTATTTCTTCTATTATTTTTACAGGTGTGGTTTCACAATCTGAGGGGGAATAATTTTGATACAATCAAAATAATATAAAAGAAGAGCCTCCTGAGAAATTAGGTGGCTTTTTTTATAAAAACAAATTAGAAATTGACAAAATGAAATTATATAACAACACTATTATTATCAGCATTATTATTAACTCGCCACTGTGAGAGATGCTGCTATATGCCAAATTGTAAGCCTTTCTCATTCTGGGAAAGGCTTTTTTTATGAAACAAATTAGAAATTGACAAAATGAAATTATATAACAACACTATTATTATCAGCATTATTATTAACTCGCCACTGTGAGAGATGCTGCTATATGCCAAATTGTAAGCCTTTCTCATTCTGGGAAAGGCTTTTTTTATTCATAAAATAAACGAACAACTCTAAAAAAAATAAACATGTATTTAAACGACGAAACTATCTTTTTTCTAAACGGAGAATTTGTAAAAGCTAAGGAATCTACCATTGATTTGTATAGTCAAACGCTTCACTATGGTTATGGTGCATTTGAAGGTATCCGTTCTTATGAAACCAAAACAGGAACTAAGATTTTTAAGGCTAAAGAACATTATGAGCGCTTGAAAAAATCTTGCGAATTGGTAAAAATACCTTTCGATTATAACATACAAGAGCTTGTGGAAGCCACCTATTTATTACTAGATAAAAACAATCTAAAAAATGCTTACATCCGACCCTTAGTATACTGCGGACCAAACATGAGCTTGTCAAAGCCTACCAGTGTTTCAGTAATGATTGCGGCTTGGGACTGGGGAGCATATTTGGGTGATAAATTATTGAGATTAACCATATCCTCCTATTGTCGTCCCCACCCAAGATCTATCCATATCGAAGCAAAAGTCTGTGGACATTATGTCAATTCTATCCTAGCAACTAATCAAGCAAAAGATGATGGATTTGACGAGGCCTTACTTTTGGATAGTGATGGTTTTTTAGCCGAAGGACCAGGAGCAAACTTGTTCTTTGAAAAAAATGGAAAATTATTCACCCCTCAATTAGGAAACATTCTTCCAGGTATCACTAGAACTACTGTTTTAGAGATAGCTAAAAAATTGGGCATGGAAGTACATCAGGGAAAATTTACTAAAGAAGATCTTTTTCAAGCAGATAGTGCCTTTTATTGCGGAACAGCTGCCGAAATAGTAGGTATATTCTCGGTGGACAATTATCAGTTTCCAAAAAACTGGACTAACTCCTTAGGCAAAAAAATCCAAGATACTTATTCACTTTTAGTACGAGAACCTTTAAAATAATTCAATTTAAACGAATGAAAACATTAAACAAATACAGCAAGACCATCACACAAGATGCAACGCAACCCGCAGCACAAGCTATGCTTTATGGAATAGGTTTAACCGAAGAAGATTTACAAAAGGCACAAGTAGGAATTGTGAGTATGGGGTACGAAGGAAATCCTTGTAATATGCACCTCAATGACTTAGCTAAAGAAGTAAAAATTGGTGTACAACAAGAAGACTTAGTAGGATTAATATTTAATACTATTGGTGTGAGTGACGGTATATCAAATGGGACTGATGGTATGCGTTTTTCTCTAATTTCTAGAGATGTAATTGCCGATTCCATAGAAACAGTGGTAAGTGCTCAATGGTACGATGCAGTATTAGCTGTAGTAGGTTGCGATAAAAACATGCCAGGTTCTATCATTGCTATGGGAAGATTAAATCGCCCAGCAATCATGGTTTATGGTGGAACGATTCATGCTGGAGAGTGGAAAGGAGAATCACTTAATATAGTTTCTGCTTTTGAAGCTTTGGGTAAAAAATTCAATAATAGTATTTCCGTTGAAAATTACAAAGGTATTATCAAAAATGCTTGTCCAGGCGCAGGAGCTTGTGGTGGAATGTACACGGCAAATACAATGGCTTCAGCTATTGAAGCATTGGGAATGAGCCTGCCTTACAGTTCGTCCAATCCTGCACTGAGTAACCAAAAAAAGAGAGAGTGTTCTGATACAGGAAAAGCCATTAAAGAGTTGTTGAAGAAAAATATTAAACCAAAAGACATCATGACTCGAAAAGCTTTTGAAAATGCTATGACCATGGTAACGGTTTTGGGAGGTTCTACCAATGCGGTAATGCATCTGATAGCAATGGCACACTCAGTGGATTTGGAGTTGACTTTAGATGATTTTCAAAAGATAAGTGATCGTGTTCCTGTACTAGCTAATTTAAAACCAAGTGGAAAATACCTCATGGAAGATTTACATCATGTAGGTGGTGTTCCTGCAGTGATGAAATACTTATTAAAACACAATTTATTACATGGTGATTGTCTAACTGTTACAGGAAAAACAATTACTGAAAACTTGGAAACTGTGGAAGATCTAACAAAAGGTCAGAGAGTATTACTCCCTATCGAGAATCCAGTGAAAGCAAAAGGACATTTACAGATACTCTATGGAAATTTAGCTACCAAAGGAAGTGTAGCTAAAATAAGTGGTAAGGAGGGTGATTATTTCGAAGGAACGGCTAAAGTGTTTGATGATGAATATGCTGTAATTGAAGGAGTGCGTACAGGAGAGGTAAAACCGGGTCATGTAGTAGTCATCCGCTACTGTGGACCAAAAGGTGGACCAGGAATGCCCGAAATGCTCAAACCAACTTCAGCGATAATGGGCGCAGGATTAGGAAACTCAGTGGCTTTGATTACCGACGGCAGGTTTTCGGGTGGAACACATGGCTTTGTAGTAGGACATATTACCCCCGAAGCTTTTGTAGGTGGAACAATTGCCTTGGTAAATGATGGAGATGTGATTGTAATTGACACGAAAAATAATACAATCAATTTAAAAGTATCTGAACAGGAATTAGAAAAGCGAAAATCAGTATGGAAACAACCTGCATTGAAAGTAAAAAAAGGAATCTTATACAAATATACACAATGTGTTTCAAATGCTTCGTTGGGCTGTATAACCGATAAATATTTAAAATGAAAACAACACAATTAAAGACAACAGGTGCAGAAGCAGTAATACAAAGTTTAACAGCTGAAAGAGTAAAAACGATATTTGGTTATCCTGGTGGTGCTATTATGCCAATTTATGATGCCTTATTTCATCATCTAGATAAAGTAAATCATATCTTGACAAGACACGAACAAGGTGCTATACATGCAGCTCAAGGCTATGCGAGATCTTCTGGAAAAACAGGGGTTGTATTTGCTACTTCGGGTCCAGGAGCCACCAATCTTATTACAGGGTTAGCTGATGCCCTAGTTGATTCTACACCTTTGGTTTGCATCACTGGACAAGTCGCATCTCATCTCTTGGGAACTGACGCTTTTCAAGAAACTGATGTCATGGGAATTTCTATGCCTGTAACCAAATGGAATTGTCAAATAACCAAAGCAACAGATATAGCACCGACTTTAGCTAAAGCATTTTACATTGCCTCATCTGGTCGTCCAGGACCAGTTTTAGTAGATATTACTAAAGATGCTCAATTTGAAAAACTGGATTTCAATCACGAGAAGTGTACATCAGTAAGAAGCTATCAACCTAAGCCGAAATTAAATATAGATCAAGTGCAAGCAGCAATCAAGTTTTTGAATCAAGCAAAAAAACCGTTAATGATTGTTGGACAAGGAATTATGCTTTCCAATGCAGAAGAAGAATTACTAGCGTTTGCCGAAAAAATGGGTATTCCCGTTGCTTCAACACTTTTGGGATTAGGAGCTTTTCCCAGTCATCACCCTTTATATGTTGGAATGGTAGGTATGCATGGCAATTATGCTCCCAATGTAAAAACTAATGAGTGTGATGTACTACTTGCTGTAGGAATGCGTTTTGACGACCGTGTTACAGGGGATGTTTCCAGATATGCGACACAAGCAAAAGTGATTCATATCGATATTGACATTGCCGAAATCAATAAAATCATAAAAGCTGATGCTCCTATTGTTGCTGATGCCAAAGATGCATTAATAATTTTAGCTGATTTAGTCGAAAAACAAAATTATCAAAATTGGTTGGATGAATTTCATCAAGCTAAGTACAATGAATTACGAATACTTTCCGAAAATAGAGAAAAGATATTTTTAGATGAACTAAGAATGGATTTAGTGATTGATTTACTTTCTCAAAAAACCAAGGGAAATGCAATTATTGTAACTGATGTGGGTCAGCACCAAATGATGGTGGCGCAATTCTATCAATATAATCAAACTAGGAGTAATGTTACATCTGGTGGATTAGGAACAATGGGGTATGCACTTCCAGCTGCTATTGGAGCAAAAGTAGCAAATCCAGAAAAACAAGTCGTAGCTATCATCGGAGATGGAGGGTTTCAAATGACCTTACAAGAATTAGGGACCATGATGCAAAACAATATTAACGTAAAAATAATCATCTTAAACAATGGTTATTTAGGCATGGTACGCCAATGGCAACAAATGTTCTTCGAAAATAGATATTCGTTTACTGATATTCAAAGTCCTGATTTTGTGGCTTTGGCATCTTCCTACAACATCAATGGTGAAAAAGTAGAAACACAGGAGGAATTGAACAAAGCACTAGATAACCTTTTAAGCTCCAATAATGCGTATCTACTTGAAGTAAAGGTCGCTAGAGAAGATAATGTTTTTCCAATGATCCCAACAGGTGCTTCAGTTAGTGACATACGGTTACATTGATTATAAAACAAATAAAATGGAAACAAAGAACAAAACATTTACCGTATCCATATTTACGGAAAACACAATAGGAATGCTCAACCGCATCACTATAATTTTTACAAGACGCCACCTGAATATTGACAGTATCACAGCTTCTGAGACAGAGGTTAAGAATGTTCATCGTTACACTATCGTTTTGAAAACAAGCGAATCGAAAATAGATAAAGTCATTGGGCAAATCGACAAATTAATTGATGTACTAAGAGTCTTTGTGCATGAAGATAATGAAGTTATACATCAGGAAATGGCGTTATACAAAATCAAAACAACAGAACTTAAATCGAACAATATAGAGCAAGTAGTGAGAGAAAATAATGCAAAAGTTCTCACTGTAGACTCTGATTATATAGTCATTGAAAAAACGGGACACAAGATAGAAACTCAAATTTTATTTGAAAAACTGAAACCTTTTGGAGTTTTAGAGTTTGCCTGCTCAGGACGAGTAGCTGTTACTAAACCGATGAAAGAACTAAGCACTTATTTAAAAGATTTAGAATGTAATTTAAAAACAAATAATACAATATAAAATGGCACAATTAAATTTTGGCGGCGTAATGGAAAATGTCGTAACACGAGAAGAGTTTTCTTTGGAAAAGGCAAGAGAAGTATTAAAGAATGAAACTGTTGCGGTCATTGGATATGGCGTCCAAGGCCCTGGACAAGCATTAAATTTAAAAGACAATGGTGTAAAAGTAATTGTAGGACAACGCAAAGGAACTAAAAGTTGGGCAAAAGCACTTGCTGATGGTTGGGTAGAAAACGAAACTCTTTTTGATTTAGAAACTGCTTGTGTTAAAGGTACTCTACTTATGAATTTATTATCTGATGCAGGACAAATACAGGCGTGGGAAATGATGAAGAAACATTTAACGAAAGGCAAATCTCTATACTTTTCACATGGTTTTGGTGTTACTTTTTATGATAAAACGGGTATCATACCGCCCAAAGATGTAGATGTATTTTTGGTAGCTCCTAAAGGTTCTGGAACTTCTTTAAGAACATTATTTTTAAAAGGACAAGGATTGAACTCTAGCTATGCAGTTTTTCAAAATGCAACTGGAAGAGCTGAAGAAAAAGCATTAGCATTGGGGATTGCTATTGGTTCTGGTTACCTTTTTGAAACCACTTTTCAAAAAGAAGTATATAGCGATTTAACAGGTGAACGAGGTGTTCTGATGGGGGCTATTGCTGGAATTTTTGAAGCCCAATATCATGTTCTCCGTCAACGGGGACATTCACCTAGTGAAGCCTTCAATGAAACTGTAGAAGAACTCACCCAAAGTTTAATGCCTTTGGTAGCCAAAAACGGAATGGATTGGATGTTCGCCAATTGTAGTACCACTGCACAACGTGGAGCATTGGATTGGAAAGGTAAATTTAGAGATGCTACTACACCTATTTTTAATGAACTATATGATGACGTACTTTCTGGTAAAGAAGCAGCCGTCGTTATCGAAGCCAACAGCAAACTAGATTATAGAGAAAAACTCAATGCAGAACTTAAAGAAATACAACGTAGTGAATTATGGCAAACTGGAATGCAAGTTCGAAAGTTAAGACCTTAAACCAAATGATACATTTAACAAATATAAAAAAGGCAGCCAAAAACCTGAAAGGTGTGGCAGTGCATACTCCCCTTATAAAAAACGAAAACCTGAGCGAGCGATTTGCCGCTCAGATTTATTTAAAACGGGAAGATTTGCAACCTGTACGATCCTATAAATTACGTGGTGCATATCATAAAATTAGTTCACTTTCTAAGAATGAAATAAAACTAGGTGTTGTATGTGCAAGTGCAGGTAATCACGCTCAAGGAGTAGCTTTTGCGTGTAAGAAACTAAATATAAAAGCTGTGGTTTATATGCCTATTACTACACCCGCACAAAAAATAAAGCAGGTAAAACTCTTTGGAAAAGAAAACGTAGAAGTGGTTTTGAAAGGTGATACTTTTGACGATGCCTATAACGAAGCTCTTTATTTCAGTCAGAAAAATAAGGCCGTTTTTGTTCATCCGTTTGATGATGAATTAGTTATTTCCGGACAAGGAACTGTGGGATTGGAAATTGTGGAAGATACCAAATCTAAGATTGATTTTTTATTCTTTCCAATTGGAGGTGGTGGTTTAGCAGCAGGGGTCGTCTCGGTTTTTAAACAATTAAGTCCCGAAACTAAACTTATTGGTGTAGAACCACAAGGAGCCGCCTCTATGAAAACATCGCTGGAAATCGGTAAAAATACTGCATTAATGAACATTAATAAATTTGTAGATGGAGCTGCCGTTAAGCGAGTGGGCGACAAAACATTTGAGATCTGCCAACATACATTAGACAACATTGTTTTAGTGCCTGAGGGAAAGGTTTGTACAACAATTTTACAATTATACAACGAAGAGGCCATTGTTGTAGAACCAGCTGGTGCATTAAGTATTGCAGCTTTAGATTCCTATAAAGATCAAATCAAGGGTAAAAATGTGGTGTGCATTGTTAGTGGAAGCAATAATGATATTACAAGAATGGAAGAAATTAAAGAGCGATCCTTGATGTTTGAAGGATTGAAGCATTATTTTATCATTAACTTTCCACAAAGACCAGGAGCATTAAAAGAATTTGTAAATGATGTCTTAGGAGAAAATGATGACATTACTTATTTCCAATTTACTAAAAAGAACAACCGTGAAGAAGGTCCAGCTGTTGTTGGCTTAGAATTAAGATACAGTTCTGATTTAGATAATGTAGAACAAAAAATGAAAACTAAAAAAATAAGCTATCAACATTTGAACAAACAAAAAGAATTGTTTACACATTTGGACACTGTACCAAAAACTGTGTAAGTATAAAATTCTGCTTGGGTTAAAACCGAGCAGAATTTTTTTATATATTTAAT
>NZ_JACAKI010000038.1:0-7453 GCF_030326445.1 Myroides sp. DF42-4-2
AACGTTATGTGTAATTTTAGCCGCAAACGCAGTTAAAACAAAAAGGCTCCGAATTTCGGAACCTTCTTTTTATCATTTCATTTTTCTAAAAAACTTGTACAACAAATCGATTTTATTTGAACAAAGAATTGGCATTGCTTCAAAAAGGGTTTCTTCATCCCATTCCCACCATTTCATTTCCTGCAATTTTTGGATGTCATCATCACTAAATCTCTTTTTTATCAATTTGGCTGGATTTCCCCCTACAATTGAATAAGGTTCAACATCTTTTGTAACCAAAGCACGACTGCCAATAACAGCTCCATCTCCTATCTGAACTCCTGGCATTATCATAGCTTCACTACCAATCCAAACATCATTCCCAACAACTGTATCTCCTGCTTTTTGAAATCCATCTTGGCTTTTACTGAAAACATCAAATTCAGACATATAAAAAAATGGAAAACTGGAAATCCAATCATATTTATGACCTTGATTACCTGCCATTATGAAACTTGCACCGCTCCCTATTGAACAATAAGAACCGATAATTAGTTTATCGACATCATTCCTGTCCGGAAACAGATAACGAGCACAATCGTCAAATGAATGACCGTGATAATAACCAGAATAATAAGAATATTTACCCGAAATTATATTGGGATTAGTTATGTGGTCTTTGATTATTTTTCCTTTAAAAGGACTTTCGAAGTAATTTTTCATTATTTAACATATTTAATTTACAATAAGAGACAATAAGGAAACGAAGAATAATACTAAACTATTCTCTTCCTATACGTTGCGTAAAGTAAATATGCTAATCTGATAATTTCATCTGACAAAGATACTAAAAAACTACACATAACATCGCATTGGCAAAATGGCGGGTTAAGTACAAAATTCAACTTTTGTGCTTTTTATTCCGCCGAATGTGTTCCACATTCAGCTTTTTTTTAATAATTTAGCTTCTGTGGAAACACATCGGCTACGTTACTGCTAAATTGAACTTTCGGTTCAATTTATCCGCCACTTCGCCAATGCGTTTCCCGTTATGCGTCAGTGTAAAAAAAGAAAAGACAGAGATTTATTCACTGAAAAGTCTTTGACGAACTGTCCGTTTTTTCGACATAGACAGACAGTTCGGGTTTGACAGACTTTTTACTTCTGTCAGCTTTTTCGGGCGGACAATTCCTCGCAGACTATAAAGGAAGTATTTTTGACTTTTCACTTCATTACATTGACAAATAACGAGCAAAAGCGGGACATTGTGGTTGAGAATTAGTAGGAACTTAATTTATCTCTTTTTTACGAGTGAAAACAATTATAAATGGTAAAACTATTTTTACAAGACTCAAGATTAGAACACTAAGTATTGCGAACATGAAAATTAGAAAAATATATGCTTAAGTTTTTGAGCTCAATAAAAATCAAACATAGTCAAGAAGAAAATATTGTATATAAATTATTTGTAGGGTTTCTTACATATGCTGTCATTTATTACTTTTTTCTTAAACCACTGACAATTGGACAAAGTTTTAAATACAATTTATTTGTAGAGTGGATACCTTTTATTATAGGAATTGTTATTATAACATTACTCAGACTTAACTTTTTAAAAAGACTTCACAAAGGTTTTAAGTCAATTATAGACAGAGTGTTTACATATGTTTTATTGATTATTATGGCTTCAATGATTTCTTATTCAAGTTTTGGAATTACAGCTGAAGCAATATTTCACATTGTTGGCTATAATGTTGCAAAAAACAGTAATCAGATTGTTATGACTCTGCCAATCGAAAGTGTTTATAGTTATAGAGGAAGATATAAAGTATTTTTCTATTTTAACAACAACTATGAGTACTTTAGAATTGGAAATAAACTTTTCAGAAAAATAAAAGAAATTGACATGAAAATTCAAGTTGTAAATGCAACTTTGCAGACAAAATAGGAAAGTTTGTTTTTTTCAGAGCCAGGAGGAATAACTCCCCCTTGCCCTGATGGAAAAAATGAACTATATTGTCTACCGACCAAAGTTGACATTTATGAGTCATTTAACCAGAGAACAAAGATATACTATTTGCACAATGTTGCAAAGTGGGTATCCACAATGTGAGATTGCCCGTGTAATAAATAAAGATAAATCAGTTGTCAGTCGTGAAATCCGCCGTAATGCAGATGCCCGATCTGGCGAATACAAAGATGATTTAGCGCATCGTAAATACCTGAAGCGTCAGGCATACAAAGCTAAAGCGAGAACCTTCACACCTGAGGTTGAGGCTTATGTACGAGATAAATTGCGTCTCAAATACAGTCCGGAACAAATTGCAGGTGTTGCCAAAACAAATGGAGATAACTGTGTATCACACGAACGTATTTATCAGTTTATTTGGCAAGATAAGCGTAAAAAAGGGACGCTATATCTTGACCTGAGAAACCGTGGACGTCGCTACAAAAAGCGAAGTGTGATTTACGACAAGCGGGGAACAATCCCCAATCGTACAGATATATCTCTAAGACCGCCTGAAGTTGAACTACGGGAACGCTTTGGTGATTTGGAAATTGACCTTATCATAGGCAAGGATCACAAAGGTGCCATCTTAACCATCAACGACAGGGCAACCGGAATAGCCAGACTCCGAAAATTAGATGGCAAGGATGCGGAACAACTCGCACTGGTTACTATTGATTGCCTGGAGGATTGGAAACCATTCCTGAAAACAATCACATCTGACAATGGAAAAGAGTTTTCGTGTCATCAGATGGTAGCCGGAGACTTGAAAATCGACTTTTTCTTTGCCAAGCCATATGCAAGCTGGCAAAGAGGTTCCAACGAAAACTATAATCGCTTGGTAAGGCAATATATACCGAAAAAAGTTGATTTCAATTATGTTACACATGAATATGTGAATTATGTGGAACAACAGATAAACAACAGGCCACGAAAAAGATTTGGATATTTATCCCCAAATCAGATATTTGATGGAATTTGGAATCTACTCGAAAAAAGCGGGTGATAACTTTTGGAGCCGTCCCATCGAGCTCGAAAAAAGTTATCCTCGATTTTTTCATCAAACATATCATTTAGTTAATAATCAATAAAGTTGCATTTTCAACTTGAATGTAGGGTTGATTTTAAAATTTATTTTCTACCTTTGTCACACTATGCGGCAGTAAATAATATAATTAGAAATACGAATTCAAGTTCTTGTGGTACATTCTACCATCAAGGATGTATTTTTTATGTGATGCATTTCTACAAAGCATCCGCTATATTATTTACAAAATCAAATGAAAACTATAAATATAGGTATTCTTGCACATATTGATGCAGGAAAAACCTCCATTACTGAGAACTTGCTATTTGCTAGTGGAGCAACTGAGGTACGTGGAAGTGTGGACAAAGGTAATACCACAACCGATTCGATGGATATTGAAAAACGAAGAGGTATCACCGTTAGAGCTTCTACAACGTCTATTCAATGGAACGATACAAAGATTAATATTATCGACACTCCTGGACACATGGACTTTCTAGCAGAAGTGGAACGCACTTTTAGAATGCTAGATGGTGCTATTCTTGTGGTGTCTGCTAAAGAGGGTATTCAAGCTCAAACGAGATTGTTGTTCAATGTCTTGCAACAACTAGAAATTCCAGCCATTCTATTTATCAACAAAATAGATAGAGAGGGAGTAAATCTAAATCAGCTTTATTTCGAAATACAAAATAGCCTTTCAAAAGATATTCTTCTTATGCAATCCGTTGATGGCAAGATTTTAACTTCTAGCTGTACAATACACAACATATCAGAAAAGGACAGAGAAACAATTTTGGAGAAAGATGATTCTTTGCTTGAAAAATACTTAAGCGATACGCAACTCTCAAATTCAGACTATTGGAGTTCAATGATTCATCTTGTTCAATTCGCTAAACTACATCCTATCTACCATGGCTCAGCAATGTATGGCATTGGTATCGAAGATTTGCTAAACTCAATCACTACTTTTATTGAAACATCTCTACCTCAAGAGAACGATTTATCTGCCTATGTCTATAAAATTGAGCATAATAAGAAGGAACAGAAACGAGCCTATCTAAAGATTATAGGGGGAAGCCTTAGAACAAGAAAATCATACAACCTCAATGGCTCAGATGAGAATCTGAAAATAAGAAGTTTAAAGACCTTTTACGCTGGAAACGAAATAGATGTAGATGAAGTTTCTACAAACGATATTGCAATTTTAGACCATGCCGAAAGTCTGATGGTAGGTGATTATTTAGGAACAATGCCAAGTTTATTTGATAAATTGAATATTCCTAGTCCTGCTCTCAAATCATCTATACATCCTGCCAAAGTAGAGGATAGGAGTAAATTAATTTCTGCTATGAATGTATTATCGGTAGAAGATCCATCTTTAACGTTTGGTATCAATGCTGATAATAATGAGCTAGAAGTTTCTCTTTATGGAGCAACTCAACGGGAAGTTATTTTGACTTTGTTGGAGGAGCGATTTTCGGTAGATGCTTACTTTGAAGAGGTGAAAACGATTTATAAGGAACGTCTGAAAACGAAATCGGAATACACCATTCATATCGAAGTGCCACCTAATCCTTATTGGGCATCTATTGGCTTGATTATAGAACCTTTGCCAATCGGTGCGGGACTTACGATAGAGAGCGATATTTCATTGGGCTACTTGAATCAATCTTTTCAGAATGCAGTATTCGATGGAGTCAAGAAAGCCTGTGAATCGGGTTTGTATGGCTGGAAAGTAACCGACCTTAAAGTCACTTTTTCTCACGGAATCTATTATAGTCCAGTGAGCACACCTGCCGACTTTAGAAGTTTAGCTCCCTATGTTTTTCGATTGGCTTTACAACAAGCTGATGTTGAGTTGTTGGAGCCAATCTTAGATTTTAAATTGCAAATTCCAATAGCTGTGAATGCTAGGGCTATTACAGACATCAACAAGATGCAAGGCGAAATATCTACTATTACTTCAGATGGTGATTGGACTACTATTTTGGGTGAAATTCCTTTAGATACTAGTAAAGAATACTCAGCAGAAGTCAGCTCCTACACTCAAGGCTTGGGCATTTTTGTTACTCGATTTTCGGGCTATCAAATCACCAATAAAAAGGTAAGCAGAAGTGTAGAACTGAATGAAAAAGATAAATTGATGTATATGTTTGAGAAGGAATTAGGATAAGAGAATGATAAGCAAAATAATCAAAGAATGCATTCTCGCACTATTTTTGTATCTTGTTCCTACAAATTAACTATACAATTATGTCTGAAAGAAAAATCCCTATATATCTAGAATGTGGTTATAGCATTGCTATGCAGGTGCTTGGCGGAAAGTGGAAAATTTGCATCATAGAAGCACTTCGAGATAAGCCACTACGCCCAAGTCTGATATTCAAGGAGGTGCCTGATGCAACAGAACGTGTAATAAATCAACAACTTAAAGAATTGTTGGAGTATAAGATTATAGATAGAAAAATTTATGCAGAACAACCACCTCGTACTGAGTATTTTCTGACTGATTTAGGTCGTTCCGCATTTCCTTTGTCGCTGTGGCGACAGGAAATCCGCCCGCAGCCCGCCCAAGCCCATAGCCTCGGTCGTTAGGTGTCATAGTAAAAAAAGGAAAAAGACGGATTTGTTGCTGAAAAATCTTTGAGGAACTGTCCGCTTCTTCTCGACTTTTTGACTTATCGGTTAGACTGAATTTGCTGGCTTTCGGGAGTTTGCACGGCGGACAATTCCTCGCAGATTTTAAAGGAAAGAAAATTAGACTTATTACTTTTCAGACTACGACATATAACGAACGAAATTTTGGAAATGGAGATTTCCGATTTGAATATAAGGAAACCAAGTTCATTTTTTGCAGACTCTGCTCTTTAGCGGACTGAAAGTGGTTAACGAACAAACTTGACGAAAAAACAAAAAGAAAAACAAACTCACGGACAACCCGAAAATAAAAAACCCGTTTCGGGCTGTCGTGAAAGTGCTTAAACGGAAAAATTTTCGATTCTATTTCTGCTTTCCGACTGACATTCAGTTCATTTAATTTGAGTTTCTCGACTTTAAAACTGTCGGAAAACATGAATTCTAAGACAAAAAAATCAGTTTTTATTCGTTAATTTGTGCGTAGTTTAGCGGTTAGACTTTAAGAAAAAAGAAAATATAAAATTTACAACGAATTTGAGCGTTTTCGGTTGGAAAATGCGGTTTAACAAGCGACTGAATTGTGGTTTTCGAAGTGAAAGCTCACTAAACGGCCGAAATTTAAACGACTGAAAAACAACAAACTACGACCACCTAACACACGCCTATGTTCACAGGCTGGCTGACGTGCACTTAGCAGGTTTTGCGCCCGCATTCGCCTTGTCGCTGTGCGACAGCGAATACGCCCGCAACCCGCCCGTGCCCATAGCCTCGGTCGTTATGTGTAATTTTAGCCGCAAACGCAGTTAAAACAAAAAGGCTCCGAATTTCGGAACCTTCTTTTTATCATTTCATTTTTCTAAAAAACTTGTACAACAAATCGATTTTATTTGAACAAAGAATTGGCATTGCTTCAAAAAGGGTTTCTTCATCCCATTCCCACCATTTCATTTCCTGCAATTTTTGGATGTCATCATCACTAAATCTCTTTTTTATCAATTTGGCTGGATTTCCCCCTACAATTGAATAAGGTTCAACATCTTTTGTAACCAAAGCACGACTGCCAATAACAGCTCCATCTCCTATCTGAACTCCTGGCATTATCATAGCTTCACTACCAATCCAAACATCATTCCCAACAACTGTATCTCCTGCTTTTTGAAATCCATCTTGGCTTTTACTGAAAACATCAAATTCAGACATATAAAAAAATGGAAAACTGGAAATCCAATCATATTTATGACCTTGATTACCTGCCATTATGAAACTTGCACCGCTCCCTATTGAACAATAAGAACCGATAATTAGTTTATCGACATCATTCCTGTCCGGAAACAGATAACGAGCACAATCGTCAAATGAATGACCGTGATAATAACCAGAATAATAAGAATATTTACCCGAAATTATATTGGGATTAGTTATGTGGTCTTTGATTATTTTTCCTTTAAAAGGACTTTCGAAGTAATTTTTCATTATTTAACATATTTAATTTACAATAAGAGACAATAAGGAAACGAAGAATAATACTAAACTATTCTCTTCCTATACGTTGCGTAAAGTAAATATGCTAATCTGATAATTTCATCTGACAAAGATACTAAAAAACTACACATAACATCGCATTGGCAAAATGGCGGGTTAAGTACAAAATTCAACTTTTGTGCTTTTTATTCCGCCGAATGTGTTCCACATTCAGCTTTTTTTTAATAATTTAGCTTCTGTGGAAACACATCGGCTACGTCACTGCTAAATTGAACTTTCGGTTCAATTTATCCGCCACTTCGCCAATGCGTTTCCCGTTA
>NZ_JACAKI010000039.1:0-6710 GCF_030326445.1 Myroides sp. DF42-4-2
CGAAGACCACCGTTCAATACGTGTTGTCAAAAGGCATAGAGCCTTATCGCCTAGAATCCCAAGGATATGGCGCTAGTGAGCCAAAAATCGATTGTAAATCAAACTGTTCCGAAGAGGATCACGCGATCAATAGACGCAGTGAATTTGTTATCCTCAAATAAAAAAATGTAAGTATTAAGTTTAGTATAGTTAGAAAAGTCCTCACCCTGTTATGGGGTGGGGATTTTTTGTTACGTACTAGAAATGAATAATTAGCAACAAAATGACAGAATGTTATGATTCTGTTAACATAAAGGGGCTTTAAGTGTTTTGTTGATGAAGATATTGTTTTATTTTGTGTAATTTAATGTTTATGTGTATTTAATTTACTTATATTTTTACATCTTCTGTTTTGTTAATCTTTACGTTTTGTTAATATTAATATAAAAAAACTTTATATTTGGTAGTAACTAACTTAAAACAGATTTGTATGAAGAAAATTACGATGCTCTTTTTGTTCTTGTTGAGCGCTATGCTTAGCTATGGACAAGAAGTGACCATAGGTGTTGGGACAATAAATCAAACGCATCCGTTGAGTAATTACTTTGGTTACCAACGCTCTGCTGCTTTGTATACAGCCGCAGAGATAGGACAAGGAGGATTTATCACCCAATTAGCTTGGAACGTCGGTAGGACAGGTGCAAACCGTCCTATAAAGATTTATCTAAAAGAAGTGGACGCAGCTACGTTGACTTCAGCCACTTGGGCTACTTTGATAAATGATGCTTTACCTGTATATAGCGGTGTATTTGAGGCTACTACTACAGGGTATAGAACGATTACTTTGGATAGGAGTTTTCACTATTCAGGAGGTACAAAAAACCTAGTTGTCTTGGTAGAGGCGAATTTTGGAGGCAGTGGTACTGACTCTATTAATGGATTGGAAATTAAGGCGTCAAGTGCAACAAATCTGCATTTGGGTGCAACAAGGGATTCCTCTGCTCCAGATGGGATGTTGAGCTTTCTTAGTAATCGACCAAATATAAAAATCACATTTGGTACTGAGACACCGGGTTGTTTAGGCGCTGTACCTATAGTCAGTACTGTTGGTGCCACTAGTATGGAATTGGATGTGATTGGTGTAAATAGTACGGCCTTATCTGTTCAATATGAAGTGCGTACAGCAGAAGCAGCAGGTTCTGGTGCTACCGGACTCGTTACTTCTGGCACGGTTACCGATTTGACTACATTCCCTATTGAAATTTCGGATTTGACCGATAACACAAACTATAGTGTATATGTGAAGGTGGTTTGTGATGAAGATACAGCATCGGATTTTTCTGAAGCTAGAACTTTTACAACGCGAGAAATAGGTGTAATTGGCGAAGGAACTCGAACGGAAACTTCATTCCCACTGTATTCTTATAACTCTTATAACTACGCTCAAATGATCTATACTGCTGACGAGGTAGAGGGAGTTTTGGGAGCTAATAAGCTTATTGAACGCATCCGATTATATTATACAGGAAACGGAACAACTTCTAACTATGATAGATGGACATTGTATATGTTGAATACTTCCGTTGGAGAGTTTACAGGAACTTCTGCTACGAACTGGATAGATCCTTCGTTATTTTCACAAGTCTTCCAAGGAACAGTTACGCTTGTTCGAAATGCATGGGTTGAAATAGAGTTGGATTCTCCTTTTGTCTGGAATGAAGGAAGCAATTTGGCCATTGCCTTGTACGAAAATGCACCAGGTTGGTCTAGTGGTGCTAGTTTTGGTGTTTATGGAACTACTAATTATAGAGGAATTAATCGCAACACGGATACGGAGTTTAGTCCAAACACAGGATTAGGCTCGCCTAGTGGAAGATATCAATATTTGCCTAAGATATATTTAGGGGGAATTGTTCCGCCTAGCTGTTATTTCCCTTTGAATACAGCGGTAAGCAATATCGAAGCAGAAAGTGCACAATTGAATTGGGATATTATTGATGAGGGTGAATCCAATGGGATTGACTACTATATCTCAACGACCGATACGGCACCAACGGATACAACAACTCCTTCTGGAAGTTCTCTAACTGGCGATGATCGCTCTTTAGACTTGGAGGACTTAACGGAAAGTACAACCTATTATGTTTGGACCAGAAATATTTGTGAGGATGATTCAACAACAGCTTGGATCAGTAGACCTGTTGTGTTTACTACCGCATTAATACCAGCTACGCTTCCTTTTACGGACAACTTTGAACAAGAAGGAAATTATGGCTTTGCCAATCACAGTCTCAATAAATGGCATATCGGTACTGCCGTTAATAACGGAGGTACGTCTAGTTTATATATCAGTAATGACGATGGTGTAACGAATCAATATTCGACTTCGACCACTCAAGTATCTCATATTTACAAAGATTTTACTATACCAGCAGATGCAGAAGAAATTGAAGTGCAATTTGATTGGCGTTCAGTTGGGGATGGCAGTGACGGATTTAGTGTATGGGTTGTACCTGTCAACTTTATGCCAGTAGCGGGAAGTGAGATTACCATATCGGCGGATAGAGTTCGACTCGGTCGTACTATGTACAACCTAAATCAAGCTTTCATCACGGAGCGTATGGTGGTCAATGCGAGTGATTTTGCAGGACAAATGGTTCGTTTAGTGTTTCAATGGAAAAATAACGACTGGGCAGGAACGCAACCACCTGCAGCGATTGACAATTTGAAATTGCTATATTCGGCTTGTGTTCAACCGACAAATTTAGCTGTTGACACCCTTTCCAGTACTAGTATTGATGTTGAGTGGACAGCAGTTGAGGGCGTTTCAAATTACGAAGTAATAATTACAACTACTCCAACCGCTCCAGCTGATACAGCAGTAGGAACAACCGTGAGCACTACCTCACATACATTCGATAACTTAGCAAGTAATACAACGTATTATATTTGGGTGCGTTCAATTTGCTCTAGCACCAATAAAAGTTTATGGAGTAATTTACGTGAAACAACACCTCTTGTTCCTGTGAGTTTACCCTATGTGGATGATTTTGAAACAGATCAAGAGTACGGTATCGTCAATCATAATTTGAATAAATGGTTTATTGGTAATGCTGTAAATAATGGTGGTGAGAGAGCCCTATATATTAGTAATGATGAAGGGGTGAGCAATATCTATACAAATAATCAAATAGCACAATATTCCTATATTTTTAAGGACTTCACGATTCCTACCGGAGCAACAGATATTGAAATTACATTTGATTGGCGCTGTGTGGGAGAAAATTCATGGGATGTTTTTAGAGTTTGGATGGTTCCTACTACGCATATCCCTACTGCTGGGACTGCAATCACAGCCACAAATAGTGGAGGTGTACAAGTAGGAAGAAGCGTGTATAGTTTGAATCCTTCCTTTGAAGCGGAAAGAATCGTTGCGGATGCTTCTACCTATGCAGGGCAGACCATGCGTCTAGTCTTTGAATGGAAGAATGACACAAGTGGTGGGACTCAACCTCCAGCGGCAATAGACAATTTAAAACTGAAACAAATCACATGTCCGACTGTTGATCCTACAACGATCACCATCGGATCAATAACAAGAAATTCAGCAGTTGTTTCATGGACTGCGGTTGCAGGAATAAGCTCCTATGATGTTTATCACAATACAACGGGGATTCGTCCAGATGAAACAACTACGCCAACTGCTACAGTTAATGGAACAACTCATACCTTAAATAACTTAGAGGATGGTACACAGTTTTTTGTTTGGGTACGTTCTCATTGTAGTGCGACTGATACAGGCTATTGGGAAGGACCTATAGTGTTTGGAACAGATTTGGGCCCTGTTAATTTACCGTATTATGAGGACTTTAACGAGAATCCAAAATTTGGCTATGTGAACGACAGCAAGAATAAATGGTTTGTGGGTCAAGCTGATAATATTATTGGAGAAGCAATGTATATCAGTAAAGACAACGGAGTTTCTAACTCGTATGATGTAAATGGTGTACAAGTTTCACATATTTATAAAGACATTGTCTTCCCAGCAAATGCAACAGAAGTTTACACGATGAGCTTTAAATGGAGATCCGAAGGAGAAGGAACAGCACCTTATGCTTATGATTATTTCAAGGTCTGGTTAGTACCTACTACATACGTTCCTGTAGCCGGTGTACAGACAACTGCTGCCAATAGTGGCGGAGTTCAGTTAGGACAAGATATTTACAATCTAACGGCTTCTTTTACACCAGAGCGCATTGATTTTGATGCTACACCCTATGCGGGTCAGACTATGCGTGTTATTTTTGAGTGGAGACAAAATGGATATAGCGGTGCTCAACCACCTGCTGCAATTAAAAACTTGTATATCCAACATGTGACTTGTGGGGATATTGAGGAAATTGTGATTGAGAAAATTGACAATACAGAAGATTTTCATATTTCATGGACACCTGCTGGTGATGAAACAAAATGGGAAGTTTTTATCCATGAAGTAGGTGAAAGAGATCCTTTATATGCTACTCAGGGTATTGTAGTAGAAGGAACCCCAGAGTATATATTTGAAGATGCTGTAGAAGAGGTGTTCTATCGTGTTTATGTTCGCGCTATTTGTTCTGATACTGAAAAAGGATTCTGGGTAGGACCACAAGAATTCTCTATTTTCTACCCTCCAGGATGTGCAAATATTAACGTTGAGGAACTCGATATTGAAATTGCTGATGATGGGAATTACTACCTTTGTACAGATGAACCTGTAACGCTAGATTTAAAAGCAAATTTCTACGATATCAGAGCTACCACAGAATATGAAGTTGAATCGATTGACTACGATCCTCCGTTCCCATTTGTGGGAGGAGATGCTATTAGTTTGACAAGAGATGATTATTGGTCTGATATCATTGATCTTGGATTTGATTTTTGTTTTTTTGGCAATAGTTATGACAAAGTATTAATCGGTACTAATGGGATGCTGACATTCAGTATAGCTGGAGAAGTCGAAAATGGAAGATACCGACCGCTTGGTACTACGGGATATAGCTTTGATGATACGCATCAAATTCCAATAGATAGAGGCGGAAGCCCTCCTTATGTAAATTCAATTTTTGGAGTAATGCAAGATATGTATCCTAATAATTCTCCATCAGATTATTCTGTTAACTATCAGATTTTGGGAACCGCTCCATGTCGTGCGTTAGTATTTAATATGTATCACATGGGATTATTTGGCTCTAACTGTCCTTACAACCCATCTGATATTGAGGGAAGTACGCAAACAACGCAAGTTGTTTTATATGAAGGTACTAATATTATTGAAGTCTATGTAAAGAACAGAAAGGCATGTACTGGATTTAATAACGGAAGTGGTTTAATTGGTATTCAAAATGAAGATGGTACTCAAGGCTATGCCCCTCCAGGAAGAAATTCTGGACCATGGGATGCTCAAAATGAGGCTTGGCGCTTTGTGCCTAGTGGCCCATCAATTGCTACCTTCCAATGGTTAAAAGATGGAGAATTCTATTCTGATCAAACGGATATTAGCGTAACTATTGAGGAATCAGTTGTCTATACAGGAAAAATTAGTTATACCCATTGTAATGGTGAGGAATTAGAAATTAAAAAGAACTTTTCTTTCTTAAAAGAACCATTCGAATTAAGCACTCCTACAACATTGTATGATTGCGCTAAAAAACCAGGATCAGAGTATTTCTATAATTTAGATGAAATTATTCCTTCGGTATTACAAGGTCTAAATATAGAGGAATTTACGATTGAGTATTTTACTAGTAAAGCCGATTTAGATGCTGGTATTAATCCAATAGACCCCTCGTTTGTAACGAAGACTCCAGAAGATGAGATCATCTATATGAAGGTTACTAATAAGCTGACCAAATGTCCGAAAGATACCTCATTTAGGCTAGGTAAAAATGAGCAATTAGGGGCAACTCAAATAGAGCCTATTTTTATTTGTAAAGAAGTTGTTTTACCTAAATTAGCGGATGGAGAAGCATACTATACAGATCCATACGGGGCGGGAACCAAATACGAAGCAGGTGCACTGTATAATGTCGTAGGAATGAACACCTTGTATGTTTATCGTGAGGATGAAAATGGATGCTATGGACAATCGGAATTCACAATTGAGATTTTGCCAGAGGTATTCTCTCCTGTTTTTGAAGATCAAGTATTTAGCTGTGAAGCCTACAAATTGCCACCATTACCTGCGGGAAGTAAGTATTACACCTTGCCAAATGAAGGCGGTATTGAGTTGCCAGTAGATTATGAAGTAATTGTTCCAATGACGATTTATATTGTAACAAGAAACGGTAATAAAGAGGTTTATTGTTATGATGAGACAAGTTTTACAGTAGATTTTGAAGAGTGTCCAATTCCTAAAGGATTTTCACCTAATGGCGATGGGATCAACGATACCTTTGATTTAAGTAATCACGGTGTTGCTAAACTCCAGATCTTTAACCGAAATGGAGTAGAGGTTTACAGTCATGGATTAGGATATAAAACACAATGGGCAGGTCAAAACAATTCTGGTAAATTGCTTCCAGCAGGAACCTACTATTATGTAGTTGTTACGCATGGAAATATGAGAACAGGTTGGGTACAACTTAATTATTAATAAAACCACCAACTGTGTGAAACTTCACACAGTTGGTTCAATTCTTTGTAAAAAATTAAATCGTATATGAGAAAAATATATTTAACACTAGGTTTACTGA
>NZ_JACAKI010000003.1:0-194732 GCF_030326445.1 Myroides sp. DF42-4-2
AAGATCACCTTACTCTCTTTAATTTGTATGCTGTTGTCCAATATGTCTATGATCGTGTTTCAATCTCTCTCCTACTTGTTTTTCGAAGCGAGTGCAAAAGTAAAAACTTTATTTGAATTAGCAAAACTTTTTTGAAAAATATTTTTTCATCACTTTTCGCCAACCCTCAGTGTTTACTGAAGCGGACTGCAAAGATAAGACTCTTTATTTCGATTATCCAAATTTATTTTTAAAAAATATTTTTGAACCAATCTCAAGCCTTTTCTACTGCTTTTCTATGAACGTCTGCTTGTTTAATGCGGATGCAAAAGTAGTACCTTTTTCCCCACTTCCAAATTATTTGTTGCTTTTTTTTCAGTGAAATTCCACTTTTATTCACAACTCATTACTATAACGCACGTTAGATCGAAAAGTTTTTTTTTGTAGGTTGCTCTTTGCTCGTTGCTCTTTGCTCGTCGTGAGGTTTGTCTCCTATTTCTTGGTGTTCCTCTCCAACTCCCCTCCAACTCTCCCTGCACAGTTACTGGAAAAAAGGCCTTTTTGTCGAAGAAGTGTTGGAGGGGAGTCGAAGCAGAGCCATGAAAAACAACTACAACAACCAATCACAACCTTTGTAGGAGGGTTATAAAGAATGAAAAGGAAAGCGCAAAAAGTAAATCCAGCGACCAAAAAAAGAAAATAGCTTTTGATCATAGGGGCCTACTTATTAAGTACAATCCATATATAAGGAAGGAAATACAACTCAAGCATCTTGGTATGGAAACTCCTTTTATATAGGTATAGGTGTTTTAGCCACATGGTTTGGTGAGGAGGACTAAAAATATCATCGCGTCTATATAAATTGTCCACACATGTCGCTTTATTAATATAAAAGGAAGAACTAGTCTTATAGTAGCTTATCAAGGAATGAGGAAAACTAAAGAAAGCTAACAATAAATGTCTAAATAAAAAAGGAGAGCTTTCGCTCTCCTTTCTGTACAAAAACAAAATAATAATTCTAAAATATAAAATCTTAAAATGATGTTGTGATACCAACTGTTAATCCGGCAGCTTCAGTTACATAACGACATATTCCTCCAACACATAATAATCCTCCACGTTGTCTACCGTAGCTGGTTGAAACGCGCGTAGTTCCTTTTGTATAACTAATACCAGCATTGTAATAATGAATTTGCTTTTCGTTATCGTCATTACCATAATTATACATATCATTCACAAAGACAGCCCAATTGGCATTATAAGCAAACTCTAAGGTTCCTGCTAGCCAATTCTTTTTATCCTTGTCTGCCCACATATGCTGCGCCTCTAAACGAACTGATTTATTATCCATAAATTGATAAGTAGCTTCAGCACTTACAATTTGCGTTTTAACGTCATAGAATTTACCTTCTAATGCAGTGGCATTATAATACTGATCTAAATACATAAAGATCGAAGACCAATTACTTGACCATTTCTTTCTTATTTCAATTCCAAAATCCCTATAGTACTT
Source organism: Myroides sp. DF42-4-2 (assembly GCF_030326445.1). Lineage (NCBI taxonomy): Bacteria > Pseudomonadati > Bacteroidota > Flavobacteriia > Flavobacteriales > Flavobacteriaceae > Myroides > Myroides sp. DF42-4-2. The sequence goes on from NZ_JACAKI010000003.1 coordinate 1,493, forward strand.
TTCTCCAAAATCAAGAAACTTCGAATCTAGCTTATCTTCATCGAAATCCATTTCAGTCTTCAAACCTGCCCAATACGAACCGTTGACTACTAAATTTGTTCCATATTTTCCACCAAGCGTACTTTCCTTTGGAAATTCATAATAAAAATCAAATTGACCACCAATCTCACCTGCCTTACCCGCTAACCAATCAATACTTCCTTGAGCTTGATAAACATATATATTTTGTAAGGAATAATCATACTGCTTAGTAAGTGCAGGCACATAGTTAAGTACACCTTGAAAATACTCATTACCTAAAAATTCACGTTGTGAAAAACTTTGAATATTTTCAATTCTTCTAAGATTCACATCGATAGACATTCCTTTTTTAAAATATCCAGAATTAACTAACAATGCATTTCCCTTTTGCTTATTGTCTGGTCTAACAAAGCCTGCTTGAGCGACATAATCAAGTTCTTTATTAACAAACTCGGCTCCTATATAAAAACCTCCTTTGGCATAATCCGCACGAACTGCATAATTTGAATTAAAATTCTTCAGATCTTCATTCTCTTTATCACTGCTAATTTTACGCCCCAAATAACTTACTCCAAAACTTAACATATGATCTTGCCATCCAACTATATCATCAATGCTCACAGAAAGATCAGCACCATATAACATTGACTTCGCAAAATCAAATCCCATACCAATACGCTGTCTACCACCTAATACCGTAATTTTCCCCCAGGTATCAATATCATATTTTGCATTTAATCCAAATATTGCATTATTAACCCCCAGTTGTCTATCTTCCCATGCTCTAAACAGTAAACCACTTCCAAACTGATCGTAGAAATGTCCAGCCGTTACATCTAATCCTTTCTCCACATTATTATATCGAGCATAAATCGTTCCGATATCAAAATTTTTAAATTTAGGATTATAGTTCAACAATGGATCAGGCGCATAACTCTCCAGTTGTGTACCAAAAGACCAATTCTTATAATCGTAATCTACTTTTAGGTAAGAATTTGCACGGAAACGATCTTTTTCTGCCTCTACTGGGTCCAATTTAATTTTTTTATCATCGATATACCACTGTGAATTATTTTCTAAACCCACACGAATCTGAGCCTGTACATGTATAAAACTAAAAAAAACACCAAGCGCTAGTAATATTCTTTTCATCTTCTAATTTTTTAGCGCTGCCTTAACTTGTTTGAATAATTCCTTTTCAATTCCAGGAGTATAACTTGTGTGTTTGTACACAATTTTTCCTTTATATATTACAGCCGTAAAAGGTACATTCACCACATTCATCGCACGTTTTAACTCGTGATTTTGATCCAACAACACTTGATACTCCCATCCCTTCCCATTAATTAAAGGCTTCACTCGTTTTACTGATTTTGCATCATCAATAGAAACAGCCACTAATTTCACACCTGTTTCTTTTTGCCACTCTTCATAAACATCATTAATAGCAGCTAATTCCTTCAAACACGGTCCACACCATGTTGCCCAAAAACTTAAAATAACAGGTTTCTCTTCCTTAGCTAAATCACTAATATTAAATGCCTTACCGTCCATATCTTTCAATATTACCGAAGGTAAAGTAGTTTGTTGCGCGTTAATAGAAAAAAAGGAAGCAAGAAACATTAATACCATAAAAACTCTCATAAAAAAATACTTAATTAAAATTAAAAGGTAAATATATACAAAAAAAGAAACTCTTAACTTTTTATTATGTTTTTTTTAGTTGTAATATTGTATATAAATTAACCATTAATTAACAAAACGGATCATGAGAAAAAAAATTTTACATTCAGCAATCCTAGTATTAGCTATGACTTTTATGATAGGATGCTCAAGCGACGATAGTGCAAATAATGGCGGTGGAAACCCAGGAGGTGGTGGAAACCCAGGAGGTGGTGGAAATACCGGAGGAGGAGATACTGGCGGAGGAGATACTGGTGGAGGAGATACAGCTGTTTATCAATATGCACAAAAAATATTAGTTGAGGATATTACATCAGCTAGTTGTGTCGCTTGTCCCATAGCTACATTAGCAACAGAGGAAATTGCAAACACAGAATATGCAGATAAAGTAATTTCTGTGGCTATACACGATGATTTTGATCGTGACCTTGTTGTAGATCCCTTTGTATTACCAAATGTTATTGATCTTCTTAGAGCCGTTGGACTAAGAGGTTATCCACATATTTCTTGGAACAGAACACCAAACATTGGAGGATCAGAATTCCAATTATTTACACCAAAGCGTAGAGTAGACAACGTTAATGTACCTGTATTTGATTTAGCTTTATTTGAAAAATTCCATACCAAATATAATTTCTTCAAAGCAAGTTCTCCTATTGGAATTAAAATTGAATCAGCATTAACCCCTTCAAATGGTGAGGTTACAATAAGCTTGAAATTTGGAGAGGATTTAAATCAAAATTTAAAATATGTTGTATATCTGATTGAAGACGGTTTAGTATTCAAACAAGCCAATGGTACAACTCTGCATGGTAATACTAGCGGAGGTGGAAGATGGGAGAATAATTTCATTCACAACCAAGTGGTACGTGCAACAAATAACTTCTTGGGAGAAGCGATTGCTGCAGGAGAATCAGTAACTACAAATGAATTTAAAACAACCTCAAACTTAACTTATACTATAGAAAATTTAGAAAATGTTAGTGTTGTTGTTGCCATCCTAGACAAAGATGGAAAAGTATTAAACGCTCAAAAAGCAAAAGCAAACACAACACAAGACTACCAGATAGTAGAATAATATACTTCAATATCTAAAAAAACCTATACGTTATGTATAGGTTTTTCTTATAATATGTAATTTAAACAAAAAAGCCTGACAATTTCTTGTCAGGCTTTTTTTGCTCCCCCTCTTGGGCTCGAACCAAGGACCCTCTGATTAACAGTCAGATGCTCTAACCAACTGAGCTAAGGAGGAAGGTATCTTACCTTAAATGCAGTGCAAATATAACATCATTTTTTATTTCTGCAACTACATTCGCTTTATTTTTTATTTACTGAATATCGCTTTGTAAATATCATTTCCATTGGCAAACAACAACAACCCTATAAGTATAAAGAAACCAACCATTTGCGCATTTTCCAAGAATTTATCACTTGGTTTTCTACCCGAAATCATTTCATACAACAAGAACATCACATGACCTCCATCTAAGGCAGGAATTGGCAATAAGTTCATTACTCCTAACATAATTGACAATAAAGCTGTAATATTCCAGAAGTATTCCCAGCTCCATACTGATGGAAAAATATCGTAGATGGCCTTAAATCCACCTACTCCTTTATAGGCTCCTGTTTCCGGTTTAATAATTTTCTTTAATTGCTGGAAGTAGCCTGTTACCTTCTCTGTCCCTTTACTTAAGCCTACTGAGATAGACTCCCCTAGGGTATACTTTACTTGGCTGATATTATATAATCCCATTTGCTTAATGGTGTCGATTGACAATCCTCCAGCTGGCGCTATGCCAGCAACGCCATCTGCATTGATCTGCAATTGAACGGTAACGTCTTTTCCGTCACGCTCGACAACAACGGGAACAGTCTGCCCTTTTAATCCAACGATTGCAGGCTGTACTTGATCCATAAACGGTGTTGCAATACCATTGATGCTCTTGATAACATCTTTTGCTTGAAATACTTCTGACGCATTAGACCCTTGAATATCCTCCACAAACCCCATAATAACAAAGGGAATACGCAAGGAAATCCACCCTTCTTTTTTAGCTCCATCGCTCAATTGCCCGAGTAAGTTTACAGGTAAGTCAATATTTTCTCTCACCCCATTGCGCTCAATTTCAATCTGATGCCCCATCATAACCTCATAACCAACATCGTTGAAACGCTCAATTTCCTTCCCATCAACCGCAACAATTTTATCTCCGGTTTTTAATCCTGCTTCTTGTAGGATAGGTGATTGCACCCAAACGCCATGATTCATATCTTTATTCGAAATATATAAATCACCATAGGCATAGGTCATCCCGATATAAATCACAAAAGCTAAGATGAAGTTTACTGTTACCCCACCTAACATAATGATTAAACGCTGCCAAGCTGGTTTTGAACGAAATTCCCACGGCTGTGGCTCACTTTTCAATTGCTCTGTATCCATGCTTTCATCCACCATTCCAGAGATCTTAACATATCCTCCTAAAGGCAACCAACCAATTCCATACACTGTATCGCCTATTTTCTTTTTAAATAGAGAGAACTTTACATCAAAGAAGAGATAGAATTTCTCCACACGCGTTTTAAATAATTTAGCTGGGATAAAATGTCCTAACTCATGTAGGATAATCAAGAAGGATAAGCTCAATAAGAATTGAGAAAGTTTAATCAATATTTCCATTGTACTAATTTCGTTTCAAATCTGAATAATAAGCAAAAATAAAATATTAGTTGAACTATCAACTATATTTTAGCAAACTATTATTGATAAAGATGCAAGCCTAGACGAATTCGCTAAATGTAAATCACTCATGCCGCTATATTTCGTTTTTTTTGTTGTTGTTGCTGTTGCAACAAAGCGAAAGGGGGCATAATTATGGGATAAAAGGCGATTTAACGTTACGTTCTCCTTTTTATAAGCGAGTAATCCGATGAAAAACAACAAAAAGACGAATAATAAAAAAGTATTTTCTAACTTTGTTATCTTAAACTATTATTTATACTATGTTACAGATAGCTTTTATTAGAGAGAATCAAGAACAAGTGATTAAAGGCTTGGCAAAAAGAAATCTTGATGTTACGGAGGTGCTAAACGAAGTGATTGCTTTAGATGAGAAAAGAAGAGCAACACAAGTTGAATTAGACAATGTCTTAGCGGAATCCAACAAGCTATCCAAAAGTATTGGAGAGTTAATGAAGAGTGGAGAGAAAGCAAAGGCAGAACTCATCAAAGAAAAGACATCAAATTTACGTGAGCAAAGTAAAGACTTGACTGAACAGTTAAATCAAATTTCAGCTGCGCTTACCGAGAAGTTATATACGATTCCCAACGTTCCAGCGGATATAGTTCCCACAGGAAAAGATGCTGAAGACAACATTACTGTTCACCAACACGGAGAGATCCCTACCTTACACGAAGGGGCATTACCACACTGGGAATTGGCTAAGAAATACGATTTAATCGACTTCGAATTAGGGAATAAAATTACGGGTGCTGGATTTCCTGTATACAAAGGTAAAGGAGCTCGCTTACAACGCGCTTTAATTTCTTACTTTTTAGATAAGAATACAGCAGCAGGCTATAGAGAATACCAAGTTCCTCACGTTATTAATGAGGCTTCAGGATTTGGAACAGGGCAATTACCAGACAAAGAAGGACAGATGTATCACATTGGCGTGGATGATTTGTATTTAATTCCAACAGCGGAAGTGCCAATTACGAATATGTTTAGAGATGTAATCCTTCAAGAAAGTGATTTCCCAGTGCTTTGTACAGGCTATACCCCATGTTTCCGCAGAGAAGCAGGATCGTATGGTGCACATGTTAGAGGGTTAAACCGCTTACACCAATTTGACAAAGTGGAAATTGTACGCATCGAACATCCTGACAATTCATATCAAGCCCTTGATGGAATGGTCGAGCATGTTCAAGAATTGTTACACGAATTAAAACTGCCGTATCGAATCTTGAGATTGTGTGGTGGAGATATGGGATTCACTTCTGCGTTGACCTACGATTTCGAAGTGTTTTCAACTGCCCAAAACAGATGGTTAGAAATCAGTTCGGTATCTAACTTTGAAACTTTCCAAGCCAATCGTTTGAAACTGCGTTTTAAAGATAAAACGGGCAAAAGCCAATTGGCTCATACATTAAACGGTAGTTCACTAGCGTTACCTCGTGTATTGGCTGGAATTTTAGAAAATTATCAAACGCCAGAAGGAATTGTGATACCTGAGGTCTTAAGACCGTACACAGGATTTGATATTATTGATTAATTTTACACGATAAATACTCGCATATGAAAAGCACCAAATCCGATAAAGTCATTTGGTGCTTTTTTTATCTTTGTACAACCCAAATATACCGCAGATGATTATTTACAATATAACGATAAACATCCATGAAAGTGTACACGATACATGGATGGCATGGACCAAAGAGTTTTACATTCCTGGCATGCTCAATACAAAAAAATTCAATAAAGCCCGTATGGTGAAAGTTCTTGTAGAGGAAGACATGGGTGGAATTACGTACTCCCTTCAATTTGAAGCGCCCAACGCAGAGGTATTGAACCAATTTTACCGCGAAGACGCCGATTTCTTTGAAAGTGAATCGCGCAAAAAGTTTGGCGAATTAATGCTTACCTTCAAAACAGAACTAGAGCTAATTAGCGAACACTAAACCAATTTACCATGGATAAAGTAAGAGCAAAAAAACACTTGGGGCAACACTTCTTAACGGATGAAAATGTTGCGATGCGAATCGCAGATACGCTTACCTTAGAAGGGTATAAAAAAGTATTGGAGATTGGTCCTGGAATGGGCGTGTTGACCAAGTATATCTTGGACAAGCCCATTGAAACTTTTGTGGTAGAGATCGACACGGAATCTGTTGACTATTTACACAAACACTATCCTAAATTACAGGATCATATTTTTGCACAAGATTTTTTAAAATTCAATATCGTACAGGCATTTAACCAAGAACCTTTTGCCGTTATAGGAAACTTTCCCTATAACATATCCACGCAGATTGTTTTTCGCGTTTTGGAGCTTCGCGATTTTGTACCTGAATTTTCAGGTATGTTTCAAAAAGAAGTTGCCGAACGCATATGTGAGAAGAAAGGCAGCAAAGCCTATGGTATTCTCTCTGTGCTAACTCAAGCATTTTATGACACTGAATACTTATTTACGGTGTCTGAACATGTTTTTAATCCACCACCCAAAGTCAAATCTGGGGTTATGCGCATGCGCAGAAAAGAGAATTACTCCTTGCCATGCAATGAAAAATTATTTTTTACCGTCGTAAAAACTGCTTTTAATCAACGTCGAAAGACCTTGAGAAATAGTTTAAAGAGTTTCAATTTACCCGATGACATCCGAGAGGAGGCGATTTTTAACATGCGTCCAGAACAATTAGGAGTAGAAGAATTTATTGATCTTACAAAAAAAATAGAACTACATGGAGTTTAAAATCAGTGATGGAACTATCCAACAAATCGAAGAACTTATTGCTACAGGCCAAGAAGCCGAATTATTAGCACTCCTAAAGGATATTCACGCTGTGGATATTGCTGAGATTATGAATGAGCTTCATTCTGAAGAAGCCATTTATATCTTCGATATATTAAATAGTGAAGTCACTGCAGAAATACTACTTGATTTAGATGAAGATTTACGGGAAAAGATATTAAAGAGTCTTTCTCCCAAAGAGATTGCAGAAGAGTTAGATGAGCTTGATACCGATGATGCGGCAGATATTATTGCCGAATTATCAGAAAAGAGAAAAGAAGAGGTTCTCTTAGAGCTTGAAGACTTAGAACACGCCAAGGACATTGTGGAGCTTTTGCGCTATGATGAAGATACCGCAGGGGGATTAATGGCCAAGGAGTTTGTATCAGTCAATGAAAATTGGTCGATTCTTACCTGTGTCAAGGAGATGCGCAAGCAAGCAGAACACGTCTCACGTGTGCATTCTATTTATGTAGTGGATGATGAAGGACGTTTAAAAGGACGTTTATCTCTTAAAGATTTACTTACTTCTTCAACTACTACACACATTAGCGATGTCTATATTCCAAAAGTAGACTATGTCAAAGTAGATACGGAAGACACGGAAGTTGCGCGCATCATGCAGAAATACGATTTAGAAGCTATTCCCGTTGTCGATGAAATGGGTAGGCTCGTTGGACGCATTACCATTGATGATATTGTCGATGTAATCAAAGATGAAGCAGATAAAGATTATCAGTTGGCTGCGGGTATTTCACAAGATGTAGATACCAATGACAGCATTTTAACCCTAACCAAAGCGCGTTTACCCTGGTTGATTCTCGCTATGATTGGAGGTTTTGTTGCTGTAAATGTTTCGAGAAGTTTTGAAGGAGCAATGGAGAAATTTGGTGTTTTGTTCTTTTTCACTCCTTTAATTGCCGCTATGGCGGGTAATGTAGGAGTTCAATCTTCGGCGATTATCGTGCAAGGCCTTGCCAACAATACCATTTCGGGCTCCATATGGAAAAGACTGGGTAAAGAAGTTTCTCTAAGCCTATTAAACGGCTTTTTGTTGGCTATCCTTTTAATGATCGGAAGTCATGTGCTTTTGGGCGTGGATTACATCATTGGAATTACGGTGTCTATAGCGCTAATTAGCGTGATCATCATTGCGAGCTTAATCGGTACGTTTGTGCCTATCTTTTTAAACAAATATGGTATAGATCCAGCTTTAGCAACAGGTCCTTTTATTACAACAAGCAACGATATTTTTGGAATTTTAATTTACTTTTCCATTGCAAAAGTGATACTTGGTTTTTAAATCTTAGGTTATGGCAAAAAAAATATTACATCTAGATAGCAACCACCCTTTAATGCTAGAACAACTAGCCGCTATGGGATATACCAATGTAGAGGATTACACTTCTAGCAAAGAAGAAATAGAGCAAAGTATACACGAATACGAGGGAATTATACTGCGCAGTCGATTTAAGATTGACGCTTCTTTTTTGGAAAAAGCAACACAACTAAAGTTCATTGGTCGTGTTGGAGCGGGAGTAGAAAATATAGATGGTGAATATGCGGCGTCAAAAGGCATTGCCCTTATTGCTGCTCCTGAGGGAAACCAAACAGCTGTAGGTGAACATGCCTTGGGCATGTTGTTGACCCTATTCAATAAGTTACATTTAGTAGATCAAGAGGTTCGACAAGGCATTTGGATTCGAGAAGGCAATAGAGGGGTTGAAATCGAAGGAAAAACTGTTGGAATCATTGGCTACGGTCACATGGGAAATGCGTTTGCAAAACGCCTACAAGGCTTTGATTGTGAGGTGATCTTTTATGATATTCGAAATAATTTAGAAAACCAATACGCTAAGCAAGTATCGTTAGCCGAATTGCAAGAGCGAGCAGATATTCTTAGTTTACACCTACCACAAACACCTGAAACAATTCACCTCATTAATGCTTCCTTTATTCAACATATGGCAAAGCCCTTTTGGCTTATCAATACCGCAAGAGGTAAAGCAGTACACACCCCTGATTTAGTTGACGCTTTAGAAAGTGGAAAAATACGAGGTGCAGCACTAGACGTGTTAGAATATGAGAAATCGTCTTTTGAAAATATGTTTGCTGAAGCAAACCTACCACAACCTTTACAATACTTAATTCAAAGCAAAAAAGTACTACTATCCCCCCACATCGCTGGGTGGACCATAGAAAGCAAAGAAAAATTAGCCCAAATTATTGTCAATAAAATACGTCAACTGTTTCATTAACACTGAACTTATATAATAAAAAAAACAGCCAAATGGCTGTTTTTTTTATTATATCGATTTTTTTAGAAACCTAGTTCTACTAAAATATCTTTTCCAGTTCCTATTTTGTGCATCACAATTTCTTCTTCTCGTTTCACTGTAACATTTACCTCACCATATGTTTCTCCTTCATTACCTTTTACAATAATACTAATATACTCTTCACTATTTTTGGTATAACTCTTTTCCCATTTCAACTTTCTTGGAGGAAGTGGTGTTCCTGGAGTTACTGCTACTGGAATACCATCATCTTTAAATATTACATCTGTAGTAACTTTCGTTCCATTTGATTTATATACAATAATATGATCAAGACCTACTGACTCTGTAATTTCTACTGTAATATCATAGGTTTCACTTTTCAATGGAAGTTTAGGGTCACTACCATCATCACTACTACAACTTGCAACTCCTAATGCAAGACCTGCGCAAACTAAAAAATATTTAACTTTCTTGAACATTGTTTTTACTTTTATTTAACAACTCAAAAATAGCATATTTTTCATATAAAACAATCAATTGCTTAAAAAAATAGTAATTAAAACAAAATACAACCAAATAAAAAACAAGTTTCCATTAGCGTCAATAAAAAGTATAAAAAAAACACCTATTACTAGGTGTTTTTTAAAGTTTAATTATATTTATTGGCTTCCTCTTGTATTTTTCGTTCCAGTTCTGCTTCGAACTCTTCCATGACAGGTTTCACCGTACTTTCTGGTAGATCTGCAATTTTGATATACATCAACCCATCAATAGCATTGTTGAAGAGTGGATCTACATTAAAAGCTATTACTTTAGCATTTTGTTTGATGTACTTCTTGATCAACACGGGAACTCTCAATTTTGCTGGTTCAACGTCTTCAATAATCTTGTCAAATTTATTCAAATCCGATTCGGTTTCATTAAAAATTAAATCTTTATCTGCATCCTTCAAATTCACCTTATATTCCATTTTTGGCGTAACATATTGTGCAATAAAAGGATCAAAATAATGGCTACGCATAAATTCGATCATCAGCGATTTGGAAAAATCTGAAAACTGATTGCTGATACTCACTCCTCCGATTAGGTATTGATGTTCTGGGAAGCGCAAGGTAGTATGTACGATACCCTTCCACAATAAGAACAAAGGCATAGGCTTTTGTTGGTAATCTTTGACAATAAATGCACGCCCCATTTCGATGGATTGCGCCATCATCGGATAGAGTTCAGATTCAAATCGGAACAATTCATTCAAGTAAAATCCGTTGATTCCGTATTTTTTATAGATTTCAGATCCCAATCCCATGCGATAGGCCCCGCAAATTTGTTCTGCTTCGCTATCCCATAAAAACATATGGTGATAGTATTTATCGTATTGATCCAGATCTAATTCGTTATTTGTTCCCTCGCCTACCTCTCTAAAAGTAACCTCTCTAAGTCGACCAAGCTCCAACAATATTGTTGGAATTAAGTCTGATTTACACAAGAAAACCTCATAGTTTTTACTTTGAAGTAATCGAAAGTCTTTTTCGCGTAAAACTTCTATTTCTTGTTTAATTCGATCTAGGGGTTGTGGAGGGACGATGTCCTTTACCATCTTTGGAAATTTAAAATTAAAAGAGGGAACTTTTATCCATTTACGAGAGTCCTCATCTTTATAAGCGTTTGACAACAGATACGTTTTAAAGCGCAAAAAGTTTCCATAATCGCTTAAATCGTAATGTTCGTTTTGTTCTTCAACAGAAATTGGGCGTCCGATGCGTATTTTGATTACGCGATCTTTTTGCGTCAACAATTCTGAAGGCAATTTTGCCGTACGTAAAGTTGGGTTTATCTGGGATAAAAAGTAAAATAGCTTACTATTTTTTGCGTGAAAATAGATTGGCACAACAGGCACATTGGCCTTTTTAATCAATTTAATAGCTCCTTCTTCCCATGGTTTATCAACAACCAAACGATCGTCTTTATAGGTAGAAACCTCTCCTGCGGGAAATATTCCCAAAGGTTTTCCGTCACTTAAATGCCTCAATGTCTCTTTTAATCCCAAAACACTTGATTTAACATCTTTATTATTTTCAAATGGATTCACAGGCATTATATAAGGCTTTAAAGGCTCTATGCGGTGCAAGATAAAATTGGCAATGATCTTGAAATTAGGATCGTGCTCTAACATCAATTTCAACAATAATATACCGTCAATTCCTCCTAATGGATGGTTTGATATTGTGATATATGGCCCTTTTTTAGGTAGGCGTTTTAATTCTTCTGGATCAATTTGGAATTCAATCTGAAACTCCTCTAAGATAGCGTTCAAAAACTCTAACTCTTCTAAATGTTTATTCCTGTCGTAAATCTTATTCAAGGTAGTAACCTTAAGCGTCTTCATAAGCAACCACCCCGTAAAAGTACCAAAGATACCATACTTGTCCACGTTAATCGCTTTCGCTACTTCCTTAGCTGTTACTAACCCCATCAATTTCAAAATTTAAGTAAGACAAATATACTAAATTCTTTAGGTATTCTATTTTATTTTCTCATCCTTGCACGGATATCACTAGTCTTATTGATGTTAAAAACCTAAATATCTGATTAAAAAAAAGATACCTCAGTACAATTTTGTCAGCGCCATTAGCAGGCAAAAACAAAATGCTCGAGCTTATTCCCTCTATACCCTTGTTTATTCTTCGGCAAATTTCCACTTCGACAGCACGGACAACTACTTGTTAACCTCCCATTTATCAATGCAACAACAGAATGCTAATTAAAGATTAAAAAACACGTCGATACGGCTCTTTTGAGCCGGAATAACACATATTTTTTCTATTTTTGATTTTCATACAAAAATCAGCCATAATGAAAAAAATAATATCCTATAACGTGAATGGGATTCGCGCAGCGATAAAAAAAGGACTATTAGATTGGATGCAGGAGGAAAATGCAGATATAATTTGCATACAAGAAACCAAAGCAAAAGAAAATCAAATTCCTACCGATGAAATTACGTTAGCAGGATACCCCTATCAGTACTATTTTTCGGCAGAAAAAGCTGGATATAGCGGCGTAGCTATTTTTTGTAAGGAAAAACCTAACCACATTACTTACGGAACGGGCATTGACTATATGGATTTTGAAGGTAGAAATCTACGTGTCGATTTTGACACCTTTTCTGTGATGTCGTTATATCTTCCTTCGGCTTCGAATATCGATCGATTGGATTTTAAATACCAATACATGGACGACTTTTTCAACTATATTCAAGCGTTGAAACAAGAAATTCCCAACTTAATTATTTGTGGCGACTACAACATCTGTCATAAAGCCATTGACATTCACGATCCGGTACGCAACGCAAAGGTTTCTGGTTTTTTACCTGAAGAACGCGCATGGGTAGACAAATTTGTGGCACATGGATTTATCGATAGCTTCCGTTTGTTCCATCCAGAACCACACCAATACAGCTGGTGGACCTATCGCGCCAATGCCCGAAACAACAACAAAGGTTGGAGAATCGACTACCATATGGTGGCCGAATCGATGCAAGATCGCATCCTAAGTGCTTCTATTTTACAGGAAGTAAAACATTCGGATCACTGTCCAATTGTCGTTGAAATAAAAGCTTAATCCCAAACTAAAAACCCAAAAAACTACATGATTAAAAAATGCGCTTTTGGCTTACTTGCCCTAACTCTACTCTCCTCTTGTGTGACAAGAAGGTTATATAATGAACTCGATGCCAATTTTCAAAGTATTCTTGATGAAAATGAACAATTGGCGAATGATTTAGCGACTTTAAACAGTTCGATGAGTGACTTAGAGCTCGCTAAAAAACAGTTAGCTCAACAGTTGAAAGATTTACAACAAGAAAGACAGAACCTAAACGCGGAAATTGCTGCTGCTCAACATCGACTACAAGAATTGCAACATTCCTATACTAATCTCGAAAAACACAGTGAAGAATCACTTCAAGCGGAAGCTGCGCGATTGGCAAAATCACAAGCAGAATTGGATTTAAAATCGCAACGCATTCAGGAGTTAGAAGGAATTCTAGCGGCGAACGACAAGTCGATGAAAGCACTAAGAGATAATTTATCTCAAGCCTTGAATGTCTTTGAAGGAAAAGGGTTAACCATCGAACAAAAAAATGGAAAAGTGTATGTTTCCATGGAAAATAAACTGTTATTCAAATCTGGTAGTTGGACAGTAAATGACGACGGACGTCGAGCAGTGGTGGAATTGGGAAAAGTGCTCGCCAGCAATCCTGACATTTCTGTACTCATTGAAGGACATACTGACAACGATAAAGTTTTGGGTAATTTAGGAGAGGGAGTACAAAATAACTGGGACTTATCGACCAAGCGCGCCTTGGCCATAGTTTCCATCTTATCTGAGAATAACGCCATCGACAAAAAGAATCTTACAGCTGCAGGACGAGGTGAATACGCTCCTTTAATGAGCAATACCTCAAATGAGGGAAAAGCAAAAAACAGACGTATCGAAGTTATCCTTACCCCTAATTTAGACAAGATTAATGAAATGTTGAATCAATTATAAAAATCACAACACCCTTTAAAAAAAAGTGCTATAACTACTAAATTATAGCACTTTTTTTAAATATTTTCTTGTCTTTATACTTGTTTTCCCACTTCATTAACACAGAAACCCATTTATATTGCTTATCTTGCAATTCCAAAACTAAAAAACAAATTACATGTTTCTTTCCACCCTTAATCAACAGAACATACAAGAAATTATGGACTTTAGTGAACTAAATGTCATCTACAAATGGTTCTTTGATTACCTGCGTTTTTTACAATTGAATGAACACGAAACCCACGTTGTAACGACAATCGCATTATTACTTGCGTTTTCACTCGTTATGTATACGTTAGATTATATTTTAAAAAACATATTCATCGTCATTGCTCGAAAATACGCATCCCGAAGTAAGACAAAACTCGATGATCTGATTATCAACAATAAAGTGTTACACAATATTACTCACTTTATTCCTGTTGCATTAGCACGTATTTTATTCCCCATCTTTTTTATGGGGTTCCCAGGGGTAATAAAGGCGGTATTAACGATAACAAATCTCTTATTTGTCATCGTTATTACCTTGCTTTGTCGTTCGATCATTCGAACCGTTAGAGATTATGCCAAAACGAAACCTCGTTTAGCGGATAAGCCGATCGACAGCTATAGCCAAGTAGCGAGCATCTTCCTCTACTTCTTTGCTGGTGTGATTATCTTTTCGACTATTACAGGCAAAGATCCTGTGACCTTTCTAGTATCCTTAGGAGCTGCCTCGGCTATCTTGATGCTCGTTTTCAAAGATACCATTATGGGATTTGTTGCCAGTATACAAGTATCTACCAATGATATGGTTCGCGTGGGAGACTGGATTGAAATGGCAAAATTCGGCGCGGATGGAACAGTATTGGAAATTAACCTAAGTACTGTAAAAGTGCAGAACTTCGACAAAACCATTACAACAATCCCTACTTATTTGCTCATCAGTGATTCCTTTAAGAATTACCGTGGCATGCAGGTATCTGGTGGACGAAGAATCAAGCGAAGCATCAACATCAAAATGTCGTCTATTCGCTTTTTAGAACCTGCTGAAATTAATGAGCTAAAGAAAATTCAGCTCTTAAAGCCCTACATTGAAGAAAGACAAAAAGAAATTGACGAATACAATCACAATACCAATGCCGATCAATCCATGCCAATCAACGGGCGCCGCATGACTAATATTGGTTTATTTCGAGCGTATGTATTGCGTTATACTCAACAAAATCCAAACATACACAAGGAATACCACCTAATGGTCCGCCATTTGCAACCCACCGAACACGGTTTGCCTATCGAATTGTATATGTTTACCAACAGTACCGTTTGGGCCTTTTACGAAACTGTAATGGCGGATATATTTGATCACGTCTTGGCCGCTATTGACTATTTCCATTTAGAAGTATTTGAACTTCCTTCATCAGATGATGTAAGACAGTTTATTGCCAATAGCCAAGATCCAACTAAGTATTCAAACTAATATACCCAATAAAAAAGGTTCGGAACTACTTCCGAACCTTTTTTATTGCTCCAATTTGTGTATAATCTTCTCTATTTTCTCTTCTGTGGCCATTAATTTCTTCTTGCAAAAGACAATCAACTGAGAAGCGCGTTCCACCTTTTCAGCTAGTTCATCCACAGTAACTTCGTCGTTTTTTAGGGCAGTTAGAATTTGATCTAATTCGTCTGCTGCTCGTTCATAAGTAAGTTTTTCCATTGTTCAATTTCTTCTATGCTTCCTATCACTATGCGATAGGTTTTGTTATATATCATTACATCCACTGTATCTCCAGTTGACAAGGGCGTACTAGCGTGCAGCACTTTCCCTTGATGGCGAACCACAGCAAATCCTTTTTTCAAGAGGTGCTCAAGATTGTAAAGGGATAAAATTTCTTCCATCTGCACAAGCGTTGCTTTTGATTGGGCAAGTTTATAGCGCAAACGAGCGACAATCATCTCTTGTGTACTACCCATTTTTTGTTGTTCCAGTCCTAGGTTTTGCTTTGCCCATAGCGCCAAGCGAGTTGATCGGTCTTTGAGTTCGTTTTTTCGTTTCTTTACCTGTGTATCTACCTCGGTTTCAATTGCCAATTCAACAAAGCGCAAGTCACTGGCTGACCGTTGTATCAGTTGTTTAATCACATAGTCTAGTTCCGTTGTCTGCCCATCTAAATAAGATTGACTTTCACTTATTCTAAATTTGCTGATCCGACCGACATTATCTTCTAGTTGTGCCAATTTGGAGGTATGCTGTTTCAGAATACGCGCAGTATAATCAAGTAAAGCCTGTGTGCCTTGTGCAATTGACATGGCAAACTCAAAGGCCAAAGAAAGAATAAAAGAAGCCACAGCACTTGGCGTTTTAAAAGCAGTATGCGCGACATCATCAGCCACGGTACGATCGGTTTCATGTCCAATACCCGTAAAAACGGCAAAGGGCATTTGCGCTATTTTTTCAGCAACCTGAATAGCGTTAAAAACATCCAAATCAAATTTAGATCCGCCTCCACGAATAATGACTACCGCATCAAAATCACCTTTAGAAACAACCTCCAACTGTCGCAGTAAACTAGTCACAGCGCCTTCTCCTTGTACTTGGGTATCATAACACGTCAACACAAACGAAAAATGATGTGGATTTTGCTCTAAATGCTGTACAAAATCCTCGTATCCCGAAGTGCCTACCGAAGCGACTACCGCAATATGTTGAATGACCAACGGATGGGATCGACCCTTATTGAGTGAAAGCAATCCTCTTTGGTTCAACTGCAGTAAGGTTTGTTGCTTTTTTCGTTCAATTTCCCCTAAACTAAACGCATAATCTACGTGAATCACATGGAGAGAGAATCCGTAAACAGGATGAAAAATCGCTTCGCCATAGCATAAGATTTCTGCACCTTCTTTGACTACTTTTTCTAAATCCTCTCCTCCTTCGATGACACAGCGCTCAACATGCCTGCTCCAAATTGTCGCCCGACATTTTGCCAATACTTGATCCTCAACTTGTTCTACTAATTCTAAATAATAGTGTCCCTTGCGATCCTTGTTTACTTTGAGCACTTCTACTTTTACCCAAAAGAATTTCCCTAGCATGAGTTCATCAAAAACCTGCTGTACTCGATTGAGAATCGCGTGTAAGGAAAATATTTTTCGGTTGTCTTGCATAAGGGAAATAAAAACGAAAGTACAAAATTTTATAGGACTTAACTTCCTTTTTACAATTTCCTTGGCCAATGACCAAGTGCTTTTATTCGGCCAATCTTAGGTGGAAAACTCACTCATCACAAGCTAATTGTCAGAACAAACCGTTATCTTTGTCGCCATATTTTTAATACTATTTTTATGACAGCAGTAAAAATTATAAATAAATCAAACCACGCTTTGCCTCATTATGAAACTTCACAATCGGCTGGTATGGACCTACGAGCGAATCTGTCGGCACCCATTACGCTGAACAGTTTGGAGAGAGCAATCGTGCCGACTGGACTTTTTATTGAACTACCTGAGGGATACGAAGCACAAATTAGGCCTCGAAGTGGTTTAGCTGCAAAGAAGGGAATTACTTTATTGAATTCTCCCGGAACAATTGATGCAGATTACCGAGGAGAAATTGGTATTATTCTCGTAAATTTATCAAATGAGCCTTTTGTTATTGAAAATGGAGAGCGCATAGCGCAGATGGTCATAGCAAAATACGAGCAAATCCAATGGGAAAACACGGAAGTTCTTTCTGAAACAGAACGTGGCGCTGGTGGATTTGGCAGTACTGGAATAAAATAAGAATAAAATTAAGCTTGATATAAACAAAATGAGAATCATTGTACCTATGGCTGGACGTGGATCACGTTTACGCCCCCATACCCTTACTACGCCTAAACCTTTAATTCCGATCGCAGGAAAACCAATCGTACACCGCTTAGTGGAAGATATTGCGAAAGTACTACAAGATAAAATTGAAGAAATTGCATTCATCATACACGAAAGTTTTGGTAAGCAAACTGAAAAAGACCTGATTGCCATCGCTGAAAAATTAGGTGCAAAAGGAACTATATGCTATCAAAATGAGGCTTTGGGAACCGCACACGCCATTTTATGTGCGAAGGAAAGTATGACAGGACCTATCGTTGTGGCTTATGCTGATACCTTATTCCGCGCTGATTTTAATCTAGACAAGACTGCAGATAGCGTTATTTGGGTGAAACAAGTGGAAGATCCTAGTGCGTTTGGCGTGGTACAATTAAACGACAAAAATGAAATCGTCGATTTCGTAGAAAAACCAGCTACTTTTGTTTCCGATCTTGCTATTATTGGGATTTACTACTTTAAAAGCGGAGAAACCTTGCGCAAAGAATTGGAATATTTGTTGGATAACAACATTATTAAAGGAGGTGAATATCAATTAACCGATGCCTTAGAGAATATGAAACAAAAAGGCATGCGCTTTGTTCCAGGTACCGTAGCAGAGTGGATGGACTGCGGAAACAAAGACGTAACAGTTGATACCAACAATAGAATGTTGAACTTCTTAGAAGCTGAAAACGCCAACTATGTGTCGGCTTCAGTTCAATTGGAAAACAGTACAATTATCCCACCTTGCTATATTGGTGATCACGTTGTACTAAAAAATGCAACCATAGGCCCCAATGTTTCCTTAGGCGATCATTCTGTAGTTGAACACGCAACAATAAAAAATAGCTTGATCCAAACAAATGCCTACATTGCTCATGCAAACTTAGACAATGCCATGATTGGTAATCACGCAAAATACAATGGCAATCACACCAATATTAGCCTTGGAGATTATTCCGTTTTAGACTAAAAAATATTAAATCCGTTTTAAATTTCTTTAAAACGGATTTTTTTTATCTATATTCGATTAACAAATCACAAGACTTACAGATAATATGAGAAAAATTGCATTGATATTCCTAACGAGTATACTGTTTATCGGTTGTAAAAAAGGAGGCGAAGGATTTCTCTTGCGTGAAGCAGATGCGAAAAAGGAAAAAACAGCTTTAGTGGTCTTGAACGATCACGCAAAAAATGCACAACAATTCCAAACTGCCTTTCTTCAAGGAAGCGCGCAATATAAAGATCGTTACGAAAATAGAAAAGTGGGGATTGAGGTATTAATCGAAAAAGACAAGCAGATTCAGATCAATATTCGCTACGCGGATATTCTGATTTTCAAATCACTGATTACCCCAGAACAGGTACAATACTACAACAAACTAGATGAAACGGCATTCCAAGGCGGATTTGATGTTTTAACGCGATTTGTAGGAACAGATATCAATTTTAATCGCTTACAAAACTTGCTCTTAGGTCAAGTCTTAGACAGTCAAGAAAGCAAAGCATTTATTGCAACAATTGAGGATGGTCTACACAAATTGAGCACTGTAGAACAAGAAGAACTCCAGTCTACTTACTTTTTCGAGGACGAAAATAGTTTACTGAAGAAGGAGGCGATTGAAGAACGCGATTCAAATCGAAAAGTAACAATTTCCTATCCAGGATATCAAAAAATCAAGCAATTTATTGTACCTACGGAAGTAAATATTTTAGCAGAAGAAGGAGAAAAAACCATAAATTTGGATATTCGTTATAGAAAAGTTTCATTTAACGAAGATTTACATCTAAATTATAGTGTTCCAAAAGGATACAAAATGATTAAATTGTAAAAAAATCCGTAATATTGTATGGCTTAAGAAGTACACCGCTATGAAGAAAACCTACTGCTCTATATTGTTCATTTTAATGGCATTACCTATGTGTGCCCAGCAGAAAGAGACGCAAGAACAGTTAGAGCGCAGAAAACAACAGATTATCATTGAGATTAAGTCTGTTCAGCAACTCCTTCATAGAGAGCAGACCAAGGAGCGCAATATTTTGGCGGAAATTGAAGAGATCAATCGCAAGGTTACCTTAAACAAGCAATTGATCAACAACGTGCGCAAGCAGATTAACATCACCAACAATACCATAGCCATCAATCAAAAAGAAGCAAATGCCTTAGCAAAAGAGCTAGAGCAATTGAAAAAAGATTATGCGCAAACTATTGTAAAAGCGTACAAGAGTCGTTCGAATCAAAGTAAAATGATGTTTATTCTGTCGTCTGAAAACTTTTTTCAGGCGTACAAACGCGTGCAGTACCTCAAGCAATACGCAGATTTCAGAAAACAACAAGGAGAAGAACTCAAGGAAAAAACGGTTCTTTTAAAAGAAGCCTTAGCTAAGTTAGAAGTTGAAAAAGAAAAACAACGCAAGCTTTTAGCAGAACAACAAGCCAACGAAAAGGCCCTTCAACAAGATTTAACTGCACAACAAGATCTTGTGTCCATAGTTAAAAAGGATCAGAAAAAGTTCAATGAACAGATCAAGAAAAAACAAGACGAGACAAAAGCGATTGATCGCAAAATAAAACAGTTGATTCGCGAAGCGATTGAGGAGGCGAACCGCAAAGCGCGAGAAGCTGCGGCAAAAGCAGGTAAATCTACAACAAAATCTACAGCAACAACGGCTGCCGCAGCTACCTTCGAACTAACACCAGAGGGTAAATTAGTGGCTGATAACTTCAAAGCCAATCGCGGTAAACTACCTTGGCCTGTAGAAAAAGGATATATTTCTTTGGCTTATGGCGACCAGCCTCACCCCGTGCAAACTCATTTGACGATTCACAACAGTGGAGTGGAAATTACCACAGAATCTAACGCAAAAGCGAGAGCTATTTTCGAAGGCGAAGTACTACAAGTACAAGTGTTGTCCGGCGGAAATAAAGCAGTCTTAATTCAACATGGGGATTATATAACAGTTTACCAAAATTTGCGTGATGTAACGGTACAGAAAGGAGATAAAGTAAGTCTCAAGCAAACGATCGGAACAATTAACACCAACAGCACTGGAAAAACTGTTTTAAAATTCTTACTTTCGCACAACTCCAATATTGACAACCCTCAAAATTGGTTGAGTAGAAGTAACTAAACGCATTTTTATCCTATGAGTAATGCCGTAGCCTTTAATCTTTTACAGTGGGTCAGCGAAAATAAAGACCTACTGAAACCACCTGTATCCAATAAAAGTCTCTTTGTCGATGCCAAAGACTATATCATCATGGTGGTTGGAGGACCTAACAACCGAAAAGATTTCCACTACAATGAGAATGAGGAATTTTTCTTTCAACTGGAAGGAACGATCTATATTGACATTCAAGAAGATGGAGAGAGAAAGCGCATTACCTTAAATCCGGGTGACATTTTTTTATTGCCAGCCAAAATGCCTCATTCTCCCATTCGAACAGCTAATTCCGTAGGTTTAGTTGTAGAGACCAAACGCAAAGATCCTCATGCAAAAGATGGCTTGATTTGGTATTGTGAAAACTGCAACGAGAAATTATACGAAGTATACTTTGAATTGACCGATATAGAAAAAGATTTTTTACCACATTTTAAAGCGTTTTACAGTTCAGTAGAACTGCGCACATGCGCCCATTGCGCCTGTGTAATGGACCCCGTTTCATAGGGGCTATATCCCTCGTAAAAACGACAAAAAAACAGTCGCTTTTTTTTTGGTAAGCGAATCTTTTCCCTTAAACTAACAACCTAATTAGATTTTCACAATTAGCACAAAATAAAAGTTGCATTTATTTCAAATATTTGTCAACAACTTAATAATATAGCAAAATGAAGTGTTTTTATTAACACCTCTTTGCTAAAATTATTTTTATATCTTAGCGAAGAACTATCTTATAAACTATAAAAGAAGAATAATGGCAACAACAAATGACCAATTTGGAATTTTGGATGCGATGAAGCATTTAGGACTTGAAGAGGTAAACAACGGAACTTCAACAGGTTTAAACTCATTTTCTAACGGAAGAATTATCGAATCATACTCGCCTGCAACTGGTGAATTAATAGGAAAAGTAAAGGCTACAACGGCAGAAGATTACGAAAAAGTAATGCAAACAGCACAAGAGGCTTATAAATCTTGGAAATTAGTTCCTGCACCGAAAAGAGGAGAAATCGTTCGTCAAATCGGAGAAGAATTACGCAACAATAAAGAACACCTTGGAAAACTTGTTTCTTATGAAATGGGTAAAAGTTTACAAGAAGGTTTAGGTGAGGTTCAAGAAATGATCGATATCTGTGATTTCGCAGTGGGATTATCACGTCAATTATACGGTTTAACAATGCACTCTGAAAGACCAATGCACAGAATGTATGAGCAATGGCATCCAATTGGAATTGTAGGTATTATTTCTGCTTTCAACTTCCCTGTGGCTGTATGGAGCTGGAATACAATGATTGCTTGGGTTTGTGGAGATGTATGTGTATGGAAACCAAGTTCAAAAACACCTTTATGTGCCGTGGCTTGTCAAAACATCATTGCTAAAGTGTTCAAAGCAAACGATATACAAGAAGGAGTTTGTAACTTAGTAATTGGAAATGAATGTGGAGATTTAATGAATAACGACCACAGAATTCCATTAGTATCTTTCACAGGATCAACGCGCATTGGACGTCACGTATCTAAAACAGTGGCTGAGCGTTTCGGGAATACGATCTTAGAATTAGGAGGAAACAACGCAATCATCGTTTCTGAACATGCAGACATCAACATGGTATTAGTTGGAGCTGTATTCGGAGCAGTTGGTACTGCAGGACAACGTTGTACGTCTACTCGTCGTTTAATTATACACGAAAGTGTATACGATAAAACAATCCAAGTATTGCAAAGCGCATACGCTCAATTGAAAATTGGAAACCCATTAGACGCTACAAATCACGTAGGTCCACTTATCGATAAAGGAGCTGTTCAAGATTACTTAAACGCAATTGAGCAAGCTAAAAAAGAAGGTGGAAAAATCATCGTAGAAGGTGGTGTAGTAGAAGGAGCTGGATATGAGAGTGGTTGTTATGTAAAACCGTGTATTATTGAAGCGAAAAATGAATTTGATATCGTTCAAGCAGAGACATTTGCTCCTATTTTATACGTAATGAAATACAGCACAATCGAAGAAGCAATTGACATGCAAAATGGCGTGCCTCAAGGACTGTCTTCTTCAATCTTTACAAACAGCATGCGCGAAATGGAATTATTCCTTTCTCATGCAGGTTCTGATTGTGGAATTGCTAACGTTAATATTGGTACTTCAGGTGCTGAAATTGGTGGAGCTTTTGGAGGTGAAAAAGAAACAGGTGGAGGACGTGAGTCTGGATCTGATGCTTGGAAAGCTTACATGAGAAGACAAACCAATACAATTAACTACGGAAGTCAACTTCCATTAGCTCAAGGCATTAAATTTGATTTTTAATCTAATATAGCTACAAAAAAAAGACGTCAAATTGACGTCTTTTTTTTATATATTTTCTTTGATCTGCTTAAAAGCGATACCCAATCATCACACCTGCATTGAATTCAATAGCAGAAAAACGATCGTTAACTTCGCTACTAAAGTTTCTAGCAATATTTGCAAAAGGCTCAATTGCAAAAGAATCACCCATTGTCCATTTGTATCCTACTCCGATTCCCACAATAAAGCTGTTCATATCTGTTTTTACACGACGAACATCATCCAACTCCGCTATATACTTATCTTCTTTAAAATTACCAAAGCGGTACTTTAAAAAAGGAGAAACGGAATATCCACTTCCATTGGCTCCATTATTCCCGCCAAAGTAATATTTATAATTCAAGGCTACACTTGTCGTATTGAACTTTTGATCCTTAGCTTTGCTTTCGTGGTAATAAGAAAAGCGATCCATAAAGTGGACGTCTACACCTATTGACTGATTGAGATCAATAAAATGTTCATATCCCACTTCTACAGAAGGGACAACAATCGTATTAAGAATATTGATCTTTACTTCATTCACAGCTTGTGCTTTTGCACCGAGTATTCCACCGATTAAAAAAGCAATTGCGACTATTTTTTTCATTTGTTCTAAACTTTTACTTGCAAATATATAATATTTTACCCTATTTGTGATTTCGTCCTTCCTCCATTGGATATAAATCTGCGAGGCGATCACTTTGCCAATAGGCTTTGGTGTCTACATCCATAAGGCTGATTTTACCAAAGAAAGCAGCGCCAGTGTCTATATTCCATACGTTAGCGAAATTAACAGGTACATCAAACCCAAAATGCGTAACTGGGGTATGACCGATAAAAATTTCGTTGTGAAATTGCAATCGCCTAGGGTATAGTGGATGATCTTTATCTAGGTTGGGATCCATGGCCATGACCATTTCCCACAAGGTGCGATCCCAGTAGAGGTATTCTTCAAAAAACTCAGCTTCTATTCCTCTAGGGTTGGTAAAACCAGCATGGACAAACAAGCGATTTTCCTGGTCGATATAATAATTTTGAAGGCGCTGAAAAAAAGCCAGGTGGAGTTCCAATTTTTCCGCTGTAAGTTGCTTATATGCTTTTACAGACGAATCTCCTCCATTTTTAAACCACTGAGGATTCTCCTGTCTAGTCAGCATCCATTGGGTCAGTAAACTCTCGTGATTTCCCCTTAAAAAAATACAGCTATGCGTTTGCTCTAACTGAAGCAAAAAATCGACTACTTTATCGGGTTCAGACCATCCATCTACATAATCACCTAAAAAAATTAACTGGTCCGCTGTTGTTACGTTAGCTCGCTCAAAAAGTTGGATTAACCCTTTATAACCCCCGTGTATATCACCAACAACCAATGTTCTACTCATAAGATTCTGTTTCGTATTTAAGCTTTCGCAAGATACGCATAACTTGTTTAAAGCCGATAAACAACTCGGGGTCATTCGCGAACTTTAAATAATCTTTAACCTCAATTAGCTGCTCCTTCGCTTGCTCGAAACCATTGAGGTAACAGAGCATCATATTGTAACACAATTTGTTCAAAACGCGTTCCTCTTTATTGGTTAATCGCTCGCCTTGCTTTAATTTATTCATTACTTTGACACTATTTCGGTAGATATGTCCTAGAATATTTTCATTGTACTTCGGCGGTTCAAAGAGCATTTTACTCTCCATATCATAGCTGCCATTGTCGTAAAAAACCAAGCGCACCTCCTCGAATGGATAATAACTCGTGCCGTCGTTTAACCCCAAATTGAGATACTCTGTTAGCACAAAGGATTCGGTGTCGTAAAATAGGGTTACTACATCTAAAGAGGAGTAAAACAGTTTAATTTGCTCATTGACAAATTCAATATCCATACGCGAGTAAAAAGGAATCCCACGAATAGTTGTTTTTTTGCCTACCCAACAGATTACAAATTGCTCTTTAAACACTTTGTAATTGGCATGCATTTCTTTAGATGACTGCATCATATAGCGCACCACACTGTCGAGAACGTCTTTTAAATTATTTTGGGAGCTTTTTTCAATACTCTCCACATCGCTCTTATTGCCGTTGTAAATAAGTACGTCATTAGGTACTGAAGTACTGCCAACGCGCGAGAAATACGTGCCTTCTACAATTTCTCCTATACTTCGCTTGAAGGTCGTTAGCGCTGCATTTGGCGATATTGTCACTAAGCCAATTACCTTGTCCTCCGCCAAATCAGTAAATGTCACATTGTCGTAGGTAATACTCGGTGGATTGGCAAAATACGCATTGACTAAGTTTTGAATTTTGCTATCATCATAAAAATCAACTCCAACCAATTCATTGGCATTATCTTCCACACCAACGATAATAAAAGAATTATTTTCGGGATTTGAGTTAGATAAAGCACAAATATGCTTCAAAAATTTTGCTTTCCCCGATTTGGTATGTAAATTTAGCTGCCGTTTCTTATCATAGAAACTATTCTCATCATATTGGGCTAATAGGTTTTTAATAAGTAATCGCTTATTAATCATAGCAAATTATTTTTTGTTCTTAAAATTATAAAAAGAAACCCATAAATCATGCCCAAATATGGAACACCCACTTTAGATTTAACCATCTATTAACAACTTTGTAGCGAATATTTTTTGAATTTGCATGAATAATTAAATGAGCGATATTTTCAGACAAAACTTTTATTATGGAAACACCCGGATCAAATTACGATATTCGAGAATTAAATGAACTAATAGAAAGAGAAAGTGCCTTTATTGACATCTTGACGATGGAGATGAACAAAGCGATTGTAGGTCAAAAGCACATGATTGATCGATTACTAATTGGATTACTAGGACAAGGACACATTTTACTTGAAGGTGTACCAGGGTTAGCTAAAACACTCGCGATAAACACTTTATCTAAGGCAGTAGATGGATCGTTTAATCGAATTCAGTTTACGCCAGATTTACTCCCTGCCGATGTCATAGGTACGATGATTTACAACGTAAAAGAAAACGACTTTTCCATTCGAAAAGGTCCAATTTTCGCGAATTTCATCTTAGCGGATGAGATCAACCGTGCTCCAGCAAAAGTACAATCTGCGCTTTTAGAGGCGATGCAGGAAAAACAAGTGACCATTAGTGATACGACGTATCCCTTGGACAAACCGTTCTTGGTTATGGCCACACAAAACCCCGTAGAACAAGAGGGAACCTACCCATTACCGGAGGCTCAAATGGACCGTTTCATGCTAAAAACGGTTATTGATTATCCAAAGTTGGAGGAAGAACGCCTTGTAATTCGCCAAAACTTAGCTGGAGAAAGACAAACGATTCATCCCGTAGTTACTTTGGATCAGATTAAGCGCGCGCAAGATGCAGTGAAAAAGGTATATATGGATGAAAAAATCGAAAAATATATACTCGATATTATTTTTGCAACGCGATACCCAGAACAATTCAAATTGGAGAAACTAAAACCATTGATCAGTTTTGGTGCATCTCCACGTGGAAGTATCAACTTAGCTACTGCAGCGAAGTGCTATGCATTTATCAAACGCAGAGGTTATGTGATTCCCGAAGATGTTCGCGCCGTAGTTATTGACGTATTGCGCCACCGTATTGGGGTGACTTACGAAGCAGAAGCAGAAAGTATTACCTCTGTAGATATCATCAATCAAATTGTAAACGAAATAGAAGTGCCATAGTGGATTTCCACTGTCAGTCGATCCCTATTATGGAGGGATTATTCCCTTTTGGGCACTAATTATTTTTGAATAATTCTTTTACAATGGAAACCAAAGAGATTTTAAAAAAGGTAAAAAAGATTGAGATCAAAACCAAGCGTTTAAGTGATCATATTTTTTCTGGGGAGTACCACACTTCCTTTAAGGGACGTGGTATGACTTTTTCTGAAGTGCGACAGTATCAATTTGGCGACGATGTTCGCGCCATCGATTGGAATGTTACTGCGCGCTATAACGAGCCTTATATCAAAGTTTTTGAAGAAGAACGAGAACTGACACTCATGCTTTTAGTGGATATCAGCGGATCGGGAAATTTTGGTTCAACAGATACGTTCAAACAAGAAATAATCACAGAAATAGCTGCAACATTGGCTTTTTCGGCAACCCAAAATAACGATAAGATTGGCCTTATTCTGTTTTCGGATCAAATTGAATTATTCGTTCCTCCTAAAAAAGGAAAAACGCATGTTTTGCGCATTATTAGAGAACTCATTGAGTTCAAACCCAAGAGTCAACAGACCGATCTTGCCATGGCCTTGTCGTATCTGTCTAAAGTAATCAAGAAAAAAGCCATTGTTTTTGTCTTGTCTGATTTTATTACGCCTCCTTACGAGAGCACCTTAAAAATATCAGCCAAGAAACACGACATTACAGGCATTCGCTTGTATGATGAACGAGAAAAAGAACTCCCTAATGTTGGGTTAATCAATGTGTATGATGCAGAGAGCAAACAAGAACAGATGATTAATACAGGCAGCAAAGAGGTGAGACAACAGTATACGGCTCATTTCCTCAAGCAAGAGGATCAATTCAAGAAAACCTTCTTAAAATGTGGTGCTGGTGTAATCAACATGCGTGTTGATGAGAGTTATGTAAAAAAATTATTAGGGTATTTCAAAGCTAGATAAAATGACACTGAATAAAACAACATACAATCTTTTAAGCGTCCTTATTCTTTTGTTATCTCCATCGTTGATGTTCGCTCAGTCACCGCTTGAAGCAAAAGTTGACACAACAAGTATCAAAATTGGAGAGCCTATACAATATACCATTCGAGCAATGGCATCAAAGCACAGCAAGGTGTTATTTCCCGAAACGAAAACACTCGGTCCATTAGAGATCTTAGACTCATATCCCGTTGATACCGTTGCAAAAGATGATGTAGTAACCTTGACCAAAAGATATGAATTGACGCAATTTGATGAGGGTAGTTTTACTATTCCTCAACTCCCTGTAATTATAGATGCAAAACTGTTTCAAACAGACTCTATTCGCATAGAAGTACAAAATGTAGCGGTTGACACCTTAAAAACACCGCTATACGACATCAAAACGATTTCCAAAAATGGCGCTGCACCTTCTACAAATTGGTACTACTTGGCCTTTTTAATTTTATCCATTATTATAGGAGTAATAGCCTATATCTTCATCAAGAAAAGACAGGACAAAAACCTAACAGAAGACGATAAATACAGTACGCCATTTGAAAAAGCGGTGACCAAGTTAAAAGAATTAGAAGAAAAACAGAACTGGACCCGAGGGAATGCTAAACCTTATTACTCTGAGATGACGGATATTGCGCGTGCTTTTATCGAAGACACTTTTGATATCTCTGCTCGTGAGTTAACGACTTTTGAAACAATTTCAATTTTAAAAAATACCTTGCGCGACAAGGATATTAAAATTGATCCAAAAATTATAAAAGAATTTAAACGCGTTTTAGATACAGCGGATTTAGTAAAGTTCGCAAAATCACAACCTGCAGACAATGAAATTGTAGCAGACACGTCAAATACGCAAAAAATCATCAACGAGATCAATGCTGCTTATCCTATTTCTGCAGCCACACAAACGGAGCGCATTCGATTAAGAGAAGAGCGTAAAAGAAAGAGAAAAAGACTGCGTTTGGGGATTCCCCTTATGCTTTCCGGAGCATTGATGTTGGTTATTGGTATTGTTTACCTTGTAAATAGTACGAGTGAGCGAAACCTAAACGTATTCACGTTCAACTCAAGTAAGCGTTTATTAAACCAAGAATGGATTACTAGTACCTATGGAAGTGGTGTTGGTTTAACCGTAAGCACTCCAGAAGTATTGATTCGTAAAAATGACCCAACGGTTGGCGATAGTGGAATTGACGGTATTGAAAGCATTCAACAATTCAAAGGAGGTGACCTAGGTGATCCTATCTTTATTACCTTGAGTACTATTCAAACTGGAAAAGACTTCAAATATTCTGAAGAAGAAATCATGGATCACTCACTCAAGTTAATCATTAAAAACCATACGGTAGATGGCATCGAAATTACCCATGAAAAATTCGAAAATGCCTCTGGATTAACAGGATTAAAGGCAAAAGGAAGCTTATTGCTCAAGTCGGAGAAAGGAAAAGACCAAAAGATTACTTTTGAAAGTGTATTGACGCATGAAAGTAAAACCGTACTGAATCAACTGTGGATTTTCCACAAAACAGAGGATCAATATGCAGATGCAATTAGCGAGAAGGTATTTGATTCCATGCAATACAAACAAGATAAGTAACTATGAGAAACGCAACCTTTTTAAACCCTGAATTCTTTTGGTTGTTTCTACTTTTACCTCTTGTTATTTTCATTTGGTATAGAAACAAAAAGAAACAAAAGCCAACACTAAAGTTAAGTTCAACGGCTCCTTTTCTGGGGCATTCGACTTTTTTAGTTCGCTTATTGCCTTTGTCTATTGTATTGAGAACACTGGCATTAAGTGCCCTAATTGTTGCTTTAGCTCGACCACAAGTCATTAGTGTTGACCATCAAATACATGCAACACATGGGATTGACATTGTTATGGCCATGGATATTTCCGGAAGTATGTTGGCGAAAGATTTAAAGCCTAACCGATTAGAAGCCCTAAAACACGTTGCTGGAGACTTCGTAGCTCAGCGCGTAGCGGATCGTATTGGCATTGTGATCTACGCAGCGGAGGCTTACACAAAGACACCCGTAACCAGTGACAAAACCCTATTGTTAAATTCATTGAGAGATATAAAGTATTCGGATGATTTACGAGATGGAACTGCCATTGGAGTTGGGTTAACAACGGCTATAAACCGCATTAAAACCAGTCCTGCCAAAAGTAAAGTAATCATTCTATTAACAGATGGTGTCAACAATACAGGAACCGTGGATCCTCTTATGGCCACGCAGATTGCGAAAGAATTTAAAATTAAAATATACACCATTGGTATAGGAACAAACGGATTGGCGGAATCGCCTGTGGGTATTCGTCCAAATGGCGAAATCATTTATGAAAAAATCCCTGTTGAACTCGATGAAGCACTAATGAAGACGATCGCTAAAGAAACGGGTGGTCAATATTTTAGAGCAACCAATACTGAAAGTCTTAAAAAAATATACGAGGAAATCAATCAACTAGAAAAGACCAAAATTGACGAGCAGAAGTACGTAAACACAGAGGAGAAATTCCGATTATTTGCCCTTCTAGCTTTTATTTTACTGGCATTAGATTTTATTCTAGGTAAAACCCTTTTTAGAGGATTTATTTAACAGCATTATGTGGGAATTAGATGACAAAAAATATTTTCTATTACTAATTGCAATTGCCGCTATTGCATTGCTCATTGTATGGGAAATACTGTGGAAGAAGAAAGTGCAAAAAACATTTGCAACGACTAAGGCCTTGCAAATACTAGCGCCAAATAGATCTGCGAACAAACCTATACTCAAAGCCTGTTTATACTTTGCCGCACTCATATGCCTAGTAATAGGATTAGTTAATCCTAAAATAGGCACGCGTGTTGTTACGGTAAAACGACAAGGGGTTGATATTGTATTTACCCTAGACGTATCTAAAAGTATGTTGGCACAAGATATGGCACCTGATCGCTTGGCGAAGATGAAGCAATTGACTTCGCAAATTATCAATAGCTTAGGCCCCGATCGAATTGGTATTGTTGGCTATGCAGGAAGCGCTTTTCCCATGCTTCCCATTACAACAGATCACTATGCCGCTAAAATGTATCTACAATCCATGAATACGGACATGGTTTCCTCTCAAGGAACCGCATTAGAGGATGCAATTCACGTGGCTAGTAACTACTTTGACAACCCGCGAACCAGCAAAGTGATGATCCTGATTTCCGATGGAGAAGATCACGGCGAGAATATCGATGCTGCAATTCAAATTGCCAAAGACAAAAACATTAAAATTATCACTATTGGGGTAGGAACGGAAAAAGGAGGACCAATTCCGATCCGCACAGCCAAAGGAATCGAATATAAACGAGATTGGGACAATGAAATTGTCATTACCAAATTAGATCCTTCTACCCTAAAACACATTGCTGATGCAACGGGTGGAAAGTATTTTTACGGATCAAACACACAAGAAATCGTAGACCTAATAACCAATGAACTCAATAAAATTGAGAAAACAGATTTCGAATCCCAACAAATTGCAGAATTTCAATCGCAATTTCAATGGTTTTTAGCCTTGGCCTTTCTATTAATTCTAATTGATTTATTTATTCTTGAACGTAAAACGAGTTGGATGAAGAAGTTAAATCTCTTCAATGAAAAAGAATAATGTTTATAGCTTGTACAAAATGAAAAATATATCTCTTACTTTCCTATTTCTATTTTTTGCTAGTTTGCCCTCATTTGGTCAATCTGCAGGTCGTGCTTTAACCGTAGGTAATGAATCCTATGAGCACAAGCAGTACAATCAATCGGAAGCTGCCTATCGCATTGCTTCTTCTAAGAGTGAAAAAAAGCAAACAGCAACCTATAATTTAGGTAATAGTTTACTTCGTCAAAAGCAGTATAAAGAAGCGATCTCTGCCTATAGCAGAGCCAGTAAAGAAGCCACAACAAAAGAGGCAAGACACAGCGCCTATCACAATTTAGGCAATGCCTATATGGCTGAAAAGAATTATAAAGCAGCAGAAGAAGCCTTTAAAAACGCCTTGAGAAACAATCCAAAAGATGATGAAACACGCTATAATTATGCCGTGGCTAAAAAATTAAATGAAGAAAATCCTCAAAACGACCAAAATCAGGATAATCAAGACAACAAGGATAATCAAGACAACAAGGATAATCAAGACAACAAGGATAACCAAGACAATAAGGATAATCAAGACAATAAGGATAATCAAGACAACAAGGATAACCAAGACAACAAGGATAACCAAGATCAGCAAAATAAAGATCAAAACCAGGATCAAAATAAAGACAACAAAGGAGATGATCAGCAAGATGAGAACAAAGATCAAGGAGACAATAAAGAGAATAAGGATCAACAACAAAAGCCTACACCTCAACAGCAACAGAGTAAGGAGCAGATGGAGCGAATTTTAGATGCTGTGAATCGCGATGAGCAGGCTGTTCAACAACGATTAATCGACAAGAATAAAAAAGGCGACAAAAAAGCGGAGGCACAAGGAGTATCTTCACAACGCAAAAAAGACTGGTAAGCTTGATATTATGAGAACATTATACTTTTATATTGTATTAATTGGTGTCCTCTTCACCCAATCGTTAACGGCTCAAGTGAACTTCGAAGCGAGTGTGAACAAAGAACAAGTGCCTTTAAATGATGTGGTTCAGATTGAATTCACCATGAATAGTGATGGTGATAACTTTGCTCCACCGTCTTTTGATGCGTTTACTGTGGTTGGTGGTCCTAGTAGTTCGGTGAGTTATTCTTGGATTAATGGAAAGAAATCGTTTAAAAAATCATATTCCTATTTGTTACAGCCTAAGAAGAAAGGAAAATTCACCATTGGCAAAGCGAGCATTCAAATTGAAGGGGAAACGATAACAACAACTCCGATTACAATAACGGTAACTGATGCAGTAGAGCGACAAGATCCACGTCAACGCATGAGTCAAGTGCAACAAGGATCATTGGACAAGGTTCACTTGGTTGCTGAAGTATCCAAATCAAAACCTTTTATCAACGAACCGATTACCATTGTCTATAAGCTGTATTTTAATACTTCAGTTGGCGGTTATAGGGGGAATGAAATTCCGACCTATGACAAGTTCTGGACCTATAGTGTGGACATGCCACAACGCCCAGAATTGAAACAAGGAAAATACAAAGGGGAGCTTTATAACTATGTAGTCTTGAAGCAAGATATTATCATGGCTCAAGAAGTGGGAAAACAGGTCATCAAGCCTTTGTCATTAACAGTACAAGTTGAAGTGCCTACGGGTCGCAGAGATTTCTTTGGCTTTCCTGAATACGGTTTAATTGAAAAAGACTACACTACCCAAGCCATCACCATTGATGCGCAAGATTTACCACAAAAGGACAGACCTGCTAATTTCTCAGGTGGGGTGGGTGATTTTTCACTTAAAGTAACGCCCTCAACTCAAGAGCTCAAAGCAGGTGAACCATTATACCTAACAGTGGCCGTATCAGGTAAAGGAAATTTAAATCTCCTTACCCTTCCTACCCCACTTGCTCATTCTGCTTTAGAAGTATACGATCCCCAATATTCGGAAAAACTAACGCCAACCGCCTTGGGGTTACAGGGAAATCGCACCAACAAATACACGATTATACCGCAATATAAAGGCGAATACAACATCGAACCGATGGAGTTTTCATACTTTGATTTAGCGTCAAAACAATATAAAACGATCAAAACAGACACGATAAAAATCAATGTGCTGGAAGGACCTACTCTACCCACGCACAAAGAAATAGCTGGTGTAGATAGCTCGGATGATCAGGAGTTTTTCCAAAAAAACAAAACGGCATTGACTTTTGTAGAGCAAGAAAAAACGACGTATTGGAACACCTCATTATTTTATTTCTTCTTGTGTGCACCCCTAGTGGCAATTCCGCTATTTGTTCTGAGTAGTCGCATAGGTGCTGCCCGAGCAAATGACGTAGAGGGAAACCGATTGAGAAGAAATAATCGCTTAGCGAAGAAATACTTAGGTGAAGCGAAGAAACACCTGAATGACAAGGCGTTGTTCTATGAAGCGTTAGAGCGTTGTTTACACAACTTCTTGAAGGCCAAATTAAAAATGGAGACCAGCGAAATGAGCAATGATAACATTACGGAAATTTTGCAGGAAAAAGCCATTACACCAGAGGCTATTCAGTCGTTTATGAGCCTTAAAAACGCTTGTGAATGGGCGCGTTACACCCCAACAGAACAAGTGAATATTGCAAAAGATTACGAAACGGCAATTGATGTAATTGATCAATTGGAAAAACAATTTAAGTCCTAATGAAAAAGTTAACTTTATATCTTGTATTTGCTTTGTTTGGCCTAGGCACCTATGCACAAACAACGGATTGGCAAAAAGCTTTTGACAAAGTGAATGAAACTTTTCAAAAGGAACACTTTAAAGAAGCCATTGAAGGATACTTGACCCTAGCGAATTCATATGAAAACTCGCCAGAGTTGTACTATAATCTCGCCAATGCCTATTATAAATCGGGAGCTTATGTCGACGCGATCTATTACTATGAAAAGGCCTTACAATTGGCACCTAATATGCAAGAAGCCAAGACAAACCTCAATTTTGCGAAAGAGCACTTAGAAGACGATATCACTATCATTGAAGAATACGACAAAAAAGATATCGCCCATCAGACGTTGGGCAAACTATCCGTTGATGGTTGGGCCATTATAGCGACGTTGAGTAGTATAGCGTTATTGCTGTTCTTTATCGTGTATTACAAGACACACAACAGCAGGAGTAAGCGCATCCTATTCGTTGCTATGTTGCTAAGTGTTATAGTGGGTATTTCGAGTATATACGCTGCTGTTTTTGAAACGAATTATACAAAAAACGCCGAAATAGGCCTTGTATATTCAGCCAAAACAGCGCTAAAAGAAGACGCTAAAACTACCTCAACAACAGTCAGAGAACTCCACAAAGGAACCAAAGTCTATATGCTGGATCGCAAAGGGCTATGGATTAAGGTTCGCTTAGAAAATCAAGAAACGGGTTGGATAGACAAAGAAGCTATTCGCGAAATTTAAATAGACTCAGGCGTAGGTGTTTGCAAAACATCTACGCTTTTTTCAAATAAATAGGCAACCATTTGGAATAAACTAGGAAAAATATGCTCAGAAACAAACAAGTAGATTTGATAACTTTTTGCTTGATTCAAGGTTTCAGGCGATACGAGAATAAAAAAACTATTGATCTGATCAACGAGTGCATAGAGTAGGCTCATCACTAGAATAACGACGAATAGCTGAAAAATTGCTCCCAGCAAGCGATTGAACAAGCCTAAAAAAGCGGCCTCAAAAACTTTAGTTGCAATTTGCGCCGCTAACCGAACTACTAAAATTGCGAGGATAAAAGCGATCACAAAAGAAAAGACAGGTAAAAAACTAGATTCCCAGCCCCATTGTTGCTGTAAAAAATCTTTCACTACATTGGAAAACTTTAAAGCCCCTATCGTCCCTATCAAAAGCGATAAAAAAGCAACAACGGACACAAAAAAACCCTTTTGTACTCCTTTAAACACACCAAAAGCCAGGGCTAAAACAACTAAAATATCTAATAGCATATCATCCACATTTAATAGTTCACTAAATTATTATTTTTTCTATAAAACTGCATCATTAGGAAATTGTATCTTTGTTTACTCAAACAAACAACAATATGGCAAGAGATGAACAATTAAAAAAGCGATGGGAAGATGTGGTACAAAAAATATCTACTCGCTTTGGCGATGGCGAAGTCCTCGACTTAGAATCAATCATCTATCTTATTGGAGTTCAGGAATTAGGTAAAATTAAAAAACGATATAAAAAAGACGAAAAAGTTAATTTAATGCATATCGCAATATGTCGCCTACTTGAACCCTATGGATATTATGAATTCGATCACTATGACGACGATGGTTGGCCTCATTACAACGTGAAAGAACAATTACCTGCACTTCGCGCAGGGGAACAAAGTGTACTGATGAAGGAGGCCATCGTTCAGTACTTCTTAGAGTTAAAATATATTGATTAAAATACGCATAAATAAAAATTTAGCATGCTTTAAATTTTATGTCTAAATGAAAAGCAGTAAATTTGCCTT
This sequence comes from Myroides sp. DF42-4-2, assembly GCF_030326445.1. Taxonomy (NCBI): domain Bacteria; kingdom Pseudomonadati; phylum Bacteroidota; class Flavobacteriia; order Flavobacteriales; family Flavobacteriaceae; genus Myroides; species Myroides sp. DF42-4-2. The sequence continues at coordinate 37,692 of NZ_JACAKI010000003.1, forward strand.
TTACTTTACTTAAAATGATAGATAAAATAAAAGAATACATCGGTGAGGCAGAACATTTCCATACTGATAACAAAGAACAACTAGAAGCTTTTAGAATTAAATTCCTTTCAAAAAAGGGAATTTTAAATGAATTATTTGCCTACTTCAAAACCGTTCCTAACGAGCAAAAAAAGGAATTCGGTCAGGCGATTAATACACTAAAAAGCGCCATTGAAACTAAAGTAAAAACCATCCAAGAGGAATTAGAATCTAAGAATGTACAAGGATTATATGGCGATTTAACTCGTCCTGGTTATCCGACACTAATTGGATCAAGACACCCAATTTCCCTTGTGAAGAATCAGATTGTTGACATTTTTAACAGCATAGGTTTTACTATTTCTGAAGGTCCAGAAATTGAAGACGATTGGCATAACTTCTCTGCATTGAACTTTCCTGACTATCACCCAGCGCGTGATATGCAAGATTCCTTCTTTGTTCAGTCGAATCCTCAACACTTATTGCGTACTCACACTTCATCAGTGCAAGCGCGCTATATGGAGGATCACAAACCGCCATTGCGAACAATTTCTCCTGGACGCGTATTTAGAAATGAGGATATTTCATCTCGCTCTCACTGTATTTTCCATCAAGTAGAAGGATTGTACATTGATAAAGATGTGTCTTTTGCTGATCTAAAACAAACCTTATTGTACTTTACAAAAGAGATGTTTGGAAAATCAAAGATTCGCTTGCGTCCTTCTTATTTCCCGTTTACGGAGCCAAGTGCAGAAGTAGATATCTATTGGGGGTTAAAAACAGAAGTAGACTATCGAATTACAAAAGGAACGGGTTGGCTAGAAATCATGGGATGTGGAATGGTTGATCCAAACGTTTTAACCAACTGTAACATCGATGCAAATGAATACAGTGGATTTGCTTTTGGGATGGGAATCGAGCGTATTGCTATGTTATTATACCAAATCAGCGATATTCGCATGTTCTACGAAAATGATGTGCGCTTCTTAGAGCAATTCAAATCAAACTTTTAATCGCATTTTATACAATACAAAAGCCCGATACAGTGTATCGGGCTTTTTTTGGGAAGTATGTAAAATAAACTAAATTCAGGTCTCCCCCCCCAATATATCAAACGACTTTTAAAAGTCTTTTTTAAATCCAAACAGTAAGCCATCCTTGAAGAATGCACTACCTTGATAGGCGCGTACATAATCTACTCGAAACCCTTTCATGCTGCGAATACCGATATTGGACAATCCAACGGTAAACTCTTGGTAAGCTTTCATGTCTGATGTTGTAGCATTGTGATAACCTGCCACTACATTCCATCCCGTCCATTTAAGCAAAGGCAAACGATTCATAATAAATCCCTTGAAGTTATACTCAAGATGTGTTTCCACGTAGGATTTATTCGTACTCAAGCTGTAATATGGCAACAAATTAAAAGAACTCATGCGATCATTTTCAATAGTTAAATGCGTCTGATTCCCTGAAAAGTGTTTGCGATCCACATACGAAATATCATCTCCATCAAAGAAGTGCCCTCCTTTTATGTGATAGGACAACTCCCCCTTATTGCTGAAGGAAAGATCCTGCTTCACTCCAGCCACAACTAAGTCGTAATTATAGCCTTTTAGGTTGCCACTAAATGCTTTTTCATAGCCAATATTAATTTTTGGATAAGTGGTATTGGGAATATACCAACGCTTGTCTGGATAAGACACGTATTTCATCCCCAAATTGATCGTTAGTCCTAGCTTAAACTTATATAGGTGATGCAATTCAATAGGAGCGCTTAAGGCATTTAAAGGCGCTGTAGGATCGTTGGAGGTATAAGCCCTACTTCCGGTATAAAAAGATCCATTGGCATTGTTAAACAACGGCTTTCGCTGTTCATATCCCAACTCTGTGCCAAGTGATACTGCTTGATCGAAGAATTTTCCGTTATAGCCGACATAGACCTCTTCGTTGTTGTAATACTTGGCGAAGTTTTTTCTAAATAGCAAGGAGAATAGACTATTAAACTGCTCACTGATATTATCCGGATGGAACTGTTTTATTTTAGTTCCCCCTCTGACATACATCAACGATTGATGTAGATCATTCAAGCGATGACTTAGCGTACCATAAGCGCGGAAACGCTCAGAAGCGAACCCATAATCAAAAGAAGCCTTAGCACTCGTATACGATATCTTGTCCTTCCCATAGAATTGAGCAGATACACCTGAACCCATATAGAAGCCCTGAACGGTATTAAAACCAATGGTTTCTAAATTAATCAATCCATCGTAAGCAAATCGAAAACGCTCTTCTTTGCTTTTGTAGTTGTATCCCAAAAGAGGAGAAGTCAGCGTAAATTTATTATAAACTACCCGAAGGCTATCTCTATAAGCTGGCGATTCCTTGCGTTCACGTATGCTATCTTTAAAGTGGTAATCTTGCGCTTCTTCTGCCGTTAAGGGGTACAAACGATGATTGATCCAAAACTCATCTTCCTTTTTATTGGCATCTTTGGCAAAGGATAAAACTTCCTTACCAAAATCCGCTCTAGTAAAATTTGGCGCGAAATCGTAGTTGTTGAATACGCTCAAGAACACCCCTTGTCCTTTAAAGCCAAATAAGCTAATTAATATATCCAAGGTTTGTGAACGCTTGACCCATGTGTTATTCGCCTGATTATAAAAGAAATTTTGACTTATTGTGATTGATTCGAGAAAGGGTTGTTGTAAACTAATCCCTGTTACTGTAAGATCTACTCCATATAAAGCCGCCGAATCATCGACAATATAAATATCTCCGTAGAAAACAGGCTGATTCTTAACTTTAGGAGTTACTTTGATTTTATTAATCAATACGCCATTGTCTTTGAAAGTTGCCTCTAAATTAAATCGATAAAAAGAAAATGCTTGATTAGCCAAAGGAGAAATCAGTTGTAGATCAAAATCTGCGACGCGAAATTGATTGTCATAGAAATCGTACATCGACTCATCGGCTGTATTAAAACTATAGCCGTTGTTGTTTCCACTAACCTTAGAAGCAATTATGTGTTCTTTTAACTGATTTGGTTTTTGATATTTTAATTGGGAGACAGTTTCTGACAAGTAAAGAATCCCTTGGCCTAAGGAATCTAATCCGTTAGCTTTGTCTTGGCCAACATAGACTTTGTCTTGGACAAATTTGGGTATTTTTAAGCTCTTAATCATACCCTTAGAGTAAAAGTCGGCCGTAAAAGAAGCGACTCCCTGTGTATTTTTTGCTTTGTTGGCAATCGCACGACGAATAATCTCATCTGCCGGATTTTTTCCTACATTAATGACAATATCGTCCAATTGGAATTCTTCTTCTTGAAGCACAATATTCAGCGTCAAGGGACGTCCATCGTATTGCACGCTTTTTCTCTCGGTTTTATAGCCTAAGAACTGAAAGACAAGAGTAGCATTGCCCGTTGATTTTGGCAAAATTTCATATTCTCCTTTGTCGTTACTGATAACTCCTTGTTGTGTTTGCTCTAAAATAACAGTTGCATAACTAATGGGTATTCCTGCTTGATCAACAAGTGTTCCCCTGACTTGAGCAAAGGAAAACAGAGAAAAGGAACACACCAATAAGGTGATTATTTTTTTCATGTAGTAGATGTTGGTTGATACAACATAAGACGTCACCTTAGCTTTTATGTTACATTCCTTTAAGAAAATCTTTCATTTTCAATCATTTACCATATAATAAAAGCGACTTATTTCCGTCGCTCAACTATTTTATTTATCTGTTTTCTCTTGTTATTCCGCAACTATTTTCTTCTTTTGTTCTAATAAGTCAGCCTCAACTTGAGGAACGACAACTCTTTTTAGAATATAGAGGTAAAGGACGGTCAAGGTCAGCAGTAAAGATGAAAAAACAACAGAGGATGTCGCGAATACAGGATTGTCTTGTGCTGAAAATCGATGCATTGCAAAGCGAATGACCCAAAAAGTGATTACATAATAGGGCCAAATTTCTAAATTATACAAAACTGAATGCAACAACCACAAAGCTTCCCCTCTTTTTTTTCGACCTTGTTTTTGACGGTATAAGTGCCACAATTGATAGAACAAGAAAGAAGTACCCAAAAAGAACAACCCCGATTGTATACTTTCATACGTATCGACATTTACCTGCTTTATTAGCGCGAACAGCACTAAAAAAAGAGCTAGGGTAACCACAATTTTGGGAACTGTAAAAAAAGACTTCAACAGCGCAAAGCTTTTTTTGTAATAGGCATTAGTCAGCTGCTTTATTTTCTGCTCGACCACATCGCTAAACCCAAAAACGCCGAACTTTTTAAAAGCAACCTCAAGCGCCTGTTCAAAAGACAGTTGAGTATCCTTTTGCCACTGCGTTTCGATATCGTTGGCTAAATGATCGACCAATTCCAACTCAACATCGTAAAACTCAACATAGTGTTGACGGACAAAGCGGTGAAGTTCTTCGATTTCTTGAAGTGTAACTTTTCTCTCCATAGTTTTTCTATTTACAGTAATTGCCATTTGATTTGGTATATTTTTTCTTTTTTGTAGTCAATTCGCCAATGAATCATATAAAATAACATCACCAATCCGATGAAAATGTAGAAGTAAAAAAACCAATCACCGCTCGCAATGAATTTCATTTGAGTGAGTAGCGGCAGCATAACAAATATGCTTTGTACCCATCCGAGTCGTTTAAATTCCACTCGCAAGAACGCACCTGTTGCGGTGTACAACGGAATATCTTTCATCAAACTACGATTGAATATATAAAATATTCCAATACTTATATAAAGGGCAAGTAGTGTCCCTAATCCCCATACGATATCCGCATCTAAGTCTATAAAACGATAAAAAAAGCTACCGATCCCTAAAGTGGTTAACGCACCAAAGAAACAAGCTTTCGCTCCCCGTGTTAACCGCTCTTTATTCCACTGCTGAGCAATAAATTTCGGAATGCCTCTAAAGAAAAAAGAAGCAGGTTTCAACAACTCATCCCATTTTGCAATCACCAAGACAAAAGCTTCATCATAGCGCTTTGCGTTATGGAGTTCTTTCTCTATATCTGCTGCAATATGATCGACTACTTCGGCGCGAATATCCATGTAATACAAGCGATAGTGTTCTAATAAAAATTGGTCAATATGTTGAAGTTGATGTGGTGTAAGTGTTTGCATTCGTGTTCCTATTTAGATTATATAGATTGAGTGTTCACATGGCGATACTGTTGCATCACTTGACTAGCAAAAAAGACATTCAAGATCAACAAGTGAACAGCTACAACAAGTAGATGATACGGAGACAATAAAACATCTGCTGCAACGTCCTTTCTCAGGTGAAACATCGCAACGGTTAACGAGATAATATTCACCAACATCACACTGCCTAAGGCGTGCATGTAGAACTTCATTTCATAACTCTTTTGCTTAAAAAAGCGCTTTTGTACCACCACGGGAATAAAAAATCCGAGTAAGATACAGCCAAAACTAATCCAAGGGCTAGGGGTTAATTCCATAACCTGAAAATGTCCAAGGAACCAACTAGTCAAAAACAAAAGAGCAAAAAAGAAGTAAAATACCGCATCTTTACGACACAATTGCTTTACAATACACGTTGGAATACCTTGTTGTCCCAGCACAGGTTTTAATTCAAAATGCCATTTTCTCAGCACCTGCTTTTTTGCTTGTGCGTACTCAACCCCTTGCTCAAGGTAGTCCTCAATTTCACAGGCGATATGGTCCACAACCTCATCGCGAAATGCTTTGAACTCTAAGTGATACACTTGAAGTAAAAAGGCATCTATTTCTTCTATTTGATTGATATTCAGTTTTTTCATTTTACACAAACTCAGAGATTAAACATAGTACAAAACACCGTTTTACCGTCTTTTGTTCAAGGTATTGGTTATTTGACTACCTTGTATTTTTGATATTTACAGTATTTTCTAAATCGATAGAACAAAAAAGAGTTGAAAATCATATAGTAAACAACAAAAAAACTAAAAGTAAACTGCTGTTGCATGTCCCTCCAGATAAGATAAAAAACAGTCTCCACAGTTATAAACATAGCACTCGTCATCAAAACGTTCCTTGCTTTGCCTCTAAAAAAATCATAGCGATAATCTTGTACTTGTTTTGATTCTTTATATATAACAAAAACACCATAGGCATTCGCAATGAACAAACAACTCATCAAAGCCACCTGATTAAATTGTACATACCACACTGCCAATAGCAAGGGAATAGATAAAATCCCAGCAATCAGTAGAGATTGAAGCGCTACTATATTGTATTCCCTATTCAATTGATTTAAAATAAAATGGGGAATACCCTTGTATACGCCTTTATCATTGGCTATCAATCGAACATTCCAAGTTCTAAAAACAAGTGTGGTTGCTTCTTCATAGGTTTCTCCCTGATTCATTAGCTCTTCTATCTCACAAGCGATGTGATCGAGCACTTCATTGCGAATGTCATCCTGTTGCAACCTGTATTTTTGCAGTAAGCGCTTCTCAATATCCTGCACTTGTTCAAGGGAAATTTTTATTGTTTGTTCCATAATACCGTAATTTATTCAATAGTTAGGTCAATTTCAGGTTTACGATATTTTGCATATTGCGAATGAAACTTTCTAACTCTTCCATTTTATTATCCGTTTCCTTAACACCACTTTCGGTTAGCTTATAGTATTTTCTTACCCTTCCATCGACGCGTTCCATATCTACATCTAAAAACCCTTCAGCCTCTAACTTGTGTAGCGCTGGATAAAGTGCTCCTTCGGTTAAACTCATCTCCCCTGTGGTAATTTCCTTTACTTTTTGGGTGATTTCATAGCCATACATGCGGCCATTTTCAGCCAGTAACTTCATGATAATAGTATTTAAGCTACCCTTGTATAATTGTTGTTGCTTTGCCATATATAAGAATCTTAGGTATACAAATATAGTACTTTTTTAATACCTATAACTTATAGGTATAATAATTTTCGCTAATCTGAGTTCTAAAAACTTCCTTTTACTCCACGGGTTTTGTATTTTTGCCCAAAATAAACAGAACTAAACCATGTCAAGATTCAACAATTTAACGGTAAAAGAGATTCGAAGAGAAACTCCACATGCGGTATCTATTGCATTGGATGTTCCGGCATCCTTTCAACAGGAGTATACCTTTGTTGCTGGGCAATATCTCAATATTAGCTATGAACATAACGGCAAAGAGATAAGACGAGCTTATTCGATCTGTTCGACCCCGCAAAGTGGAGAGATTCGCATTGTGGTAAAAAAAGTAGAGCAAGGTGTGTTTTCCACCTATGCTAATGAAGAGTTGAAAGTTGGTGATCAATTAGCAGTAGAGGCTCCAGAAGGGCGTTTTACATTTACCCCCAATCCAGAGGTAACGGCTAATTATGCGGCTTTTGCTGCTGGTAGTGGTATTACGCCTGTTATGTCCATTTTGCAAAGTGTCTTAACCCAGGAGCCAAACAGCACCTTTGTTTTAGTCTACGGAAATAAATCAAGAGAAGAGACCATTTTCCACGAACAATTACACAAGCTTCAGGAGCAATACCCTGAAAGGCTTTACGTTCACTTCGTATATTCGAGGATGCGAGAAGGGGATTCGCTTTTCGGTCGCATTGACAAAGCAGCGATCAATTTTGTAGTTAACAACAAACACCAAGACAAAACTTTTTCGAGCTTTTTCTTGTGTGGGCCAGAAGATATGATTGACCTGGTAAGTGAAACCCTTCAATCGAAAGGCGTGGAGAAGGACAACATTTTATTTGAGATTTTCACTCCTAATACCGATGGAAATAATCCTATAGAATCCCAAGGAGGTAGCACAAGAGTTACGGTTATTGTTGACGATGAAGAATCGAGCTTTGAAATGCCGAAAAGTCAAGCGCTATTACATGGTGTATTAGAAGCAGGCATAGATGCGCCATACTCTTGTCAAGGTGGAATTTGCAGCTCTTGTATGTGTCGAGTGACCAAAGGATCTGCAACGATGAAGCGCAATAGTATTCTTACAGATGATGAAGTTGCTGAAGGATTAATTTTGTCGTGTCAGGCAATTGTCACTTCAGATGAAATTCACATCAACTACGATGATATTTAATAAAAAATGCTGAGATTCTCTCAGCATTTTTTATTACAATCCTAGACTATTTATCTGATCTTCGAAGATAGATATACACCTTTTTCATCCCTCCTGGACGTGTATAATGAGACAATTGGTCTTCTATTCGAAGATAGCCCGCTTGAAAGCCAATTTCTAATTCTCCTTTATACTTTTTTGATTGTGTAGTCGGAGCTTCTATTTTACCTCCCGTTAGCGGGTCAATAACAAAACCTCCAATTAAATTTAAATTTGTAAACAGATAACCCGGTCTAACGATGTTGTTTTGTACCATGTGAATCTCTGCGAAACCACCCACACATTTTTTTTCGTGTCGTCTATACTCTAAACGAACAAAATTATCATGCTCATCGTAGATAGGTGTCAACATATCTTCTTTCAAACAACTGTCTGAATCACTAGGCAAGAACCCTACGTTTCTACCTTCTATTTTAATTCCCGCATAAAAATAACTAGCTTTTCCCAGTTCAGAAAGATCCGTCAAAGGAGTATATTCGGAATTGAAAACAGCATCATACCCTTGTGAGTCCTCATCTGAGGAGCAACTAGCAATAAAAGGGATTATTAATAACAAGATGAAAATTCTTATATGTCTCATATTCTAACTATTTAACATAAAATTAAATTAAAAAAGAATATAAACCTAATTCAAAAAAAAATTACAATACCAAACGCATTAATTTATCTTTTATGCCTTTGAAGTCAAAGGCATTCACTACCCATTCAAATTCATTTTTAATTTCGTCATTCATCAAATGTCCAATACTACCTTGATGGGTATGCTCAACCTTTTTAACGGGTTGATAGGTACCTTCTTCAATTGCTAATCCAATTTGTTTGTAGGCTTCTCTAAAGGGTATTCCTTTTAAGACCAAATCATTCACTACCTCAACACTAAAAAGGTAATCGTACTTCGCATCTGCTAGAATTGTTGGATTTACTTGCAGGTGTTCCAACATCAATTGTGTCATGGCTAGACATTCTTTTAACGAAGTAAACGCTGGGAAAAGATTTTCCTTGAGCAATTGCAGATCACGGTGATAACCTGAGGGTAAATTGGTTGTCATAAAGGCAATTTCATTGGGTAGGGCTTGTATTTTATTGCAACGCGAGCGAATCAATTCCAATACATCGGGATTCTTTTTATGTGGCATAATGCTCGAGCCTGTGGTTAGTTGATCTGGAAAGGCGATAAAATTATAATTCTGGCTCATATACAAGCAACAATCCATTGCCCACTTACTAAGCGTAGCAGCAATAGCCCCCAGTGCTTGTGCTACTAATCGTTCGCTTTTTCCTCTTCCCATTTGTGCGTAAACGACGTTGTAATTCATACATTGGAAGCCCAGGAGTTCTGTCGTCAATTGTCGATCTAGGGGAAAAGAAGAACCATAGCCCGCTGCTGAACCTAAAGGGTTTTTATTGACCACCTTCCAAGCGGCTAACATCATTTCTAAATCATCGACTAAACTCTCGGCATATGCCCCAAACCACAGTCCAAAAGAAGAAGGCATTGCCACCTGCAAATGAGTATAGCCTGGCATTAACACCGCTTTATGTTGATTGCTCAATTGTTGAAACGTTTCAAAAACACCTTTCACCTGTTGCACCACACTTTCAATTTCATGGCGGAAATACAACTTCAAATCGACCAAAACCTGATCATTTCTAGAACGCCCTGCATGTATTTTTTTTCCTGCCTCGCCGATTCTTCTCGTCAAAAGCAATTCGACTTGGGAGTGAATATCCTCCACATCTTCTTCAATCTGAAAAGTTCCCGCTACGATCTCATGATAAATAGCCTTTAACTCTTTCTGAATAGTGGCTAATTCAGTTGCCGACAGCAACCCTATTTGTTGTAACATCTGGGTATGCGCCAAAGACCCTAGCACATCAAAAGAGGCTAAATTCATGTCCAACGTTCTATCTTGACCAACAGTAAATGCTTCAACCGCTTGATCTACTGCTGTGTTTTTTTGCCATAATTTCATTTTACTTCACAATTTGATTCAACATTTCAATATACAGGCTTATGCCCTGTTCTATCTCCTCGATATACACATATTCATCCGCCGTATGCGACCGTGCAGAATGACCAGGGCCACACTTTAAAGAAGGAATAGCTAACAAAGCTTGATCACTAGTTGTGGGAGAACCATAGGTATTACGTCCCAATTGAATACCCGCTTGTACAATCGGATGTTCTTTAGCTATAGAGGAGGGTTTTAAACGCGTTGAACGCGCATCCACCTCACAATCCACCTGTTGTTGTACGATTTCCAATACCTCCTCATTTGTATAGGCATCGGTGACGCGAATATCCACTACAAATGAACAAGTAGCAGGAATAACATTGTGTTGGGTTCCAGCCTGAATCATAGTCACACTCATCTTAATTGGTCCAAATTCTTCTGATACTTTAGGAAACTGGTAGGTATTAAACCAATTGATAGCTTCAATAGCCTTGAAAATAGCATTTTCGCCTTCATTTCGCGCGGCGTGACCAGAGCGTCCCCTCGCAACACAGTCCAATACCATCAACCCACGTTCTGCTATTGCCAAATGCATCTGTGTAGGTTCGCCCACAATGGCAAAATCCAAGTTTCCTAACTTGGGAAGAACGTACTCCAAACCAGCTGTCCCAGAGATTTCCTCTTCAGCAGTAGCGGCAATACAAAAATTGTATTTCAAATTTTCTTGCTTGTGAAAGTGGAGAAAAGTAGCCAACAACGAGACTAAACAGCCCCCTGCATCATTGCTCCCCAATCCGTATAATTTACCCTCACTGTGCGTAGGCATGAAGGGATCTCGGGTGTAATCCTGATTTGGACGTACCGTATCGTGGTGAGAATTCAACAGAATTGTCGGTTTACTCGCATCGTACTGTTGATTAAACGCCCAAACATTATTGAGTTCGCGATGTACTTCCACCCCCTGATCTGTTAAAAATTTAGCCAATAGCGTCGCCGTTTGATCTTCTTCTTTACTAAAAGAGGGAGTTGCAATTAATTTCTCTAGCAGTTTTATTGCTTGTATACTTCTTTCGTTTTTCATTTTTTTAGTTAATAGTGGCTAATCGTTGTTCCTGCCATGGGATCTAGAAGATCTTGTGCTTGTTTAATGCAAACGCGATACACCTCTCGTTCAACAGCCGCAAGCGCATTGGCAATCTTGGGCACCATCCCTGTTGCTATTACCCCCTCCTCTTTTAGTTGATTAAAAATAAGCGGGTTAATCGTATGAATTACAGATGAATCATCGTGTATATCTCGTAATACTCCTTTGCGTTCAAAACAGTAAACCAAATCAACTTGATAATGTCTTGCCAAGGCAATTGCTAAATTTGAGGCAATTGTATCCGCATTTGTATTCAATAGTTGTCCTTGTTGATCCGCTGTTATCGCCGAAAAAACAGGGCAAAGTTCTAGTTCTAGCAATTGTTTCAAACGTTTGCCATTGACCTCTTCAGGGGTAAAATCACCAACAAAACCATAATCTATGGTCGTTACAGGACGTCTTTGACTAGTAATCAACTGAGCATCCGAGCCTGAAACACCAAGGGCATCACAGTTTCTTGTTTGCAATTGGGCGACAATTTGCTTGTTAATCCATCCTGCATAAACCATAACAGTAACCGCTAACATGTCTTCGGAAGTAATGCGTCTACCCTCTACCATTTCAGTAGGAATACCCAGGGAATCCGCCAATTTAGTCGCTATTTTTCCTCCTCCATGTACTAAAATTTTTAGTGTATCCAATTGAGCAAAAGCAGTTAAAAAATCGCTTAATGCTTTTGCATCATCTACAATATTTCCACCTATCTTAATTACTGTTAGTTTTTGCATCTTTATTTATTTTTCAACATTTCTTGTAAAACCACTTGTGCAGCCCATACTCTATTCCCCGCTTCTTCCACAACAAGTGAATGTGGGCTATCCAAGACTTCCGCAGCGAGAACCAAATCGCGTCTGACAGGTAAACAGTGCATTACTTTTGCTTGATTAGTGGCTTTCAAATGTTCCAAGGTCAACATCCACGAAGGATCCGTACACGTAATCTGCCCATAATTTTCATAGCTAGACCAATTTTTAACGTAAACAAAGTCAGCTTCTTCCAAGGCTTCCTCTTGATTGGTTGTACAAGTTGCACTTTGAGTGAATTCTCCTTTTAGGGCATAGCCCTCCGGATGGGTGATAACGAAGTCAATTAATCCTTCTTTTTCCGCTTGTAACATCCATTCAGCGAATGAATTGGGTACTGCTTGTGGCAGAGATTTAACGTGAGGGGCCCAAGTTAAAACGACCTTTGGTCTCTTTTTCAATGGAACGTATTTCTTTGTCACTTCGTCATACTGGAAATTGCCGTGCTCGACAATAGTGATTAAGTCAGTAAAACTCTGTAAAGGGTGTCTTGTTGCTGTTTCTAAGCTCACTACAGGCTTTCCACAGTATTGTACAAATTTGTGAAAAAGAGTTTCACTATAATCTTCTTCAGCATTTTGTAACCCTGGAAAAGAGCGCAAACCTAGAATATCACAATATTGTCCCATTACAGCAGCGGCCTCTTTGATGTGCTCTGCCGTATTTCCATTCATGACCACACCGTCGTTTGTTTCCAGCGCCCAACCCTCAGAGGTCATATTCATTACCATCACGTCCATGCCGAGATTCATAGCCGCTCTTTGTGTACTCATACGTGTACGCAAACTCGGATTTAAAAACACCAACCCCAAGACTTTGCGTTTTCCCAAATGTTCATTTTGAAACGGATTAGCCTTGCATGCCATTGCGCTGTGTATTGCCTCAGATAAGGAAGGTAGATCGTGTATTGAAAAAAACTGTTTCATCGGTTCTCCTATTAATATTGTTGTATTCTCTTACTGAATTTGGTTAAAAATAGGTCTGCATCGCCTTTGGTAAGATTCAAAGCCGGCAGTAAACGAATGACGTTAGGACTTGCATTTCCAGTAAAAATGTGATCTTTAAACAGCAAATCTTGGCGCATATTATTTAGTTCAACAGGGAGGTCAATGCCTATCATTAGTCCTTTTCCTCTCACAGCTTGAATTCTATCAAAAGAGCTGAGCTCATTCAACAAATAATTCCCTATTGTTTTGGCTTGTTGCAGTAATTGTTCTTGTTGCATCACTTCCAAAACGGCCAATGCAGCTGCACAAGCCAAGTGATTCCCACCAAAGGTAGTACCCAATTGGCCGTGCCACGGTTTGAACTCAGGTGAAATTGCTAAGGCGCCCATAGGAAAACCGTTGCCCATCCCCTTGGCCATGGTATATATATCCGCTTGAACACCCGCATCATGGACGGCGTAAAAAGACCCCGTTCTACCGTATCCACATTGAATCTCATCAGCAATAAAAACAGCGCCATACTGCTTGGTTAAGGCCCTAATCTTCTGTAAAAATGCCGGTGTAGCAACTTGAATACCTCCTACACCTTGAATACCTTCAATTATGACAGCCGTAACCTCCTCTCCATAGGAGGCAAATGCACACTCTAGTGCTTGTTCATCATTAAATGGTAGGAATATCACTTGGTCCGTTTCATTTATTGGTGCACTTAGCTTGGGGTTAGCCGTGGTAGCAACTGCTAGAGAGGTTCGTCCGTGAAATGCAGCTGTAAAGGCAATTACCTTTTTTCTTCCATTGTGAAACGAAGCGAGCTTTAGTGCATTTTCATTGGCTTCTGCTCCTGAATTACACAAAAACAATTGATAAGCGGCAATCCCTCCAACCTCTCCCAATAGGGTAGCTAACTGTTGTTGAAGAGGAATCTCAATCGAATTGGAGTAAAATCCTACCAAGTCCAATTGCGCTTTTAGAGCCTTTACATAGTGAGGATGTGTATGTCCAATGGATATAACCGCATGACCTCCATAGAGATCCAAATAGGCTTGTCCGTTTGCATCGAAGACATAACTTCCCTGTCCTTTGACAATTTCAATTGGGTGTAAAGGATATACATCATATAATTTCATCATAATGGGTCGTTTTTTTAAAAAGCAGACGCTTTTAGCATTAAACCTGTTTTTTCGTCTAATCCGAATAATAGATTCATATTTTGAACGGCTTGTCCAGAAGCTCCTTTCAATAAATTGTCGATGGCGCTGGTAATCAACACATCATTTTGGTGTTTTTCAATCGAAATCAAGCATTTATTGGTGTTTATTACTTGTTTCAGGTGAATTCCTTCCGCACTAAAATGAGTAAAAGGATGAGACGCATAGTAATTTGCATACAGCATTTGCAGCTCGCTTAACTCCAAAGAGGAGCTGAGCACCACACGTGCAAAAATTCCTCTTGTAAAATCCCCTCGTTCTGGAATAAACTTAATTGAAGGTATTCCCTTGTGTTGCAGCTGTGTTAAACTAGCACCTATTTCTGCCAAATGTTGATGGGTGAAAGCTTTATAGACTGAGGTATTATTGGCTCTCCAGCTAAAATGAGAGGTAGAGGCTAAGCCTTGACCCGCACCAGTAGAACCCGTAACGGCTTGTATGTAAATAGAATCAGACAACATTTGTTGTTGCGCCAGAGGGAGCAAAGCCAATTGAATCGCCGTTGCAAAACAACCTGGATTAGCGACATATTGTGCTACTTTTAGCTGGGTTCGATTTAACTCAGGCAAGCCATATACAAAGGGGTTCTCCTGCGACTTTAGCCTAAAATCCTGACTTAGGTCGATAATTTTCACCTCTTTGCCAAAGGGGTGTTTTTGCAAAAATGCCATAGCATCCCCATGTCCTACACACAGAAAAACGACGTCAACAGTTGCTGATAGTTCCTTGGTAAATAGCAGATCCGTATCGCCAAACAAGTCAGTATGTACGCTGTGAATGGGTTGATTGGCATGGCTATTCGAATGCACAAAAGCTAGTTCTACAAAGGGATGCAACAGCAATAAACGCAAAAGCTCACCGCCTGTATAGCCTGCACCACCTACAATGCCAACTGTAATTTTGTCTTTACTCATCGTCTTGTGTATTTACTTTGTGCCAAATCATCACTTGATTACCAAATATTTTTGAAAATCCCTTTACATCTTCACCAGTCCAAGAATTATTCATCTCGCCGTAGCTCCCGAAGTCATTAGACATTAAATCGTGTTTTGATTCAATTCCTTGAACGACAAAACGATGAGGATAAAGTGCAACCCAGACTTTACCGCTAACGGTTTTTTGCGTACTCAACAAAAAAGCTTCCATGTCGCGCATAATGGGATCGTGGAACTGTCCTTCGTGTAAGAAGTTGCCATAACTTGAACTTAGTTGTTCTTTCCAACTCAACTGCCACTTGGTTAAGGTATGTTTTTCAAGGGTGTGATGCGCCTTGACTAAGATTAGTGGAGCAGCAGCTTCAAAACCTACTCTGCCCTTAATTCCGATAATGGTATCCCCCACGTGAATATCACGTCCTATGCCAAAGGGCTGGGCTAAGGCTTGTAGTTGTTGGATCACTTCAGTAGGATTCATGGTAACACCATTCAGTGCTACTGGCTCTCCGTGATCAAACACAATCTCAACAACCTCCTCGGTTGTCTTGGTCACTGGAGTTGGCCAGGCTTCTTCTGGTAAATATAGGTTAGAAGTTAACGTTTCCTTTCCACCTACTGAAGTTCCCCACAACCCTTGGTTAATAGAATATTTTGCTTTTTCTGCATTTATTGTTACGCCCTGTTTCTCTAAGTAGGCGATCTCTTCCTCTCGGCTTAGTTTTAAATCGCGAATCGGAGTAACAATCGTCACATCGGGCAATAAAATATTGAAAATCATATCAAATCGAACCTGATCATTTCCTGCACCTGTACTTCCGTGAGCAATCGCATTGGCCTTCATTTGCTTGGCATACTGTGCAATTGCAGTCGCTTGACATACGCGTTCTGCACTAACAGACAGTGGATATGCTGCATTTTTCAATACATTGCCAAAAATCAAGTACTTGACACAGTTGTTGTAATACGCTTGCGTCTGGTCAATTGTCGTATGAGAGGCAACTCCTAACGCATAAGCTTTGGCTTCGATTGTCTGTAATTCTTCGGGGGAAAAACCACCTGTATTGACGAGGACTGAGTGTACATCGTACCCTAATTCTTCTTTTAAATAAAGGACACAGAAACTAGTATCAAGGCCACCGCTAAAAGCTAAAACTATTTTTTTGTTCATCTTGTTCATTGTTACATTTAAAATAGGTGTGTTTTTTTCACCGTTTGTTTAATCTTCATCTGCAATCTTTTCAGCAGCGAATACTTCTTTTGCATTTCCTTTAATCGTTCTTTTGCTTTTGTCTTTTGATCGATTTTTGATCGCAATTCTCTTTCTTTTTCGACAGGATCCCACAACATGGAAGTACAGAGGCAGTTTTTTCGTTCTTTGCTTTGTAGAATTGAAAAGTTGATACAACTTTCACATCCTTTCCAAAACGACTCATCCTGTGTAAGTTCGGAGTAGGGAACAGGTTCATAGCCTAGATCAGAATTGATTTTCATTACGGCGAGACCTGTGGTTAATCCAAAAATTTTTGCCTGTGGATACGTGGATCGGGACAGTTCAAAAATGCGTTTTTTAATCGCTTTGGCTAAGCCTTCCTTTCGAAATACGGGGTTGACTATCAAACCAGAATTGGCAACGTAATCGCCATGACTCCAGGTCTCGATATAACAAAATCCTGCCCAAGTTCCATCTTGATGTAAAGCAATCACAGCTTTGCCTTCGAGCATTTTGTTCGCCACATATTCGGGTTGCCTTCTAGCAATTCCCGTACCGCGAGCTTGAGCAGAAAGAGCCATTTCCTCGCAAATTTGTGTAGCATAACCAACGTGTGTTTCATTCGCTGGTATAACGATAAACTGATTTGAATTCATCTCAAAAACAGACAGTTAGAATTCAACAAAGCCAATAGAAAAAACCGCCAAACGCATGAATTCTCCCTTTCAATCTCGTTGAAATACATTAAAAATTGGATAGATTTATTGAGTTGGGAGACCGTGAGGCGCCCAAAGATAAAGGATGCTTAAAAAATTAAGCCCGTGACCGCGATGACCGCGAAGTAGATAACAAGAAAATCCCAGCAGTAGCAGGAGCTATGCTGTGTGCCAAAAACGTAATATGTTGTACTGTTTTTTTCATTTCTCGTCTATACCCTGATGGGTTGGTACAAAGTTTTCTAATAATAATTTTAATATGCAAGCATTTTTAAAAAAAATAATATTTAATTTTCAAAACACTTATTATCAATACATTATTTCATTATAGCGCAATATAAAACACTAAAAAATAAATGATAGATCCTAATAAACAAAAACCAAGCCAAAAAAAAAAGACTACTTCGAGAGTAGCCTTTCTTTCCATGCTGAGTTAGCATTGATTTATTTTTTGATTGTTATCGTCTTGTACGTATACACTTTACTATTTCCTATAAGCGCTTTATTATTCTTGTAATAACTTATTGCTTTAGTTGGATAACCTTGTGAATTAAATTCGTATTCCGTAACCCACTCAACACCTTCATACTCCTTAAAGGTAACAACATTGTTTTTTCCAATTTTTGACAGGGTTAACGGGTAGGTAGATTCATAATTGTCATATAGCAAACTAATATTCATATTTGCATATGGATTCAATTTATCATCATAAGTGAAAAATTCTTGTTCTCCATTGTCAGTCGGATTAAAAGCATGGATTATATTTCCATTGCTGTCGTATTCGTAGTTTATCGTATGCTGGCTGTTATCCATACTAGTCGTAATCGTGCTAATTTTGTTTTCTGCATTATAGCCGTAGTTTTTCAGTTCACCTTCGGTTACTTCAAAAGATTTCGTAAGCAATCCTTGGTTGTTATACTCAAAAGTTTCATCGTACCAGGACTCATTATTGCTAATATCTACTACATGTAATCTTGTGATCAAATTAGCATCGTTGTATGTAATAGTAGATTTTGTTTTATTCAGGTATCCTCCATCAAAAGGAATCTCATCTAACTGATTGCTCTCAATTGCAGTCACTTGATTCTTTTGATTATAGGAAAACACATGTGTTGTCTGGCTAAAAAGTTCCGTTTTTATCAGCTCTCCACTCATGTAATGAGAAGAATACTCCGTTTCTTCCACGCGGTCCAATACAAATAGCGTTTCTTCATCAGGTTTCTCCTCTCCGGGTTTCTCCTCCCCTGGTTTTTCCTCTCCTGGTTTTTGCTTGCCCATTGAATTATCATCAGACGTACAATTGAAGGCAAGACAAGCAATAAAGCAAAGCCCTACCATTTTAAAAATCTTTTTCATGCTGTTTTAATTAAATTTAGCACAAAAATAACTTCTTTTTCCTATCGGAATTATCCCCATATAATTTTTATCGCAAATGATAAAAACACTCTTTATATCCAAAAAAAATCGATTAGTATCTGATTACAATTGCAACAAAAGTATTAAACAGTTCCTTTCGATATAAATTTGCTATCTTCTATTTTACTATAAACCAGTTTTTTTACAATTTAATTCATTGATACGAGAAAAAAAAGGATGTCTTTCGACATCCTTTTTTTTATATTCACTGAGAAATTAATTTTCCATTAGTATTGCAATAAGCTTTTTACATCATAGGGTTTTAATTTATCACGCCCGTGTAAAAACGACAGTTCCATTAAGAAATTTACTTGTACAATTTCTCCTCCTAGTCGTTCTACCAATCGGCATACAGCTTCAGCAGTACCTCCTGTAGCTAAAACGTCATCGTGAATCAACACTTTTTCTCCAGGTTTAATGGCATCGGCGTGAATTTCCAAAATGTCGGTACCGTACTCTAACTGATATTCTTGGGCAAGGGTATCAAAAGGCAATTTACCCGGTTTACGAACGGGTACAAATCCGGCATGTAGTTCTTTAGCTAACAAGGTGGCAAAGAAAAACCCTCGGCTTTCCATACCGACAACGCGATCTATTTTTTTATTGCCGACCAATGCTAAAAGCTGTTTCGTTGCAGCTTCCATTGCTGATGCATCATTTAAAAGTGGCGTAATATCTTTAAAACCAATTCCTTCTTTTGGGAAATCTTGAATATCTCTAATATAATGCTCTATCTTCATAATTTACTGTATTCGCGCTTTGTACGACTTGATTACTTATTTACTTTGTGCTACGGACATTACCTTGCTACACACCTGAATAGGGTCGATGGTACGCATTGCATCTTCATACCCTTCCACCACTTTATTGCCGTACACTGAGGTGGGCAACAACGGGTATTTTTGGCGATCTGCTGTAAGGCAATACGACATGGGCTGATTGAATGGTGCAAAACCCGCATAGGGATGTGTAGCGCCCCACAAAGTTACGACTTTTACCCCTAACATAGCCGCAATGTGTGCATTTCCAGAATCCATAGACAACATCACATCTAAGTGTTGAATCAGGTTCATCTCCACCTCTAACTTGACTTTACCTGCCATTACAATGACATTGTAATTATCGCGTTTCAATTGATTTAACAAGGCAATTTCTTTCTCTCCCCCACCAAAGAGGAAAATAACGCAATTCTCTTGTTCAGCTAGTTCATCCACTACTTTTTGCATCAAATCCAGCGGATAAACCTTGCTGTCATACTGTGCAAAAGGAGCAATCCCAATCCAAGTTTTGCCTTCTTCTTGGCAGAACTCTTTTAGCTCTGGAGCTAATTTGGGAACAACGGGAAAAGTAGGAGTATGCATTTCAACAGTAAATCCAAGTTTACCCAAGGTTTGAACGTGATTTTCAACCATCGTTTGTACAGGTTGAAACACTTTATTTTCAGCGCGAGTCAACGCTTTTTTGGCTGCTCTACCTTTGTCTAATGCCGCGGTCTGTATGCCGGAAAACTTGCATAGGGTACGCACAATTTGCGCGCGTAATACATTGTGAAAATCCGCAAAATAATCGGGTTTCATCTTTTTGATCTCTTGATACAAGCGAATCAAACCCAAGAATCCTTTGTGCTTTTTCTTGACATCTACAGAGAAGAAATCTACGCGCTGAATACCCTTGAAAAAAGGTTTAAAAAAAGGACGGGAAACAACAGTAACCCGAAGGTTTGGATGTTGCTCAACTAGAGCGCGAATCACTGGAACAGTCATGGCAACATCGCCCATAGCTGATAATCTAAAAATAACAATATGTTCTACCCCTTTCACTAAACTATGATTTTATTTGGAACAAGAAAAGCGTGATTATCCACGCTTTAACAAACAAAAGTAATTTTTTTTACTGATACAAAAAAATGATATTTAACCCTGGGTTCTTTTCTTCATTTTCGCCCTGCAAGCACAGCCGAAGTAGAAACATAAAAAAAGGGAGTACGATTATACTCCCTTTTTTGGTTATTTTTTATTTTGATACAATACCGGATTTAATTCCTCGTCGTTGTACATTTTCATTTGTTTGTACACTTTCATGTATTTATCTCCGTTGGCGATATCGTTGAGTAGATCGTCAATTGCCGTAGACAAATCTTGTTTTTGCTCTAATAAAACGTCTAATTTCTCTTGACATTTTGCACGGTGCTCTGGCGTAGCTTCTGGTCTAGTTGCCTCTTCGCGCATGTGGTAAATCTTCAAAGCCAAAATAGAGAAACGATCGATCGCCCAAGCTGGACTTTCAGAGTTGATTTTAGCTCCTTCTTTTACTTTTACCCCTTGGTATTTGTTCAAGAAATAGCTGTCAATGTATTCAACCATGTCCGTTCTTTCTTGGTTTGATGCATCAATTCTTCGCTTTAACGCTAAAGCAGCAACCGGATCAATCTGTGGGTCGCGGATAATATCCTCAAAATGCCATTGAACCGTATCAATCCAATTTTTTAGATATAATAAATGTCTGATATCATCTTTCGGATAAGGATTGCTAATAGGCTGATCTACATTATCGTATTTATGATAGTCGCGAATACTCTCTTCGAATATTGGAAATGCTAATGTTGAAAACATAGGAATAATTTTATTTACAAATATAGTTTTAATACTTTTATGGTACTAATTATACCGTTATGAAAATTCACTATATTTCTGAGGAAAATAGCATTCTAAATCATTTCTTAGCCCAGCTTCGCGATGTGAACATTCAACAAGACAGCATGCGTTTTAGAAAAAACATTGAGCGCATTGGCGAAATAATGGCCTATGAATTGAGCAAGACCTTACCTTATAAAGCACTTGATGTTCAAACCCCATTAGGCACTAAACACACCACCTGCATTGAGGATAACGTTGTGCTATGTTCTATCCTACGCGCTGGATTAGCATTACATACAGGTTTTATGAACTTTTTTGATGATGCCGAAAATGGCTTTGTTTCCGCCTACCGCCGTCATGGAAAACATGGGGAAGCTAGCGAGATCTTAGTAGAATACCAAGC
The DNA here is from genome assembly GCF_030326445.1 of Myroides sp. DF42-4-2. Taxonomy (NCBI): domain Bacteria; kingdom Pseudomonadati; phylum Bacteroidota; class Flavobacteriia; order Flavobacteriales; family Flavobacteriaceae; genus Myroides; species Myroides sp. DF42-4-2. The sequence goes on from NZ_JACAKI010000003.1 coordinate 59,220, forward strand.
AGCTCCTTCATTTCAAGATAAGATTTTGATATTGATTGACCCCATGCTAGCTACAGGACAGTCTCTTGTTGCAGTAATTCATAAGTTAATGACTGAAGAAAAACCGAAAGAACTTCACCTAGCTGTTGTTATTGCTGCTCCAGAGGGAATCCAATACTTAGAGGAAAATCTTCCTGCTAATGTACACCTATGGGTTGCTACTTTAGATGAAAAATTAGACGATCACAATTATATTGTGCCAGGGCTAGGAGATGCTGGGGATCTTGCTTATGGTCAAAAATTATAAAATGATCAATTGCATAAGATAGAAATACAAGCCAATACCGAAAATACTGTACACATTGGCTTCTTTTCTCCACTTTTGTGGGATACTTTCAATATAGTTGGCACCTAAAATTGCCAACGGGAAGAAGGTAAACACCAATAATCCGTTTGATTTATCTGCGGATATTACATAAATAGCAGCACCTATAAGAAATGAAAGTATGATTTTCTTGTAGGTGTTTTGCATATTATACGGTCTACTCTTGATGGCCAACGCCTGAGAAACTGCATATAATAGACAAACAGAGACAAAAACAGCTAAGGCAATATTTTGATACACATTGTCGAAATACATGAAATCAAAGCTAATTTGTACGCGATCCGTCCACCAACTAACAAAATGCACTTCTTCAATAAGCAAATAAAGACTTAAAAGAATCGAAGCTCCAAAAAAAGCAATAAGGGGAATAATCCAATTTCGATAGTCCTTAGCGCCAAAAAAAGCAATCGCATAAAACAAGAGAATCAGATAGAGAATACTCCAAAAGTGAAATAAACTCGCAATACAGATCCAAAGTGAGGCATCTAAGATCTTTTCTTTTGATTGTTTGAGCGAGTGTAAAGACAAAATACGACGAAGCGCTAAGAGAATAAAATAACTCGCAATAATGACGCGTACATTCTCAAAGGAAGTGGGAAATAGAAATAAAAAACTAGTAAAAAGCAAGGGCACATAGCCTGTATCATCAACAAGTCGATTCCTAGATACAATGAATTGAGACAGATATATCATCAACAATAACAGCAGTAAAACACAACTGCGCTTTACCATTTCAAAAGAGGTCCATTCAATAGTGGTATCTAAACCAATGAATAAACTGTATCCTGTTACGATTAAAAGCGTAAGCATGATATAGTTAATCGGTCTAGTTTTACTAAAAATACTTGCTAACATGTATATATTTTATATTTTTGTAGTACTATTTGTTTCTTTGGCTATTTTGTATTCGTATTAAATATTACAAAATTCAAATAATATTATCTAATTTAAAAATAAAGGAAAATGACTTCATTTTTTAATGGTTTAGGATTCTTGTTTGAAAAAATTCTTTTCATTCCTATGGATTTCTTTGCAAAACTAGAACTTGAGAACTGGTGGACTGCAAACATCATTACGTGGATCTTCATCCTAATCACTTGCTACTATTTTGTATTTTGGTTAAAACAACTACAACTATTCAAAGCAAAGGATGAGGATACGCAAGATACAACAGCCCACTCATTTCTAAAGTAGTTAACTATCTAAAGATCGAAACCGATATCTTTACGATAATAAATCTTATCGAAATTTAGTTTATCTATGTTTTGATAAGATTTTTTTAGTGCCTCATCGTAACTAGTTCCATACGAAGTAACGGCTAATACGCGACCTCCATTGGTTACAATTTGATTGTCTTTTAGTGCTGTACCAGCGTGAAAAACAATAGAATCTTCTACTTGTTCTATACCGCTAATTACTTTTCCTTTTTCGTACTCTTCTGGGTATCCACCGGAAACCAACATCACCGTTGTTGCACTGCGCTGATCTAATTCAATTGTTTCAGCCCCAAGTTCTTCTTTCGCGATTGCTTGGAATAAAGCGACTAAATCTGATTTTACACGAGGCATCACCACTTCTGTTTCTGGATCTCCCATGCGAACATTATATTCAATAACAAAAGGATCATCACCTACTTTGATGATACCGATAAAGATAAATCCTTTGTAGTCTAATTGATCTTTTTTGATTCCTTCCACTGTTGGAATTACAATGCGATCTTCGATCTTTTTGAGGAATTCATCTGTAGCAAATGGCACTGGAGAAACTGCTCCCATACCACCAGTATTCAGACCTTTATCTCCTTCTCCGATACGCTTGTAATCTTTTGCTGTAGGCAGTAATTTATATGATTTTCCGTCCGTTAATACGAAACAACTCAATTCAATTCCCGATAAAAACTCTTCGATAACAACTTTAGAACTCGCGTCGCCAAATTTGGCATCCACCAACATATTTTCTAGCTCTGCTTTGGCTTGGTCCAAGTCTTCCAAGATCACGACCCCTTTACCAGCTGCTAGTCCATCTGCCTTTAACACATATGGTGCTTTTACTGTTTCCAAAAATTTCTTTCCTTCTTCTACAGTATCTTTGGTAAAGCTTTGATACGCCGCTGTTGGAATGTTGTGTTTAATCAAAAATTCCTTGGCAAAATCTTTACTCCCTTCCAATTGAGCTGCCTTTTTTGAAGGACCAATGACAGGAATATGACAAATACTCGCATCTTGTTTAAAGAAATCGACAATTCCTTTTACTAAAGGATCTTCTGGTCCAACCACAACCATATCGATTTGATGCGTGATAACCGCTTCTTTAACCGCTTCAAAATCATTGGGATTGATTGCTATATTTTGGGCAATTTGTGCTGTTCCTGCGTTACCAGGGGCAACAAATACAGCTTCACAATGTGGGCTTTGTAACATTTTCCATGTTAGTGCATGCTCACGTCCACCTGAACCTAATAATAAAATTTTCATTAATTGTGTTGTTTGTTATTAAGGCTCAAAAATAATTATAAAAAAACGAATAAAGAAAAAGTTCCTAAGAATAAGAGGAACAAGTTGATAAAAAGATTTAATACGCTTTTTCTTCTCCTTTAAAAACGTTGTAAACCGTGAGGTAAATAATTTTGAGATCCAAAAAGATCGACCAATTTTCAAGGTAGAATAAGTCGTATTTAAAGCGATTGATAATATCGCGATCATTTTCTATTTCACCGCGATAGCCGTGTGTTTGAGCCATTCCGGTGATGCCTGGTTTGACAAGATGGCGCAACATGAATCGGTTCACGCGTTTGGAGTACATTTTGGTGTGTACCACCATATGTGGACGAGGTCCGACGATGGACATATTGCCCAAAAAAACGTTGATAAACTGTGGGAACTCATCCAAACTCGTTTTTCGCAAAAAAGTTCCAATTTTTGTAATTCGCTGATCATTTCGCGTCGCTTGTTCGCGATCGCTATCCGCATTCAGATGCATGGATCTAAACTTATAGCACCAAAACTCTTCGTCGTTTAAACCCGTTCTCTTTTGTTTAAAGAATACAGGGCCTTTGGACTCTCTTTTAATTAAGAAAGCGACTAAGGGAACCAACCACGATAGAATAAACACAATGACTAACGTAGAAAAAACCAGGTCAAACAAGCGTTTTACCAACTGGTTATACGGCTTGTCTAAAGGAATTACTCTCCTTGGTACTACTGGGATTAGATCGTAGTATTCTAGAGACAAATTGTGATTTAATATATCCTTTTGCGTGGGAATATAACTTACTGTAATCATATTGTTGTCGGCAAACTCCAAAATAGCCAAGAAATTTTTCTCTTTGGTAAAAGAAAATTGCATAAAAATCTCGTCTACTTGATGTTGTGAAAGGTATTGTTTCAAGTCTTCCAAGCTTGCATCTTCCAAAGTAAAGAAGTGATTGACAATGCGGTAACCTAGATCTTTCCTTTTCAACAAAACCTTTTTTAAGTCACAAATTTCCTTTTCACTGCCCAATAAGACAATATTTCTAAAGTTACCTCCTAAAAATTTTCTGATGTACTTTAAAAGGAAGAAAATAGTAAATTTTACCGTACAGATAACCGCAAAAATAGAAATACAGTATCCCATTAGATCGTTTACTTCGGCAAATCGATCGAAAACACCGTTATAAGAGGCTACTAAAATAAATTGAAAGAAGAACTGTTTGCACACTTTTTCCGCCATGCTCACCAGTTTGGTATGTCGATACACCTCGTAATAGTCGCTTAATACCGCAGCGATTATCCATCCGATAGACAAGACAATATGGAATAGGTAATGCCCCTCAGAGATTGTGGAGAACCAAACCTGAGCGAGTACATTAATTGCTATTAAATCTATACACGTCGTAAGTGGACGTAATAAGTAAGAATATCTACCTGCTTTTTTACTCATCAATAAATGTAGTTAGAAAAATCTTTGTGTTCTTCTCGCGCTAGATCCTCTTTTGAAAAGGATTTAAAATAAGCTAGGGTGCGTTTCATCCCTTCTGTACGATCAACTTTGGGTGACCATCCAAGTATATTTTTGGCTTTGCTTATATCAGGACAACGCTGTAAAGGATCATTTATTGGCAACTCCTTAAAAATTATTTTTTGGTCGCTATTCGTCAATCGGATAATTTCTTGTGCGAAATCCAAAATAGTAATTTCGTCAGGATTGCCTATGTTTACGGGCAAATTATAATCCGAAAGTAGCAAGCGATAGATTCCTTCTACTTGGTCGTCTACATAACAGAAAGAGCGCGTTTGGCTTCCGTCGCCAAAAACAGTTAAGTGCTCTCCTCTTAATGCTTGTCCAATGAATGCGGGGATTACTCTTCCGTCATTTAATCGCATTCTAGGTCCATAGGTATTAAAAATGCGAACAATTCGCGTTTCTAAGCCGTGAAAGGTATGGTATGCCATGGTAATCGACTCTTGAAAACGCTTAGCTTCGTCATACACCCCTCTGGGTCCAATGCTATTGACATTGCCATAATACTCTTCGGTTTGTGGGTGAATCAACGGATCTCCGTACACTTCAGACGTAGAAGCAATCAAAATGCGGGCCTTTTTTACACGTGCCAATCCCAATAAATTATGGGTTCCCAACGATCCGACTTTTAGTGTCTGAATAGGAATTTTTAAATAATCAATCGGGCTTGCAGGCGATGCGAAATGAAGAATATAATCCAACTCTCCAGGTACGTGAACAAACTTAGTTACGTCGTGGTGATAGAACTCGAAATGAGCTTCTGCAAACAAATGTTCAATATTCTTTAGATCACCCGTAATTAAATTGTCCATGCCGATGACATAGAACCCTTCCGCAAGAAAGCGATCACATAAATGGGATCCTAAAAAACCCGCTGCACCTGTTATTAAAATTCGTTTCATCCTATACATTCATTTCCAAACAAAGTTAAGGAACTTTCTTTATCTAGAGAATTGTTCCTTATCGATTTTACAAATCTTAAATAAATAAACTAAATTTGTCTTTATAAATTTAGATTGCTAATGCGAATTATCCATATTGTAGAATCTTTTGGTGGCGGGGTGTATTCCTATTTTAAAGATTTGGCTTTGTTTTTTAGCCAACATACTCAAATTGAAACCTATATTGTCTATAGCAATAAAAGAAAGGAAATTACCCAGGAGCAGATCGACCAAGATTTCCCTCCATCCATCCGTTTAATTCCCATTGAAATGGAACGGGAACTAAAACCCCTACAAGATCTTCGCTCTACGTTTGCTTTAAGAAAAACGATAAAGCAGCTAAGACCTGATGTCATCCATCTACATTCCTCTAAAGCAGGAGTCATTGGCAGATGGGCAAGTATTATGCCAAATTACAAGCGAAAAGTGTTCTATACTCCCCATGGTTATTCTTTTTTGCGTCAGGATATTTCATCTGCTAAGAGAAAGCTGTTTTACGGGATAGAAAAAGCAACGCAATTTCTTTTTGGTGGGACAACCATTGCGTGTGGAGATACGGAATACAAAATAGCACAGCGAATTGGCAAGTCGCTTTTGGTACGCAATGGAATTGACCTAACGCATTTAAACCAACATTATACAGCCAAAGACAATTCTTCAAATCAATTGACCATTGGAACGATAGGCAGGATCTCCTATCAAAAAAACCCTGCGCTCTTTAATGAAATCGCCCTATTATTTCCACAGCATCACTTCTTGTGGATTGGTGATGGTGAACTTCGCGATCAGCTAACGGCTCCAAATATTACTATATCGGGTTGGTTTACCAATAATACCGAGGTCTTCCCCTACCTCAATCAGTTGGATCTGTATTTACAGACTTCGCTCTGGGAGGGACTGCCCATAGCGGTACTCGAGGCCATGGCTTTTCGAAAACCCATTATCGCCACCGATGTCATCGGCAATAATGATATTGTAACGCCCAATCTCAATGGCTTTTTATTTACCAAAGCAACTGATCTGATTGAGGTGATCCAACAAGTAAAAGATCCCTCATTTCGAAAAATACTAGGCGAACAAGCTTATGCTGATTGTAAAGTCAAATTTGACAAGGACAAAAACTTCAGTACTTTGCTTGAGCTATATCAAGTGTAATCTGTCATTCTTTTTTGCGCTCTTGTTGATCAATCATTAAGATGAGTGTAAGAACGAATCCAAACAGATAAACCCCTAGTTGCCTGTTAAAAAGGTTTTCAACCATACAAAAGTTAAACAAAGCGAAAGTCAAAGCCATGGGAATAAAATAACGTCTCACCTTGGCGATAACAAATCCAAATAGAAGAAAAAGAAGTCCAACACCAACAATTCCAGTTAATACATAATACTCCATAAATTGATTATGCGTATTGAAAAGTGCTTCTAAAAAGTAGTCGCGCATAGGATTTCCTATTGTTTGACTTTCATAACAAGCGGCCAACTGATCATCTAATGTTTGTACTTTCCCCAATCCATACCATGGGCTGAATGACTCTTCTTGCGTAAAAGAATAGGCACATTTCCAGATCAATACTCGTGGTTCTTTTTGTTCCAATTTAGCAACAACATTCTCCCATGATGTTAGTGACTGCAATACGAAACGCTCTTTTAGGGTGGGTGTTATAGTCAATAAAAGGTAAATAGCTGTACTAAAAGCCAGCAAACCCATTATTTTTTTCTTCCAATTGGCCTTCATATAAAAGACGACATACAAGAGAGTGGCCAAGGATAGGGATACGATTTGGATACGATTTCCAATAAATACAAGGTAAGCGAAAAAAAACACAGCCAACAAAGCAAAATAGATTTTGTATTGTATGTGAATACGCGATAAATAAAGACTAATAAAAATACCAACACTCAGCATAAATCCAAGATAAGGTCGGGCTACAACTAACAACGCATCAACATGACCCCCGCTTTTAATCGTAAAATAATCTGTAGTGAGATAGTAGTCTATCAAATTATAACTTCCTGCTAAAACCAATAAAAACAAGCAACTAACATACAGGTAGAGGATGATCCGAAGGTTTTTCAACCACAATAAAATAATTGAAGAAGCCAGCAAAAGACCTAGCAATCCAAAGCGTTTTTCACTTAAGTCATCAAAAAAAAGCCCGTGTATAAACTGAAAGCCTATCAAGGCTATTAACGTTCCATAAATATGACAATTGGCTTTCCAATTTAGATAGCCTTGTGTTTTATTGTCTTTAAAATTGACAAGAAAAAAAAGAAGTATAGCCAGCACGACTATATTGATGATCTTAAAATCAAACACCAAAAAACTAACATAAATCGCTAGCAATGCGTTTTTAATGATGGTAATAGCTTGTTCTTTCATACCTGCGTCTACTAACTGATTACTTTCTTCTTTCTGGTTAATTAGCCTTGCTAAACTAACGTTTATTCCTGAATCTATACCCCATAGATAGAGTAAATCTTCGCAAGAACTTTATGTTTGAGAAAAGATAAAAAAATGCATATTCAAACCAATTTAAGTAATTATTCGCATACAGATACTTAAAGTTTGACAATTCTCCTTTTTGCATTTTATAGATATCTCCAGATAATCCAGCCTCGCCAAAATCTCTTTTCATCGTGATACTGCAAGATAAGTTTTCAAAAATACAGACACCGTAACCACCACGACCCAATAGTTCAAAGAAAAATCGATAGTCTTCTGAGTGTTTTTGATGTACATTAAATAAAATTCCCTCTACTGCTTCTGTTTTTACCATAGAAGAAGAGGTTAAGAAATAATTCTTAAAACAGAGTTTTTTAAAATCAATAACTCCGATGTTTGCTAAAGTAAGGTTTGATTTAAACACGCCCTTTTCTCCCCCTACAACAACTGCATCAGGATAAGCAAATACTACCTCTACTTGTTTTTGCAACTTGTCTGTATGCCATACATCATCTGAATCCAGAAAGGCTATCCAGTTGCCTTTAGCTAGTAATAACCCGCTGTTTCTAGCTGTGGAAGGTCCTTGATTTTCTTGAGTAACTACAGTAATTTCTACAGCTTTCAAAGCGTATTTTTGCTTGATTTCCTGCAGTTTATCCAAGGTAGAATCCTTTGAGCCATCGTCAACTAAAATAATCTCGTAGGGTAGGTAGCTTTGATTAAAAACACTTGCGATGCAAGTTTCAATTGTAGTACTACAATTATAACAAGGCACTACGACCGAAATTTTCATCTCTTTCATTTTGAATTTTATTAGACATCAATATTAATACAAAGGCATAACTAATCCAGAAACTGTACAACATATAGTCGTCATTTTGTCCCCAATTTACAATTAGCCCCACTAACGTTATCAATAGCGTTTGAGCAAAAATACGATTGGTTCCTGAAGAACGAATTATTATTGTATAGTTTTCTTTGATACACCACCAAAGGAAACAAACAAACAAAAAGAAGCCAATAATCCCTGTTTCTGCCAATAACTTTGTATAAATATTAAAGGCTGGCGGGTACATGCGGTCTTGTTCATTCAAATACATCGAACTGAATTCGAAATTGTCTTTCACCGCCCATGTTGGGTAGTATTTGATCTTACTATAGGTTTCTTGCCCTAATCCTACACCGTAAATAGGTGAATCCAAAAAGACTTTTAACGATGCTACTTGCATTCCTATTCTACTCTTGTTGGAAATACTAGTGCCTACCAATTGTTCTACGCTGGTCTGCTTAAAGCGATCCAATAACGTATTTCCTTTTAATGCTACCAACAGCAAGAGTAATACGCCTGCCAACTGCACAGCAAAAACAACATTTTTCTTTACGACTATTCGAGAAGGTTTAAAAAGTAAAAGAATAACGATAAGCTGTGGCACAATAGAAATTAATGCGGATCGAGCTCCACTGAAGTACACTAAAAAGAGCACCATTGCAAAAGGAACAAAACGCCATTTACTTTGATGGGTCAAGATGTAACTAAACATCCACCCATGTACAAAAATAAGATAGGTGCCCAATGCGGGAACTTCATAGGAAACGGAGTTCAACCGCACTGAATTATAAAACAAATGCCCGTTTACAAAAGGTAAATAATCCAAGCTATAATATAGCTGCTCTAAACCAATCATTTGAAACCTCAAGATAAACATCTGAAGAATTCCGTAGCCAAAAACAAAAAGAAAAGACCAGAATATAACTTTTCTCGTTATTACAAAAATACGCGTGGTGGTCATGCCTTTAAAGACATTAAATACCAGCGTTACAATCCCTACCCCTGCAAATACTAAAGTAAAAAAATTGAAAGCAAACATATAAAGCCCTGACTTCTGTTTGTAGAACTGTTGCATAATTTCCTCGAGATTAAACACTAAGGTCAAAAAACTGAAAGCCAGGAATACAAAAAAGAGCTGGTAGGATCTCGTCAAAGTGGGTAATACGATTTTCTTTTTGGCGAACAAAAAACTAAATCCGATAAGAAGTAGAGTAGGAATCCAGAAATAGGCGCTTGCCTCTTTCTTAAATATACTGAGTATTTTATACCCTTCAATACTATTAAATGGCAGAAAAAACAAACCAAAGAAGAACAATACAATATATACTTTTCGCAGATCCATGGGAGAGTTAATTTATTTTTTTTATAAGTTGAAGGAGTTTCAATCGATGGGCTATAGCCAAGAGACATATTATGCCTTTTACTATCATTACCTTGTTTTTTAGAATACACCAGGCTATGATTTGCTCAAATTTAGAGCGGTTTTGGACATAATAATCATCTAAATGCCTTACTGCAAATGAAACCAAAGAATCTTCCATTACACGTGCTATAAACGCTTTTTTTTCAGTCCAACTACTCTTTGCCTTTGACAAGCTGAAAAGTAAGAAACAAATGCTGTAAATCAATCTGGATGACTTAAAGGAAAGTAGTTGTTCCTCACTAAAGTCTAGATCAGCGATCTCTTTATAGTCTAGATTGAATTTTTGTTTGAGTTTATCAAGGGAATTATGGCCTATAAAATCCCTGGTTACGCTTGTTTCATTTGCCAAATAATAGTATCCCGCACAATCAATTTGAATCAGTGCTTGCATATTGGTATACACCTTGAGGTTGAACATTCCATCTTCTTCTAGTGCAAGAGTTTCATCGAATAAAATAGCATTATCTCGTAAAAAACTACTGCGGTAGATCTTATTGACAACAGAGAGCAAATCTAAATTCTCAATCGTTAAATAACGCGCTAATACTTCTTGTCTAAACGCTTCTTGACTGTATATTCGATTTGATTCCAAAAAAGAATCTTTCTGTACAAAGGTACCGTCTTTTTCAATTAGTAGTCGACTTACTACAACATCCATATCAGCAGATGCCTGATACAATTGTTCAAATAAATTGTCTTTCACCACATCATCTGCATCGACAAAGCCGATATACATCCCCTTTGCAGCTTTCATGCCCGCATTCCGAGCCGAACTTACTCCTCCATTTTGTTTGGATAGTACGCGCAGCTTTGGATTTTTAATCGCAGCAAGTATGGACAATGTATGATCCGTAGATCCATCATCTACAACAATGACTTCGATAGCTGTTAAACTTTGCTTTAAGATGGATTCTAGCGTTCGTTCAATATACGCTGCTCCATTGTATACGGGTACTATGATACTAATTTTGGGTGTCATCATGATGTTCTTAAAAAAGGTTTAGCATAAAACCACATACCAAATGCCAACAATGATTGTGCGATGGTGCTTGCAATTGCTGTACCTATAAATCCAAACTTATGCGTCAAACCTACACATAAAACTACACTTGCGATGGAGGTATAAAAAAAGACTTTAAAAAAAAGGGATTCCTTGTTGTTGGTCAACAAGATAAGTTTTCCAAACAGTTGATCTAAAAACGATAAGAGTGGAAAGACAATCATAATGCGAAAAACGAGTACGCTTTCCTCAGTTTCGGTGCCAAACAACAGGCTAAAAATCAAGGGGGACAGAACAAAGAGTAGGAGCAAAGCTACCAAATCTACGATTGAACCATAACGCGCGAGTTTTTTGATCTGTTGAATCGCTTTATTTTTATTCTCCAACATTAATTTAGACACATAGGGATAAAATGCATTGATCAGTGGTGCTTGTAGGTTTGAAATCGCTCGAATTACCTTTTCTGCAGTGGCATAATAGCCTACTGCGGTATCATTTAATAAGAATCCGACAATCAAAACATTGGCATTAGCAATCAAAGCAATCTGAAATTCGGATAAAAATAAGTACTTCGCTTTACTTAGTTGTTCTTTAACTTGCTTGAATGTACAAAGAGAAAAACGAATATTAAACCTAGATTTAGCCACCCAGAGAGAAGCCAAACCACTAAATAAAAAGCCCAATGAAGTTAATAGTGGTGCATAAAAATAATCACTTTCTTGCTTGACTACTAGAAATATTAATAGCGTACACACCGTTTTAAATATCACATTGAGATAGGTGATATACTTCATTTGCTGCAAACCTTGAAAGAGCCATACGGGAAACAATGCTTGCCCGATTACCATGATGTAGGTAAATAAATAAACGAATAAATCAGCTTTAAACTTGGGAATCAAAACAACAACGCATACAAAAACAGAGGTACTGATCCCCAGTAAAAACAGTTTAGTCGTCAACACCTGATTAAAGATTTGCTGTACTGCTTTGGAATCCTTAGAGGCAATAGAGACATCTCTTGTTGAAATCGTATTAAAACCGTATTCCACAGCAATCTGGAAAAAGGTGACAAAGGCTAAAGCAAAACTGATCAATCCAAATTTTTCAACTCCTACTACGCGAAGTAAGTATGGAATCGTTAAAAATGGCAATAGTATATTTAAAACCTGTAATACGGCTAAGGATAAAAAATTACCGACTAATACTCTAAAATTCTGTTCTTTAAAAAACGATTTAATCCTTTCCATAATAAAAATTCGCTTATCCTAACACGCTGTATTTTGGTCTTTTAGCCTTAGTTAAATAATCTTCTGACTTAATTCGGTTTACCTTAATTTTAATTCCTTCTTCTTCAAAAATAGCAACTGCAAAATCATACCATGAACCACATTGTTTGCCTTGATAATGATACAGACCGAACTTTTCTTTTTTGCGGATGAGACCCAGTAGAAAGCGCACAACATCTGTTGCATGAGTGGGACATCCTATTTGATCATCGACAACACTAAGTTCCGTTTGGGTTTGAGCCAAATTCAACATCGTTTTCTTGAAATTATGGCCAAATTCGGAATACACCCATGAAGTGCGGACGATATAATAGTTAACTACTAATGCTTGAATATATTGTTCTCCTTTTAATTTAGAAGCGCCATAGACATTAATTGGACGCGGAGTATCAGCAATTGTATAGGGGGTATCTTTCTCACCATCAAAAACAAAATCTGAAGAGACATGGACCAATATTACATTGTGTTGTAAACAGGTTTCCGCTAAATTCTTACATCCTTCCGCATTCACCAAAAAAGCTAAAGTTTCTTCATCTTCCGCTCGATCTACATTAGTGTAAGCCGCTAAATTAATGCAATACGCTGGTTTATAATGCTCAAATACAGCGAGACAACTTTCTTTTTTTGTAATATTCAATTCTTTACTTGATAAGAAAACAAAATCTACATCCTCATACTGATGGGATATAGATTGAAGCGCTTGCCCCATCTGACCTGTTGCTCCAGTTACAAGAACCTTTATCATAGTGGTAGTATTTCAAGAAAGGATGGCAACAAGAGATCTTTATCTGAAATAAGGTATTCTTGATTGACATTTGACCAAGTAATATTCAATATGGGATCATTATACAATATACCGCTTTCAGCTTGTTTATTATAGTAATTATCACATTTATAAGCAAAGATTGCCGTTTCACTAAGTACCAAAAAACCGTGAGCAAACCCCCTGGGAATAAATAGTTGCTCTTGTTCTTTGTCATTTAGTATCATCGAAAAATGCTGTCCAAACGTAGGTGAATTTTCTCGTATATCAACCACGACATCGAGAATCTCACCTTGAATAACGCGGACTAATTTGGCTTGCTGATGAATTCCCCGTTGAAAGTGTAAACCACGCAACGTTCCCTTTGTTGAAAAAGATTGATTGTCTTGAACAAAGTTAATTTGCAAACCGCTTTTTTTCTCAAATAACTCTTGATTAAAGCTTTCAAAAAAATATCCTCTACTGTCTGTAAAAACTGGAGGCTTTACAATGAGACAGCCAGGTAATTTCGTTGTTCTTACCTCCATCTTATTCGTTATTTTTAGTGTACTTTCTGTTGATTCTTACCAGCCATTGTCCCAAGAAAAACAAGACTAATCCAACAATAGGCAATTGAATTTTCTTGCGCGGTACTGCATCGGGATCATAACGCATATTGTCGATTAACTGCTCTGCTTCGTTTATTTCATATGCTTCATATAGCACAGAAGACGTTTGCATTTGCACTGTTTTTATGGTTATTAATTCCTGCTCCAGTACTCTCTTAGCTTGGATAACTTCAATTAAATCCGTTGCTGCAATACCCTCTTTTTCAACCAATTTATTGAGTCTATTGAGATCTTGACTAATTTCTGCTTTACGGTCCGTTAAAAAAGCTTGATGCAAGGTTTGCAATTTAGAAAAATGATCCATTTTTTCTATGCGTTGGGTTAAATCTTTCCAAAACAATCGAAAATCAAACCCTTCTTTAGCAAGAACAACAAATTTATAGTATTGAAAATCAGTAAAAAACAGCTCCTGTCTTATTTTTCCTTGGTCATCTTTAGACGTAGCATTAGAATAAGCAATTTCCGACACAGACTCTCCTTTGGTATTGGAAGGTATAGTTGGCTTAAAACTAATCAGCTCTAAATTAACCAATCCCGCTTTTTTCCACTTTTCATCACGAAGATATAAAGCCATCCACTCCTCTACTAATTCAATTGAATTGTAATTAAGTGATATAGCTGTCTGTCTTTTTATTAGCCGATCTCCCTTTTCCATAACAGATGAGTTCACTTGCTCTTCTGTTCCTTGTTTTTTGTCCAAATAATAGCCAATACCACCACCTACTATGACAATTAATGCGAGGTAGATACTATTCTTTTTTAAATACTGTATTACTTTAAAAATGCTGTGTTCGACAAAACCCTTTAAATCAACAAGGCCAACTTCGCTATCGTATTCATCCTTATTTTTCATCCTATTATCTTGATCTATATTATTACACGCGTATCAATTGAACCATTCTAGACACAAAAATAGTTCCAATTAAAAAACACGCTAGAATCATAGCGTGTTTAATCTGTACGCTTATAATTATTTAATTTTAAAAATTTGCTCTAATATTTTGATTGTAATTAAATACGTTGGCTTCACCCCTGTTGTGCCCAATCCACCAGAAGCTAAGGTACTTCCTGTCTCTAGTGGATTATCCGAAGCGTAATACGCATATCTCACTTTGACATTGGGATTGATGCTTTTGCGAATTTTTGAAGCCGATTGAATGGCTTTTTGATAATGGGCTCCTTCCATTTCAAGTCCGATTACCCCCCAAGTCGAATCGTGGAAAAACTTCAACAAATCTTTATTTTGAAGTGAAGTTCCCAATACAGTAACCATGGTACCCCCTACCACGGGAATGCCGTGGTTTTCAAACATTTCCACCGTCAATTCATTGTCAAACGGATAGTTATCTCCAGTTCCTTCATTTATATGGGCAAAAGGAATCATAATATCGCCTTTTCCTCCTTCTAAGATACCCGCTTTTCCCATAATAGATACGGATTCCACGTTCAATTGTATGTGTTTTTTATACGGTTTGAGCAATTCATCAATTGTCTCATATGCTTGCTCACCGAACGCGTAGTCCATCACGATAATTACGGGAGATTCTCCTTCAAAATTCGCCTTGGCAAAGTTGGTGTTTTTGAAGTCGATCTGTGCCGTATCGAAAATCTGCACGTCTATATTGGTACCCGAGTCATCTGATAGGAAGATCATTCCCTCTTTTTCCGCTCGTTCTCTCACTAAGTTGCGCAAAGCTTTATTTTCGGGCTTACTCAACTCTTCATATATTTCTACTTCATCAGATACCTCTAGTTCACCTTGCATGACAAAAGGGGCGAAAATAGAATTCATCACACTGTGCATATTGGCGCTAATAATGTGAATCGGGCGTTCTTGTAGGCCTTTTTCAACTAATACATTCTTGATGCGATCCGACCAGATTTCACCGTAAATATGGTGTCCCAATCGCTCGCGCAACAACGGGCTAAACGTAATAGTACGCTTGTCGTTTTCCACTTCCTCTTCGATAGCAAGTTTACCTAACCAGTAGATCACATCCAAAAATCGATCTGGGTTTTCTGGAATAGCGAATTTTTCGTATACCGTTAGCACCTCAGCAAACGAACGGCCTAACACATTGGCCAAATGGGAGATCGTTACCTCTTTTTCCTCCAATTCCAGTGCTTCAGTTTGCTTGGCTGCCAGTTCTATCTTCTTCCAATCACGCGTCACACGTCCATCTTCGGCGATTAATACACGATCTTTAATCTTGTGTGACTCAATGAAAATAAAGGTCAAATGCGTTAAAACGTCGTAAATATCTGAACGTCCACGCGTAATTTCAATATTCATTTGCTCTTGGTCGATGCGGTAGCAATTTCTTCTTCTTTTTGGTGGTACGATGGCTTGAAAATGAGAAAAGGCATACCCTTCATCTGAAGTCAAATTGATGTATCTACACTCTTCGATGCCAATAGGCAATCGCTCGATCACATAAAGTAATCCATCTAATTCTGCCTTTTCTTCTGCAATTGTACCATATATTTCTGGTCTCAATTCTAACAACGCTTCTCTGAGCGTATCTCCAGATACCCCCATAGGTTTATAGAATCCTCTGTTAAACAAATGGCGCATAGTAATGTAAATGCGCTCAATAGCTGCGGATGATACCTGAGCTCTTGTTCTTGAAATATTTTTAATCTCTCTCATAGTCCTCATTTTTCTCTCTTTAATTCTAGTCTATTTTTAATTGATCTGCAATGCTTCGATCATTGCTCAATCGCGGCAATTTATTTTGTCCGCCTAGTTTTCCAATGCTTTTCATATACGCCTGGAATCCCTCTTGCTCTACCGATCGAATCACTAGGGTACGCAATACTTTTCCGACGATTAAATCGTCATAATATACATTTTGCTTGCGCAGGGCAGCATCGATGCGCAAGGCAAACTCCTCCATATTGTCAGGTGCTTGTCCAAACTCAATAAACCATTCGTGATACGGCAACCCCTCAACAGGTGTGATCTGAGGTGCCACAGTAAATTCATTAACCTGTACTCCTGTACCCTCCATCGCCTCTTGTAAGGCTGTTTCCACTTCCTTGCCTATCACATGTTCGCCAAAGGCAGAAATAAAATGCTTAATGCGCCCAGAAACAACTATGCGATGTGGTTTCAAATTGACAAACTGCACCGTATCCCCAATATTATAGCTCCACAATCCTGCGTTCGTTGAAATTAAGAGTACATAATTGACACCTAATTCCACTTCCCCTATTGTATATCGCTTAGGTTGAGCAGAATAAAAATCTTCTACTTTGATGAATTCATAAAAAATACCCGCATTCAACAGAAGCAACAATCCTTTCTCTTTTTGAGAATCTTGGTAAGCAAAAAATCCCTCCGAAGCGGGAAATAGTTCAATTGAAGGAACTCTCCTTCCAATTAATTGTTCAAATTTTGCGCGGTACGGTTCAAAGTTAACTCCCCCATAGATAAACAAATTAAAGTTCTTAAAAATATCCCCTACATTTTTTCCTTCTCTGCTTTTTAATCGTTCAAAATACATTTGAATCCAGCTAGGGATTCCCGATATCACGGTCATATTTTCGCGTACAGTTTCTTCAACAATGGCGTCTACCTTAGTTTCCCAATCTTCGATGCAATTGGTTTCCCAACTCGGCAATCGATTTTTTTGAAGGTAGGCAGGCACATAATGCGCCACAATTCCTGACAATCGTCCTAGATTTATGCCGTTTACTTGTTCGAGCACCGGGCTTCCTTGCAAGAAAATCATCTTGCCATCTACGAAATCAGCAATGCCCGTTTCGTGTATATAAGCCAAAATTGCATTGCGTGCCGCTTCAATATGGTAGGGCATCGACTCTTTGGTCAAAGGAATATACTTGGCCCCTGAGGTTGTGCCCGAAGTTTTGGCAAAATACAAAGGTTTACCTTTCCAAAGCACATCCTCTTCCCCGTTGACCACGCGATCAACATAGGGTTTCAACCCTTCGTAATCGCGAACAGGAACTTGCTGTGCAAAGGTCACTGCATCTCGTATTAGCTCAAAATGATGATCCTTCCCAAAGGCAGTATGCTTCGCTTGTGCAACCAAATCAGCCAAAACCTTGGCTTGGGTTTCCACTGGGTTTTTAAGCCATTTTTGCGTTTTTTTATGGATGATGGATGCGAACAACTTCGCTCCAAAAGATTTTATAGACATATTGTGTTTATTCTAAATCAATAAATAATTGAGCATCTAAAGGGTAATTATCTTTCCACAATTCAAAGTGCATATAGGATTGACTGACTTTTCCCGTTGTTTCTTCTTGATTGTAAAGTCCTAAGACATCCCCTGCTTGCACCGTTTCATACTTGCTCTTAGTCAAAGAAGACAAGTGTTTGTACACAGAACTCAATCCTTCTTCATGCAAAACAATAACCGTATAACCGTCGTTGATTGTCCAATCGACAAAAATAACAGTACCCTTGGCAACTGATTTTACTAAAGCGTTTTTTGCCGCTGCAAAATCAATACCGAAATGCGATGATTTGGGATCGTACTTTCGCATAATCGTGCCCTCAATTGGTGAGAAAAGCACCATATTTACTCTTGCTTCCGCATTGGTAAATAAATTGTATTTATCTTCCCCTCTTACGTATTCTCGAAGCGCTAAGTCTTTTTCACTGGGTTCAGTGTGTTCGATTATATTGAGCGGTGTTTCAGTTTTCATCAAGGAATCCACACTAGCTGCGGTGATTTGAACATCACCCAACAAAACGCGCTTCACTGCCGCCACATATTGCTCATTTTTTTTAATCACTGTTTCCAAAGAATCAACGCGCAAGGCCAAATCCACCGACTTTTGCTTTAATTCTGACGAAGAATACCCCGGAATATACTCTTTTAAGGGCGTAACAATCAACAAAATAACATTGGAAACCAACAACAGAAAGACAATAGTCGTTGTAGCACCAACGACATTTAACACATTTAGCTTAAACGAACTGATGTCTTCAAACGTTCGATCGTTCACTACTACTACTCTATATTTATCAAGAAGTCTTTTCTTCCACTTTCTCCATTGAAGTCCTTTCTTCGACATAAGCTATTCGTTTTCCACACAAATATAAACATTAAAAAAATTGACTTCTTCTCTTTTTTGCTTTTATTCACATATTAAATTGGTCATAATGTTAATATTACAGATCAAAAAGTTAAATAATAGAATCTTCCAATAAAGGGAATCAGTTTTTCTTCCTATATTTGCTTTTATTAAAATCTTCAAACAAAATAATATGAACGCATTACATATTTTTTTAGGAATGGTTGGACCATGGCAAATTATAATTATTGTTGCCTTAATTTTATTGTTATTTGGTGGTAAGAAAATTCCTGAATTGATGAAAGGATTGGGAACTGGAATCAAGGAATTCAAGGATGCTACTAAAGATGAAAATGCTCAACAGACATCTAAGAAAGAAGCGACAAAAGAAGACACTTCAAAAACAGAATAATTCAGTAGAATCTCGATATTTACATGCGTTATACCTTGGGGTATAACGCATTTTTTATGGTCCATTGTCACCAAAAAAAGTGCCCGTTAAACATCGTCTAACAGGCACCTCACTTATAAAACATAATAAAAACACTACTTAACTTAACCTTATTGCATTTTCAAAAAAATGTATTTACATTTTCTTTAAATATAAAAACAAAGACTATGCCAAAGTATGTTTTTAATTTAAAAATTACAGAATCATAGAAAGTTGAATGCGTTTTTTTGAAAAATCAACATCCACTACTTTCACTTGTACGTGTTGGTGTAACTTCACTACTTCATTCACGTCGGAAACAAATCCCGCTTTTAGCTGGGAGATGTGAACCAAGCCACTTTCTTTAATTCCCACATCAACAAAACACCCAAAGTTGGTAATATTATTGACAATACCCGGCAATACTTGTCCAATTTTTAGATCCGTAATTTGCTTTACAGTAGGGTCAAATTCGAAGACTTTGGCTGCCTTACGCGGGTCCAATCCTGGTTTTTCCAATTCTTTTAAAATATCCGTTAAAGTTAAAATCCCAATATCTGCCGTTTCATATTTTTTTACATCAATCTTCCCAATGGCTTCTTTATTAGAGATTAAGGTATCTACGGTTACGTTTAGATCTTTTGCCATTTTTTCCACCACAGGATAGGCCTCTGGATGCACAGCTGAATCATCCAAGGGATGGGCTGCATTTTTAATTCGAATAAAAGCTGCCGCTTGCTGAAAGGCTTTTTCCCCTAATCGCGGTACCTTTTTCAACGTTGCTCTAGAGGTAAATGCCCCGTGCTCTGCGCGATATTGTACAATATTCTCCGCCATCTTCTCCCCTATTCCCGATACATAGCTCAACAAAGACTTGCTTGCGGTATTGATGTTAATGCCTACTTTGTTTACGCACTTCATCACAACAGTATCCAACTCGCTTTTCAGCAGGGTTTGATCAACATCGTGTTGATATTGTCCTACTCCAATCGACTTAGGGTCAATCTTTACCAATTCTGCTAAAGGATCTGCTAAGCGTCTTCCAATAGACACGGCTCCACGCACTGTTACATCGTAATTGGGAAATTCTTCTCGAGCGATCTTTGAAGCTGAATAAACCGAGGCTCCTGCTTCGTTAACCACAAAGACCTGTACAGGCTTATCGAAGGCTATTTTCTTGATAAAAAACTCGGTTTCCCTCGATGCAGTTCCATTTCCGATTGCAATGGCCTCTATGCGATAGGAATTGACCATCGACCGCACTTTTTTCATGGCAATTGCACTGTCTTTTTGCGGTGGATGCGGATAAATTGTTTCGTTGTACAACAGATTTCCATTTTCGTCCAAACACACAATTTTACATCCTGTTTTATAGCCTGGATCAATAGCTAAAATGCGTTTTTCCCCCAAAGGAGAAGCTAATAATAATTGGGCTAAGTTATCGGCAAAAACGGCAATAGAATTAGCATCTGCTTTGGCTTTGGCTTCGCCCAACACTTCATTAGACAAGGCAGGTTCCAACAAGCGTTTGTAGCTGTCCGCTACCGCTTTTTGCAGATAACCCGCTGCTTCGCCTTTGCTTTTTATAATTGTCTGCTCCACAAATTGAAGCGCCTCTTCTTTGTCTACTGCAATATTCATGCGAATATAGCCTTCTTTTTCCGCGCGTAAAATAGCGAGTAATCGGTGAGCAGGAATCTTATATAGTGGTTCTGACCAATCGAAATACTGTTCGAATTTCTGCGCCCCTTCTTCTTCTATTTTTGCTTTGACCACTTTGGTCGCCACAATGGCCTCTCGTTGAAATTTTCGTCTCAATGCCTTGCGGATATACAAATGTTCATTGATCCATTCAGCAATAATATCACAGGCCCCTTGAATGGCTTTCTCCTCATCTTCGACCTCATTTGTAATATACTTGCTCGCCATGGTTTGGATGTTCGTAGCATTTTGCGCCATAATAATTTTAGCCAAAGGTTCTAAACCTAAGGCTCTGGCAGTATCAGCCTTTGTTTTACGCGTTTTCTTATACGGCAAATACAAATCCTCTATTTCTATTAAATCAAAGCTCTGCTCGATCTTTGCACGCAATTCGTCTGTCAACTTCCCTTGCTCTTCAATCGACGCCAAAACAGACTCCTTTCGCTTGACAATTCCCACATAGAGATCGCGGTACTTGGCAATCTTTTCAATGGCCACTTCGTCTAAATTTCCAGTTCTATCTTTTCTATAGCGCGCAATAAAGGGGATGGTACATGCTTCATCTAACAAGGCTAAAGTGTTCTCAATACTTTTTATGGAAGCATCTACAGCTTGTTGAATAAAATGAATCAAGGTCATAATATATTATTTTAAGAATAGCTAAAATACTACCTTTGCGCCAATAAATAAATGAGATGAAGTTTTTATTCTTTTACATTTTTGCCATAAACTACATTACCTACTCTATGTTCAAAATTGACAAAGAGCGGGCGCAAAAAAACAAGAATCGAATTTCAGAAAAAAATCTGTTAACGCTTTGCTTCTTAGGAGGCAGCCTTGGCGGATGGTTAGCCATGAAACAATTGCGCCACAAAACCGCTAAGCAGAGTTTTAAGCTAAAGTTTTACGCCGTATTTATTATTCAGGTGGTTTTGTTTTTTGCGTTGTTTCGAAGATAGTTAAAACTAACCTTTATTTTTTAATAGCTGTATTCACGTTGATTCACCGCAATTTCTAACGCACAAGTATATTTCTCTTTTAAGTATTTCTTTTTCTTCTGGATAGAAGTATCCACTCTAGGTGATTTAGAACAAATAACATAGGCTGTTCTCCTTCTTTTAGAAGATTTACCCACAACTTCGATCGTTTCTATAATTTGCTCTAGTGCTTTACTTACATCTTGTCCTTTTAATTCGATATAAAAATCATCATAGGCAGTTACTAGCATAAAATCGCAAGCCCTACTGTTTTGAATATGACAGCCATCTACTTTGATTTTCGTAGATTTAATCTGTTGGGTATTTACTAACGTTAGCTTTCTTCCTTTCTCTTGAAAAACGAATTTGCTACGCGAGTCTGTTTCTTTACATGTAGGATCAATCTTGTCCAGCATACTCAATGTCTAATAATTGATCAAACGCTCTTCCTATCGTATTGGACACCTCATCCAATAATGCTGCATCAATAATGCCATTTTCTTGATCCATTAAATCAGTAGCTCCACCCTGGTCTATTGCGTAGACCCCAAAAAGACTAGAGTCGAGAAGAGCCTCTCCTCCTATAATTTTTTCGACAGCTTCCCTTTTTGTTTCATCTTCCTTGACGAGATTTCCAGCATAAATTAAATTATTAAAAGAAGTAAGAATATAAGGGCTATGTGTTGTAATAAACAGCTGAAAATTAGAAGCATTACTCGTATAAACTTGGGCTAATAAGTCTACAATCTGTTTTTGAGCCGTAGGAAACAGATGAGCTTCTGGTTCCTCTATATATAATATGCACCCATCAGACGACCATTTTCTTTCATAAATAGCCTTCAAAATCAACAACATTGGCAATGACTCTTGTTGCCCTGAGGACACATTTTTCAACTCCACTTTTCTTTGATCCTCATGAAGGATGTATACTTGCCCTTCTTCTTCCTTGATATATCGTCCTCCAATGATCTGATTGACCAAAGCAGTAAATTGACTAGGTTTTTCCTGTAGTTCTTCCCCTGCACTTCTCATTTCTAAGTCTTCTAAAAGCTGGTAAATTGCTCCAAATCTCAACATAAAAGAATCTAGAGAAGAACTCATCTCTCCTTCTCCTTCCACAATAGAAAATATATTCCTATTAATAGTTGAAAAAAAACTACGCCCTGCAGGAACGAAAACTTGCTCTGCTAAATTTTCATTAAACTTTTCTCCTAATTTTACTCTGAAAAAACGTTCAATCTCTTTTCTGTGTTTTAAATATTGACTAATCCCTAAATCGCCAACTTTTAAAGTAGAATACTGTTGATTTAATTGAATTATTTCCTCCAATATAGCCGTATATTCTCTTGGTAATTCTATTTTTATTTCTCCACTGCCCTTTCCTCTAACAACATAGAGCAATCCATTGGTACTTTGATATACCACTTCAAAAGAACCTTCGGACTTCCAAGCACTTTTGTCAAACATTTTACGAAAAACACTAATCATATTTCTTTCGTGATTTTCTACTGTTTCCAAAAATGAAATCCCTGTTCTACTCCCTAGATCATACAAGGTTTCTTTAAAAAAGTAAATCAACTTTACCACCACACTTTTCCCAACCCCCTGAGGACCAATCAAAATATTAATCGGCTTAATATCTAAGTCTAGCTTCTCTATTCCCGCAAAATTTTGTATTGATATTTTTTCTATCGGTTCCATTCCCCTATCATTTTTAAAAGTCGTATTAAAAATACGATTTATTTTATACCTACTACACAATCATTCTTATCTATTTTATGGAATATTTTAGCTGGAAGCTTTTTACATATAAAACAATAGTTACACTTTATCTATTTGCGCAACCACAATCAAACTGAAAACTCTTCTTTCATAATTCGTTGTTTTTCAATATCTTTAGTTTTCAACTCAATTGCTTAGTATGAAATCCACTCTCTATTTATTGCTTACCAGTCTTTTGGTTTCTTGTGGAGAAAATACAAATAACTCCACTTTTCTAGTCTTTTCTAAGGACAAAGTTACGGCAGAAGTTACTCCTCAAATAACCTACATCAACCCTAGTGGGATGACGGTGCAAACACGGTATAATGTTCCTGAAAATTACACTCGAAAGACCTATAGGCACCAAGATTTTGGCTATCATTTACAGCAGTTACCGCTAAAAGACTACGGTAAAAAGGTGAAGTACTACAATGGAAAAGACAAAAACACCCCTCAGGTGTATTCTTCTGTAGTAGATTTGCCTATTGGCGCAAAAGATTTACATCAATGTGCGGATGCCGCCATGCGTTTACGAGCCGATTTTTTATACCAACAAAAGCGATACAGCGAAATTTCCTTCCACTTTAACGATGGTCAACCGCGTGCGTATACCGACTATGTCAAGGGGGATTATTCCACTCAAACGTATTGGAACTATCTGGAACACATCTTCATGTACGCCAATACGAGTTCCCTAAAACAACAACTCCAATCTGTACCAAAAAACGAAGTACAAATTGGAGATATTTTATTGCAATCTGGCACGCCTTATGGCCATGCCGTAATCGTCATTGATATGGCTGAAAATCAAGCAGGAGATCGCCTTGTATTGCTTGCTCAAAGCTATATGCCTGCACAAGAACTCCAAGTACTAGAGAATCCCTCTTCCTCTGATGGCAATCCGTGGTATCGAATAGACCATGATCGCATCATCACTCCCGAATGGGAGTTTACTTCAGCCGATTGGAAAACCTGGTGAAAGGCAAGTTAAGAACAAGCAATTTTATTCACGCGATTAGCGTGACGACCGCCTTCAAATGCGGTATTCAAAAACGTTTCAACCATAGCAATAGCCTGTTCAATAGAAGTAAAACGCGCAGGAATACTGATAACGTTTGCATCGTTGTGCAAACGCGCCAATTCAGCGATTTCTTTTGTCCAACACAACGCACAACGCACCCCTTGGTGTTTGTTCGCCGACATGGCAATTCCATTACCACTACCGCAAATAACAATTCCAAAATCCACAGTACCCTTTTCTACTGCTGTAGCGACTTGGTGTCCAAAATCCGGATAGTCCACGGAATCAAAACTATCTGTTCCATAGTTTGTTACTTCATATCCTTTGGCTTGTAAAAAATCGACAATGGCCTTTTTATACGCTGGCCCGGCATGATCATTTCCTATTGCTATTTTCATCTGTGTTGTTGTGTTATTATTCACTGACAAAGGTAAAACTTTTGCCTTTTATAATCCTAATTCTTCTACAGCTATTTGACGCATTTCCACCTTTCTAACTTTCCCTGAGATGGTCATTGGAAAAGAAGAAACGAACTTCCAATACTTAGGGATGCGATAATGGGCAATCTTCTGATCACAAAACTCACGCATGCTTTCCGCTGTTGCGGTTTTTCCTTCTTTGAGGATAATCCACGCCATAACTTCTTCCCCGTATTTTTCACTTGGTACCCCAATGACTTGCACATCGGCTACATCGGGATGGGTGTACAAGAAATCCTCTATCCACTTTGGTGAGATATTCTCTCCACCGCGAATAATCAAATCTTTTATTCGTCCGGTGATGGCTATAAATCCTTCCTCATCCATCGTCGCCAAATCTCCTGTATGCATCCATCGATTTTCATCGAGTACTTCAGCTGTTAAGGTGCGATTATTCCAATATTTCAACATGACGGAATACCCGCGTGTACACAGTTCACCTGCCTCTCCTCGAGGTACGATTCCCCCAGTTTCAGGATCGATAATTTTGATCTCCAAGTGATCTTGTACTGTTCCTACTGTGCTGACTTGTTTCTTTATATCAATGCCAATATGGGTTTGTGTGGACACAGGGGATGTTTCTGTCATCCCGTAACAAATACTGATCTCGTCCATATTCATTTCGGTTTTCACGCGTTTCATCACGTGTTCAGGACAGAGCGAACCAGCCATCACACCAGTGCGCAAAGACGACAAATCGTATTTCTTGAAATCAGCTAGTTGCAATTCAGCAATAAACATAGTCGGCACACCATAGAGCGAGGTACACTTTTCTTGTTCGACGACGGCTAGTGTTTTGGCGGGATCGAAACTATCATTGGGAATAACGATGGTAGCTCCATGAGAGGTGCAACACAAATTGCCGATAACCATACCAAAACAGTGGTAAAAAGGAACAGGAATACACACGCGATCTTGGGCACTATAGTTCAAGCGAATGCCAATAAAATAACCGTTGTTTAAGATATTGTGATGGGTCAGTGTTACCCCTTTGGGAAAACCCGTAGTTCCTGAGGTATATTGGATGTTAACTGCTTCTCCAAACTGGACGGATGCTTCTATTTCTGCTAATACTGCTGTATTTATTTTCTGGCCTTCAGCCACAAAACGATCCCATTCTTCACCAAGGAAAACCACTTCCTGTAGGGATGGGCAATCTTCGCGTACCAAGGAAATCATTTTTCGATAATCGCTTGTTCGGTAGGATTCTGCCGATATGATGGCCTTTATCTCCGATTGATTGACCGCAAATTCTAATTCATGTGCGCGATAAGCGGGATTCAAATTGACTAATATAACGCCAATTCGAGCCGTAGCATATTGCAAGAGTACCCACTCATAACAATTAGGCGCCCAAATCCCCACGCGATCTCCTTTTTCAATATTTAAAGCCAAAAGCGCTTGCGCTACTTGCCCCGTTTGTTCAAAAAATTCGCTATACGTCGCACGATAGTTCTGATGCGCACTAATTAACGCTTCATTATCTGGATATAAGGCCGTTATTTTTCTTAAATTTTCTCCTATTGTCTCTCCTAACAATGGAATATTAGATGCTCCATGCACATAAGATATTGCTTTCATTTTTCACTTTCGTTTTTTTATTGGTTTTCCTAAAATACAAAAAAAAAGGAAAGGTCTCCCTCCTTTTGCAATATCTTATCAAACTCGACAACGCTTTCTTTGTACAGTAGATTTTCCTACTGCTTCCTATCAGGAACAAACAACATCCCCCGACATTTCCTTTTAGCTACTTTGGATCAACTTCGAGTGTGCTTCGAGTGTGCTTCGACAAATTCCTATTTTATCGAAGTAAACTCTAAGAAGAGTCGAAGAACAGTTGGAGAACAAACAAGGCAAACAAGACAAAAACAAAACCAAAAGGACAGAAAAAGTGCCGTGCTTTAAGTGCTTGCTTCAGTTCTTAAACCTAGAAAAAAAGAAATAAATGCTGTATAAATGAGAAAAAAGAAATACTTTTGATCCAGTTTTCTGAATGAATTACACTTTTTTAAGGACTAAAAACAAGTAGAAATCAAGTGAAAAGACTTAGACCTCAACTGATTCTTCTTGTGTTCTTTACCGAAAAAATGAAAAACTATCGATTGATATAGTTGAGATTAGCACACTTTTTATCCCCCGTAATTCACAATAATAACACAAAAAACGACCTTTTATTCCTCAGAATAAAGAGTATTTCGTACATTTAAACAACTTTCCATGGCCAAAAGGCTGGGAAAAAAATCAAGAAAATGGCAAAAAAAATTAGACATAAAAAGAAAAAACAATTTGATTTTTCGAACAAGATTTTAAAATTTTTAGGAAAAAATCCTTCCAAATCTTTTAACTATAAACAAGTAGCTGCCCAACTCGAAGTAGTGGATACCCAAGGCAGAAATGAGATTATTAAAGAACTAAAATTCTTGCTTTCCAAAACGCTTATCGAAGAAGTTGAAGTAGGGAAGTACCGCTTTGTTCCCAAAGCGAATTACGTAGAGGGACACATAGATATGACGAGTCGAAAAACGGCATATTTGGTGAGTGAAGAACTTGAAGAGGATGTTTTCATTCCGACCAACAATTTAAACAAAGCCCTAGATGGGGATTTGGTAAAAGCCTACATTTACAACAAGCGAAAAGGCCGAAAGCCAGAAGCCGAAGTTGTTGAGGTATTAGAACGTCATCGTACGCAATTTGTTGGGGTTATCGAGATTCAGAAAAACTTTGCTTTTGTTACGACAGCCGATGCAAAAATGTACACGGATATTTTTATTCCTAAAGACAAATTTTTGGATGCTCAACCTGGAGACGTGGTATTGGTTGATTTAGAAGATTGGCCAGAAAAAGCAGATAGTCCATTTGGTAGAGTAGTCAAAGTACTGGGTAAACAAGGGGAGCACAATACGGAAATCCACGCTATTTTGGCAGAATATGGTCTTCCAAGTGAATTTCCAAAAGAGGTAGAAGAATTTGCCAACAAACTCGATACGTCGATTCAGGAAGAAGAAGTGGCAAAACGCCGCGATATGCGCGATGTTCTAACATTCACCATTGATCCAAAAGACGCTAAAGACTTTGATGATGCCCTGTCTTTCCAAATCTTAGAAAATGGAAATTACGAGATCGGGGTACATATTGCCGATGTTTCTCACTATGTACAACCGGGGACTATTTTAGATGATGAAGCCTTTCACCGTGCGACCTCGGTGTATTTAGTCGACCGAACGGTTCCTATGCTTCCCGAAGTGCTGTCCAATTTTGCTTGTTCACTTCGTCCTCATGAGGATAAATATACATTCTCTGCAGTGTTTGAACTCAATGCTAAAGGCGAGATAGTGAATGCTTGGTTTGGCCGTACAGTAACGCATTCCGATCAACGCATGGCTTATGAAGAAGCCCAATACATCATTGAAACACAAGATCGAACGGTTCCTGAAGCCATTTCCATTACGGGAGAAGCGCAAGAAATTAGCGAAGAAGTAGCCCAAGCCGTGCTAACGTTGAATCGATTGGCTATTATCTTACGTCAAAAGCGCATGAAAGCTGGTGCAATTTCCTTTGATAAAGTAGAAGTAAAATTCAACTTAAACAGCGAAAGTGAGCCTGTAGGCGTGTTCTTTAAAGAAGCCAAAGAAGCCAACCACTTGATCGAAGAATTCATGCTATTGGCGAATAGAAAAGTTTCTGAATTTATCGGCAAACAGAAAAAAACCTTTGTATACCGTATTCACGACGAGCCAGATCAAGATAAATTGTTTGGTTTACAATCCGTTATATCAAGGTTTGGTCATTCGCTAAATTTCAAATCGAGAGATACGATTTCCAAATCCTTAAATGAATTATTGAAAAATGTACAAGGTAAAAAGGAACAAAACTTAGTCGATACTTTGGCAATTAGAAGTATGAGCAAAGCTAGCTATTCAACACAGAATATCGGACACTACGGTTTGGCTTTTGATTACTATTCACACTTTACATCTCCGATTCGACGTTATCCAGACGTAATGGCACACCGTTTGTTAGAATTCTATTTACACGGTGGAAATTCAGCCAATGTAGAAGAATACGAAACCAAATGTAAACACTGTTCCGCTATGGAGAGTTTGGCAGCAAATGCAGAACGAGACAGCATCAAATACATGCAAGTGAAGTATATGCAGGACCAAAAAGACAAAGCTTTTGTAGGGGTTATTTCAGGTGTCACAGAATGGGGGATTTATGTAGAAATCATCGAAAACAAATGTGAAGGTATGGTGCGTATACGCGAGATTAAGGAAGACTATTACGTATACGATGAAAAACAATATGCATTACTTGGACAAGCAACCAACAACACGCTTCAATTAGGAGATACTGTTGTGGTATCGGTTAAGAATGCAGATTTAGTTAAAAAACAATTGGACTTTAATTATATTCAAAAATTAAACTAACATGAAAAAAATAGTAGTTCTATTTATTGCGTTATGTGGAACAATTGGCTTTGCTCAAGAGGTTAAAGAAGTAGGAGAGTTTACCAATGTCAATGTTTTTGACAAAATCGAACTGACCTTAGTTCCATCAACAGAAACTAAGATGGAGGTTTCAGGGAGCAATACAAAAGAAGTAACCTTTGTAAACAAAAATGGAAACTTGAAAATCAAAATGAATTTCAGCAGTAGTTTTCAAGGAGGAAATACGCAGGTAAAACTATACTACAAGGCGCTTGAGGAGATCGTCGCTGAAGAAGGAGCTAGTGTTGACAGCAAGGAGGTTGTTAAGGCTACAAACTTGAGAATTCACAGCAAAACAGGAGCTTCGGTGGCATTAAAAGTAGAGACAGAAAAATTAACTGTGCGAAGCTATACTGGAGGAACGATTGCCTTAACAGGAAAAACCAATACACAAGATATATTAGCCAATGCTGGAGCAAGTGTTTACAATGAAAAACTAGTGAGTAAACAGACTGAAGTAACGGTAAATGCTGGTGGTACAGCCAAAGTAAATGCCACAGATCTGGTGGATGCTAAAACTAGAGCAGGAGGAGAGGTTATCATCTTTGGAAACCCAAAACAAATCAATGAAAAAGTGGTAATGGGCGGAAGCATCAAAAAGGAGAACTAAAAGTATTTATTTTTTTCTTATTCTATTGTCATAAAAAACCGTACCTTGCCGTAGGTAATAAACATAGGTGCCAATATATCAAGTATATTGGCATTTTTAATTGTAGTAAATGATCGATGACTTAATTACAGGTGTTACCTTGGGGTTTTTCCTAAGTTTCATGATTGGTCCTGTATTTTTTATTCTTATTGAAACGAGTATTACAAGGGGAATTCGAGCGGCTCTTGCGTTTGATATGGGCGTAATTCTCGCTGATGCCCTGTTTTTCACCATTGCCTTTTTTAGTAGCTTTCGCTTGATAAATTCGATCAAAGACGATCCAGCTCTATTTATTTTCGGTGGGTTATTGATGTTGACCTATGGAATTATTTCCTTTGTCAAGCTCAAAAAAGTACAAGTTCACACCATCCAAATTGCGCCTCCTAACTTAAAAAGAGAGTACTTAAATCTCTTTGTCAAAGGATTTCTACTCAACTTTATTAATGTGGGTGTTTTGGGCTTTTGGTTGGCAATTATCATCACATTAGGCCCTAAGATGGACATGGATACTGAACGCATGTTTTTATTCTTCTCCTTCGCTATTGCTGCCTATTTTGTAACAGATGTATTCAAAATTCTTTTAGCTAAGCAATTGCGCAAGAAGCTAACAGCAGAAAATATTCTCAAGGTAAAAAAAATCAGCAGTGTTCTACTCATGATCTTTGGGCTAGTCATTATGGTTAAAGCCTTTATTCCCACATCAGATAAAGAATTAAACTTGCCAATCCCTCGATTGGAACGAAAATAGAAAAAGGATAGCTTCACGCTATCCTTTTTTAGTTTGCGATTAACTAAATAAAAAAAGCCCTAACTTTCGTTAGAGCTTTTAGTAAGTCGGGGTGGCAGGATTCGAACCTGCGACCTCCTGGTCCCAAACCAGGCGCGATGACCGGGCTACGCTACACCCCGCTTTCGGTATCGTGAGTGCAAATATACGGCAAAAATTCAATTTGTCAATAGTTTTGACTGTTTTTTTTACATAAAAAAGAATTTTACTTGTATAGTGGTGATAATTATATAGTTATGCTGAGTGGTGTGGTGAGTGGTGTGGTGAGTGGTACCTTGAAGCATAGATTCATCGCACACCGTAAACTGTAAACAAAAAAAGGATAGCATGTGCTATCCTTTTTTCTGAGGCATCGAGCGGATTCGAACCGCTGTAGACGGTTTTGCAGACCGCTTCCTAGCCACTCGGACACGATGCCGTATCCTTTAATTGGATGCAAACTTACTACTATTTTTTAAATTTAAAAACCAATTTAAATAGTTTTTTACCTCCAACAATCAGAAAACTACCTAACTCCTTGCATTTCAACAGTTACGTATTCTACATCTCCGCCGATTGGTGGATTAATTTTTGAAACAGCGACAGTTACTTTCTCCACTAGCTTAATTTCCAACAAAATTCGATCAATAATACGCTGAACAACCGTTTCTAATAATTTCGAACGCTTATCCATTTCTTCTTTGACAATTTGGTTCAATTGCACGTAATCAATAGCATTTACCAGTTCATCTGTTGCAGCAGCATCTCTAAAATTTCCTGCTGCCGTAATATCAACGCGGTATTCGGATCCTATTTTTGCCTCTTCGGGCATGCAACCGTGAAACGAAAACGTTCGAATATTATTGAGTCTAATAATCCCCATAAAAAACCTTCTTTTAGATTAAAAGATAAAAATACGATTATTTTTAGTTAGATATCGCCTTTTGTCCAGGTAAAGTACATCGAAATTGTTTAGTTTTTTGATACCTTTGTAGTTATAATATTTATATCCATGTCAACAAAAGAGAAATCATTAAATTTTATTGAGCAAATCATTGAAGAAGATTTAAAAAATGGCTTGCCAACAGAAAAACTACATTTCCGTTTTCCGCCTGAGCCTAATGGTTATTTACACGTAGGTCATGCGAGTTCTATTTGTTTAAACTTTGGATTGGGATTGAAGTACAATGCGCCAGTAAACTTGCGTTTTGACGATACGAATCCCTCAAAAGAAGAACAGGAATTTGTTGACGCAATCAAATACGATGTAGAATGGCTAGGTTATAAATGGGCAAATGAAGTGTATGCATCGGATTATTTCCAGCAACTATACGATTGGGCTGTACAGCTGATTAAAGAAGGAAAGGCCTACGTCGACAGTCAATCTTCAGAAGTTATGGCTCAACAAAAGGGAACGCCAACAATACCAGGCGTTAATAGTCCATTTCGCGATAGAAGTGTAGCAGAGAACCTCGATTTATTTGAACGCATGAAGAAAGGGGAGTTTGAAGAAGGCACCCATATTTTACGCGCCAAAATCGATATGGCTCATACTAATATGTTGATGCGTGATCCAATCATGTACCGCATCATCAACAAAGCACACCACCGCACACAGAATGATTGGTGTATTTACCCTATGTACGATTGGGCTCATGGAGAAAGTGATTATTTAGAAAGTATTTCACATTCGTTCTGTACCCTTGAATTTTTACCGCATAGAGAGCTTTATGATTGGTTTTTAGATCAAGTGGTAGAGGAAGGCAAAATTCGCCCTAAACAGCGCGAATTCGCCCGTAGAAACTTATCACATACAGTAGTGAGCAAACGAAAACTAGCGAGACTAGTAGCGGAAGGTCACGTAACAGGATGGGATGACCCGAGAATGTCAACGATTTCCGGATTGAGAAGAAGAGGATATACGCCTGCTTCAATCCGAAATTATGCAGATACCATTGGAATTGCCAAAAGAGACAACTTGATTGACGTTTCTCTATTGGAGTTTTGTGTACGCGAAGATTTGAATAAAATCGCACCCCGTGTGATGGCTGTTTTAGATCCTGTAAAATTGGTTATTACCAACTATCCAGAAGGAAAAGAAGAGTGGTTAGAGGCTGAAAACAACCCAGAGGACGAGGTAATGACATTTAGAAAAGTTCCTTTTTCAAGAGAATTATACATTGAAAGAGAAGACTTTAAAGAAGAAGCAAACAGTAAATTCTTCCGTTTAACACTAGGCAAAGAAGTACGCCTTAAAAATGCCTACATCATAAAAGGAGAAAGCGTAATCAAAGACGACGAAGGCAATATCACAGAAATTCACGTCAGCTACGATGAAGAGAGTCGCAGTGGAAGTGGAACAGAAGCGAGTAAACGCAAAGTAAAAGGAACGATTCACTGGGTTTCCATCCCCCATGCAGTAGAAGCAGAAATTCGCGTGTACGACCGCTTGTTCATCAATGAAAATCCAGATGGAAATAAAGAAGTTGACTTTTTAGAATTTATTAACCCGAATTCACTAAGCATTGTCAAGGGATATTTAGAGCCAAGCTTACAAGAAGCACAAGCAGGGGATAAATTCCAATTCCAACGCATGGGTTACTTCTGTGTTGACAAAGAAAGTAGAGCAGATCACTTGGTTTTCAACAAAACCGTAGGGCTTAGAGATACTTGGGCGAAGTTAGATCAAAATTAATTTTATTGGTAATACAGTAAAAAAAGGTGTTTTTAACGTTATATTAACGATCAAAAACGCCTTTTTTTATTAACTTTATGAGATAACCATAAAAATTAAAAAGTATGTCAGAACGTTTAGGAAGTACATTAGCCGCATTAGTGGCTGGAGCAGCAATAGGAGTGGGGATTGGAATACTTTTCGCTCCGGATGAAGGAAAGAAAACGAGAAAAAAAATTAAAAGATCGTTTGACGAGTCCAAAGATGAATTATCAGATAAAATTGATGATCTAAAAAAACAAGTGCGAAATGTTGTAAGCAGAAAGGCAGATAGCTTTGAGGACGGCATTGAAGAATTTGTCAACGCTGCAGGAAAGAAAAGAGATGAAGTGATTTCTGCATTAGAGCACAAATTAGCCGAGCTGAAAAAGCAAGGTAAAGAATTGGCTGAAAACGCAAAAAAATAATCTGTTTATATAAAATATAGCATGGCATTCCAAGAAATAAAAGACAACCTTAACGAGATAAAAGAGCATTCAGAACAATACCTCAATACGAGTATTGACTATGTTCGGCTGTGGGGGTTTAAAATTACGGCAAAAACAGCCATTATTTTTATGACAATTTTTGTCGTTGGTGTATTTCTTCTTCTCTCGCTTTTATTTTTATCTCTCTATGCCGCATTTGCCATAGGGGAGAGCGTTGGAAGTGCATCTCTTGGATTCTTATATGTCGGCTTGTTTTATTTACTCATTAGCATTCTTGTCTTTACGTGCCGAAAACAGCTTGTTGATAGACCCCTTATTAAAAAGCTTTCAGAAGCTATTTTTAATGATTAGATTTAAAATTATATGACTATGAAAAAGAGCTATTCATCTCTAGAGCAAATTAATCACGATTTACATATCTTACGCATAGAAAGGGAAATCCACTATCAAAAGATTAATCTTGCTTTGGACCAGCTGAAAGAAGAAACATCACCTGAGAAATTAATCAAGAATACCTTGGGTACTGCCGGTTCACTTTTGAAAAACTCTGGTAGCATACAAACGTTAATCGCAACGTCTATCTTTCGCTTTTTTATGCGCAGAAAATTCAAGAAATAAATAAAGAAGGTTAACGCTAAGGCGTTTAGTTAGCATATAAAAGCTAGTAGAAAAACAATTAATTGTGTATTTCTGCTAGCTTTTATTTTTTGGTGCAAAAAAAAACTTGAAGAAATTGTTCTTCAAGTTTTATAGCTTTATTGTATAGTAATACCGGCAAACTTATCATAAATCAGGTGTTTTAAGGCATTTTATGCACTATAACGAGGTTTTACTCCTCCTGCTTTTTTGAAGGCTTAGAATGCCCTGTATTTGACATTTCTGAAATCTTACCGCCTGCTGCAAAAGAAGTAACCATATTCGTTAGCATATCACTTGCTGCCGTTGGAGAATTGGGTAATAAGATCAGGTTCGATTTGGAATCAGCACCCACCGCTTGAAGGGTATCGTAATGTTGCGTAACAACAATTAAAGCCGACGCTTCTTGAGAGTTAATACCCACTTTGTTTAAAACGTCAACACTTTCCACCAAACCTTGTGCGATCTCGCGACGTTGGTCTGCAATACCTTGTCCTTGCAGACGTTTTGATTCTGCCTCTGCTTTGGCTTTGGCAACAATTCTAATTCTACTTGCTTCCGCTTCGTATTCTGCTGCCACTTTCTCACGGTCTGCAGCATTAATTCTATTCATCGCATTTTTTACTTGAATATCTGGATCAATATCCGTGATTAAAGTATTGATAATATCATATCCATAGGTCGTCATCGCTTCGTTTAATTCGCGTTTAACGGCCACGGCTATATTGTCTTTACGCTCAAATACGTCATCTAAAATCAATTTGGGTACTTCGGCACGCACCACGTCAAAAACATAAGAAGTAATTTGATCGTGTGGATACTCTAATTTGTAAAAAGCATCGTAAACCCGATCCGCAATTACTTTAAACTGAACAGAAACTTTGAGCTTGACGAAAACGTTGTCTTTGGTCTTGGTTTCGATCATCACGTCTAACTGCTGGATTCTCAAGTTAACAACACCAGAAATCCGATCAACTACTGGAATTTTTAACTGCAATCCAGAGTGTCTAATACTATTAAATTTACCAAAGCGTTCGACAATTGCTGAAGATTGCTGTTTGACTGTAAAAAAGCTTAAAAACAAGACAATTAATACAGGAACTAAAAAAATTAAAAACATAACAATTATTATTTATTCGTAGATCAAATTACAAAAAAATCTCTAGTACTAGAGATTTTTTTTATTACTGGGCGTTAAATTCTAATTCTACTTCTATTAATGCAAGCAAGGCTGGTGGTAAACCTGCAGCTAAGTCAGGAACTAAAATTGGAATTAAAGCTGCAAATTGGTCGCCTTTTGCTTTAATTACTAATTTGTCTTCGGTCAAAGTGGTTACATTTACTTTCATCTCTTGATCAAAAAGTGTAAAAGTCAACAGGTTTGTTGCCGCATTAAATGACCAGTGGGATCCTGTAGTTGATACAGCACAGCTTTCATCGTGAAAATTAAAACTCACCTGTTCTCCATCGTTAAAGACGAGGGTATCATCATCGCAATCAGGATTTTTAGGATAAGCCATAGCGATGGGATCACCCGCAGGCATAACAACATTTACGTGAACAGGGATCCAAGTTTTTCGAATAGAAGCAGCAGCTTGTTTTACTTGAACGGTGATTTCGTTACTGTCGTTATAGCCCTCTTTTTTGGCAACGACTTTATATGTACCAGCAGTGGTAAATATATAAGGATTAGCCACTTGCTTTCCGTCTACATAGATAAGACTTCCTTCAACAGTCGTTCCTCCTACTGCAACTGTAAAAGAAACTTCTTCATTTACAGCAACTGTATTTCCTTTTAAGACGGTTAGTTCAAGCGTTTTTTTTCTGTGCTGCTCTGAGCTATTATCATCGCTACTACAAGAAACTGTTCCCGTGAGTACTAGCGCTAATAGTGAAAATGATAAGACTATTTTTCTCATAAAATAAGTTATTGATTACTCTCAAATATACAACTTATTACTTACTCGATTTAAATTTTCTTAACATTAGAATGCGAATTATTTAACAAAATGAAAATAGACCTCATAGTGTTCTTTGTCTTTTATCTGTTTTAATTCGGGAATAAGAGGGATTAAATCCGCTTCCACATGGGCTAAATTAATTGACAATTCTAATTCGGTGCTAGATTTGTTCAAAAGGATCGTTTTAAGCACTCGATCATCTTGCAACTGAATGTCAAGCTCATCTAATTTATGATACCAGGTAAAAGGGATATTTTTGACTTGACCTAAGGCGTCATGCGATTGAAATACCCCAGTATAATCTTTGTGCAACCGCACTACATCGGCGTCATTGCCCAAACTGGAATACTCTTTTAGAACAAAAGCTTGACCGAGAAGTGGTCTAACAGTGATGGATTGAGGTTTCCATTCGCCTAGGAGGTGCTTTTGAATAAAATTAGTCCACTAGTTTTGTGCTCGTTCTTGGGTATTGGCTTCATCATTAGCACAAGAGGAAAATAAAAGGGTCAAGATAGTAAAGCTTGCCAATAAATTTCTCATTAAACTTCAATTAAAAAGTAAAAATACGCCTTATTATTCACAAATTCTAAAGTGTTGGAACAAAATAAAAGAGAGCTTTTAGGGCTCTCTTTTATACTTATATGGTTGCAATTGCTTGCTTGATTCTCTTTCGTGTTTCTTCTTTGCCAATTAGTTCGATGATTTGAAATAAGTCTGGACCTTTAAGAGCTCCTACGACACAAACGCGCAGCGGTTGCATCACTTTTCCCATTCCAATGCCTTGATCGTTGATCCACGCTTTTACCACCGTTTCAATTGTAGTTGCATCAAACGTATCTATTCCCTGCATAACATCAGCTACTTGTTGCATAATGGTTGCCGTATCCTCTTTCCAGTTTTTCAGTGCTTTTGGATCGTAAGCCGTTGGTGCTTGGAAAAAGAAATCACTCAATTCAAAAAAGTCAGAAACAAAAGTTGCACGTTCTTTGATTAGTCCAACAACTTGTTCTACATAAGCGTCTGTTGCATCAATTCCCTTTTCATTCAAAATCACCTGAAACGCTTGGGCTAAATCTGCGTCTTTTTGCAATTTTAAATAGTGCTGGTTGAACCATTTGTTCTTTTCTGGATCAAACTTAGCCCCTGCTTTGTGCACGCGACTTAAGTCGAATTTAGCCACCAATTCTTCTAGTGAAAAGATTTCTTGATCGGTTCCGTCATTCCACCCCAAAAGGGCTA
This sequence comes from Myroides sp. DF42-4-2, assembly GCF_030326445.1. Taxonomy (NCBI): domain Bacteria; kingdom Pseudomonadati; phylum Bacteroidota; class Flavobacteriia; order Flavobacteriales; family Flavobacteriaceae; genus Myroides; species Myroides sp. DF42-4-2. The sequence continues at coordinate 97,191 of NZ_JACAKI010000003.1, forward strand.
AAAAGTTTAGTACCGTTTCTGGATAGAATCCTTTTTCGCGATAACCCGATGATTTTTCACCTGAAACAGGATCTTGCCAATCGAGTGGAAACACAGGGAATCCCAATTTATCTCCATCTCTTTTAGACAATTTTCCGTTCCCCACAGGTTTTAAAATTAACGGTAAATGTGCAAATTTAGGAGCTTCCCATCCAAATGCTTTATATAACAATTCATGTAAGGGCATAGAAGGTAACCACTCTTCACCTCGAATAACGTGAGATGTTTCCATTAAATGATCATCTACGATATTAGCTAGGTGATAGGTAGGCATTCCGTCGCTTTTAAACAACACTTTATCATCTAATAAATTCGTTTCGAATTTAATATCACCTCGAATAATATCATTCAAAAATAGGGTTTCACCAACTGGTGTTTTGAAGCGAATAACATAAGGTACATCATCAGCAATCAACTGATCTACTTCTTCTTTTGACAACTTTAGCGAGGTTTTCAAAACTTCTCTATTGCTGTGATTATAAATAAATGTTTGCCCCGCTTCTTCCGCTTTTTTGCGCAATTCATCTAATTCTTCTGCTGTATCAAATGCATAATAGGCCCATCCTGTTTCAATTAATTGATCGGCATATTGTTTGTATAAAGCTTTGCGTTCACTTTGTCTATAAGGTCCAAACTTTTCGTTTTTTCCAATGGTTTCGTCTGGAGCAATTCCCAACCATTCCAATGCTTCAAGAATGTAGGCTTCTGCTCCTGGAACAAATCTATTTTGATCTGTGTCTTCAATTCTCACATAAAAGACACCCTTATTTTGTTTAGCAAATAAATAATTAAATAATGCAGTTCTAACACCACCAATGTGTAAAGGTCCTGTAGGACTAGGTGCAAAACGCACGCGAACTTGATTAGCCATTTTGATTCATTATATTTTTACAAAGATAGTACAACTATCGTTTTTATAAAGTTGTAATACCTTTAAAATCATTTATAAAGTAAAATTCTACTATTTTCGGTTTTACTGCACTCGTTTATCAATAAATGCAATAGGTTTTCTGCTTAGAGCATTAAATACAATAGGCTGTAAAATGGCGATCTCTTCAAATACGATCTGGGGTGTTACTCTTAATTTAGCGCGAAAGGCATCTTTAATTTGCTTCATATACTCTTGAGAAGTATCGTCGCTCACTAAACGAATGACAATTTCATCGGTTCCAATATCGTTAGTTTGAACCTCTACCAAATGCATTTGAATGGAAGTAAATGCATTTAGGATATCGTGAATTGCTGGGGGATAAAAAGTAGTTCCCTTGTATTTTATCATGTGTTTTTTGCGTCCTTCAACGGGACCTATTCGGTAGGTATTTCGACCACATGGACAAGGATCATCATGTTTTCTCACCATGTCACCTGTTTTAAAGCGCACCAAAGGTATACCTTGAACACCTAGCGTTGTAATAACGAGTTCCCCTAGCTCACCTGGGGAAACAGGTTTATTCTCTTGATCGACAACTTCAGTAAGGATCAATTCGGGAATTACATGTCCCCCTTGATGGTACTCACATTCTGTAAAAGCGGCTCCCATTTCTGTTGAGGCATAGGTTGAGAATAAGGCTAAAGGCCATTTATCCAAAATTCGGTTGGCTAAAATACTCGGTTGTAAATCCGCAGTACGCAAAGCCTCTCCAATGCAAATCACCCCTTGAACACTACTATTTTTGTAATCAATTCCGGCTTTTTCGGCATAATCGATCAGTTTTAGCAAGAAAGAAGGTACGCCAATGAGGTATTTGGGTTTGTATTTTAAGATCGAATCCCATTGTAATTGGGGAATTCCAGCGCCAACACGAATAACTCCAGCACCTAACTTACGCAACCCTAAAAAATAGGCTAATCCCGCCATAAATCGACGATCTATAGTGGTCATTAGCTGTACGATATCTCCTTTTTGAATACCAGCAATAGTAAATGACGTCGCTTCGTTAAAAGCTAGACGGTCCAAATCACTATCCGTCAATCCGAAGGTTACTGGATCTCCTAATGTACCTGATGTGGTCGCATAGTCGATAATTTGTCCTTTGTCGACACAAAAGAAATCATCGTTGTTTCGCTGCAAATCATCTTTAGTAACCAAGGGCAACAAGGGCAGGTCTTCCAGGGTTTGTATAGCTGAAATATCGACTTGTTGTGCTTGATACAGTTGCTTGTAATAGGGGGAATGTTGGGTGACATAGTGCAACACTTCCCTGAGTTTTTGTTCTTGAAAATGTTTTATTTCCTCAACTGATCGGTCCATTACTGACGAATTTAGTTCCATTTTCTATTTATTTTTTTGAGGTATTTCATTATTTCTCGTTCGGCATTTAGGGTGGTCACTTCTTTGGTCAATGCCAATTCAAAAGCTTCCTTTGCCAATTGATATTGTTTTTGGTTGTAATAATACAGACCTGTACGGTAATACACCAGCCAATACTCCGGGTTCAATTGTTGATACGCCTGAAGTCTTGCGGTATCGATTTTCTCTTTATTTTTAATTTGATGTTCTATCCAGCGGTTTTGTATTCGAAATGCTTCATAATCTGCAAAAGCTTTTGTATGAATAAAAGGGTCTTCAGGGAGCGTTAAGCTATCGATAGCATAGGATTTGGCTTCTTCAAAGGTATTGGAAAAAATGGCATTGAGATCATAGGCTACAAAAGCACCTAATTGATAGGGATTTGAAGATACCCACACCAAGCGTTTCTCTGGTTGAAAGATAATGCCGTGATGGGCGAGGAGTTGGTTTAACGCTTTTTCATTGCCATAACCTATTTCTTTGTTGTTTAATCCTTGTGTATTGCGCAATAGTTGCGCCATTTTTAGCGGTGATAATTGGTGTTCCTCTTCCACGATTTCCTTTATTTTATCCCAGCGGTATTGGGAATGGCTTTCTTCTATTTGTTTGAGGTTTCGCTTATCCTTGGCAAAAGCATCGCTTTGGAAGTGATTGGAACATATAACTGCAGACACATTAGGCATGTCATAGACCCCAAAATTTTTAGGCCCTATTTCAATAATAACAGCCTTTTTATCGTGGGCGCTTCCTACTAAAATAGACTCTGAGACAAAAACTTCTTTTTGCTGGGCCATGGCGATTGCTTCCTCAATAGTTGAGGCATATTGCAAGATTTCACGGGCAACAATGGAAATAGGTGTTTTAGCCTTGAGGGGAACTGCAGATTTACCTGCATTAAGTGTTACCGTTAATCCTGCTAGGTTCATCCCTGATACTACACCAGTCATGCCCCCCCAAGTGACCGACATAAATGCATGACCTTGGTCGGGTTTGACAAAAGCTATAATTTTATTTTCTGCAAATTCATCTCCTGCGTAGAAATCGAAATTGCGTCCGATGAGCAAGCCCCCATCCTCCGTATGTTCTCCCCAAACGGCTAGAGAAGAGCAACCTACTAATGCTAAATCCTGAAAGGCATGTCCGATATCGTGTGCCCCGTGTAAGTACAAATTTCGATGATAGGCATCACCTAAATACGCAAATTGATCTGTTGCATACTGGGACAGTCCATAAATTTCAGTTTTAAACTCTGCTGGAATATAGCGGTAGAGGTGTCGGTTATAAAATTTCAGCATTTTGACCAACATATTTTGTTTAAATCTCGATGGAACAAACTCTTCTACTTTAGCAAAAAAGACGGTTTCTTGTTTTTGATATAATTGCTGGGTTAAGGCCCCGGTTTTCAATCCAATTTGGTAGGGATCTCCAGTGACATAAAGCTCCCATAGTTTTTGTTTGTTTTGATAGAGGTAAGCCTGATCCGTAATTTTTAGGGTATCCGTGTTATAAGACAATTGAGGGACAAGCGTATCGTATTGTTCAAGAGACGGCAGCTCTCGGAGTCCTTTCTTAATACCACAACTGGCTAGCAAGAAGGCGAGTAGCAGTAATGGTAGTATCTTATGCTTGTGTTGTGTCATTACAGTATTGATTTAGTTTCTGCATTAAACCTTCTTTGTCAATCATTTCCATACAGGTTACAAAAGCTCCAATAGTCACTCCCATAATTCCGTGCATACGTACGTTTTGTCCACTAAAAAACAAATTGCCGATTTTGGAACGTGGGGAGATAAACGTTTTCATCGGGCTATTGGCATCTTTGATGAAACCGTACATATTTCCTTTTTCCGAACCGATAAAGTCGCGATACGTCAAGGGAGTAGAAGTATACATTCCTTGAATGGACTCACGAATCCCGGGATACACTTCTTCGAGCCTTTGGAGGAGTAACTCCGCTTTTTCAGCTTTGAATTGCTCATAGGCTTCGTTTCGCTGTTCTAGGGATTTGATAGTAGATACGTTGTGGGTATGTTCCCAAGGCTCTACTTCTGAAAAGTCCATATAGGTCATTGCCGTCATGCTTTCTGCATAAGTTTGTTCGGTTTTATTGACGTTCATGGAGGTTACCAGTAGGTTGGGCCAACTCGAATTACACTTTCCGTTTGTATCCCATATATCTGCTGGGCTATTATAGTGATAAATATTGTTGTTTTGATAGGGAAAACAGTCCTTTTTAAAGACAATATACAGGGAAAAAACAGAGGTTACCTCTTCCAAACTCATGATTCGTTTTACAAATGGTTTGGAAAAATGGTTGGGTCCCACCATTCGAATCGTTTGTTTTAAATTGATATTGGAAATGAATTGTTCGCCTACAAAGCGTTTACCCGTTTTGGTTTGACAGCTCGTAATTCTATCCCCATCAAAATTTAAGCTCGTTACTTCTGTATTTTTATAGACTTCACCGCCGTATTTTTTTATTTCAGCTAGGAGTGATTTACTGATTTGACTGCCTCCATTGATGCAACGCCAAGCACTTTGAATATAAGAATTTACCGTTAGGGCATGAACATAGAGAGGCGTTTTTTCTTTGTTGGCCACATAGAGAAAATTAGAGCCTATTAAGACGGCTTTTAAGCGTTGATTAGTTGTGATTTCATCTAAGAAATCGCACAATCGGTAGGAGACAATTTGGTCATTATACCCTTTTCCCAAGGCTAAATTATACATGGGAAAGCTGTCGCAAATGTCTTTAATTTTGTCAATGTATTGACGCAAAGCCTTTTCTTCTTCAGGGAAATAGACCAATAATTGCTGTACAAAGTTTTCGTATCCTTGACCATGCGGATAGCGAATTCCCTCATCTCCAAAAGAAATCATATCATAGCCATTGAGATCCATTCGCTTCAACTGCAGCTTATCCATAATGCCCAAGTACGAAAAATACTTGTATAGGTTTTGTCCTTCTTCCAAACCTCCAATATAGTGTACACCGGTATCAAAAATAGATTTCTGTCTAGAGAAAGTCTGCAAATTGCCTCCGTATTGGTTATTTTTTTCCAAAACGCATACTTTCTTGCCTTCTTTAGCAAGAATAACAGCAGAAGCTAGTCCTCCGATTCCACTTCCAATAATGACTACATCATATTTATTCTCCATCCTGTCTAATATTCCAGACAACAGTAAAGTCGTCTTCGCTAATTTTTTCAAATCCCTCGAATTCCTTCAACTGAACTCCTGATTTTTTGAGCAGGACGATCGTTCGATAATGGGAGTAGAAGGCAGGAGTAAGGCAGGTATTTGCACTACTCACTAAAAGCGTATCGCAATTTTCCTGTACTTCCAATGTATCGAGGTAGTTAATTTTCCTTTTCTTTACGATATATAGCGTATTGGCAATGGCACGTTGTTCTTGATCTGGGATATAGCAGTAAATTTTTCGCTTGCTTTGTTGCAAGGTCAACAGCATATTCAATTGTCCATAATCATCAGCCATATGATGAATCACAGCATCATCATTCACCTGTTTATTCAGTTCATAATAAAAAGTACGGTACTGTGTATAGTCCGCCTTAACCGCCTTAACCACAGCTGGAAATTTGTATAAATAAGCCCAGAACAGCTTTTTCTTAAAATAATCTACGCTTTCTAACTCGGATCTAATATGGGCGAATTCGGTTTTAAAATGCTTGCTAATTGCTTTTGTACGCTGCGCATAGGTTTTGCCGAAAGACGCATCTTGATGAGCAATTCGCTTACCTATTGTCGCTATGATATGACCGTCATAGATGATGTAATCTCCTTTTGGAATGGTTTCAGAATTGCCGTGAATATAAACGGGAACCACATCTAATTGCAGGGTTTCTGCCAAGTAAAAAGCGCCTTTGTGAAAGCGTTGTACTTGGTTGGAATACGAACGAGTGCCCTCGGGAAAGATCATTAAGGAAAACCCCATTTCTACTCTTTGCTGAAGGTGTTCAATACTGTTGTCAACCCCTTCGGAAACGCGATAAAAACCAGCCGATTGTATGGCTTTGCCAAAGATTGGCGATTTATATACCCAATCATTGACTAGATACACAATATTGGGGTACACCATTCCCATGACAAGAGAATCCAAAAAAGAGGTGTGATTGGCAATGATAATGGCAGGTTTTTCAAAAGTTTCTCCGTGTGGATTGCGCACTTTCTTGCGCACAAATGCATTCAAATAGAGCACAGAAGTCATATACCAACGCATTCCCTTGCTAAACAAACGCAATTTAGTTTGCTGTTTTCCAGGGGCAATAGTAAGAAATAACTTAGATAGAAGCGAATACAAAAAGCCAAAAACACCAAAGTACAAGAAAGACAGCATACTGTGCAACAACAAGCGCAACGTAATGGGTGAATTTCCTTTTTGTTGCCTGCGTATGAAACAAATTTTGAACAGTCGTGGATAAATCACAAAAGCAGTAATTGCCGCCACACTCATTCCAATGATAGAAACCAACGAGATGGATTTCAATGCGGGATGTTTGGCAAATATCAACGTACCCACAGCTAATAAAGTAGTCAGTACTGCTAAAATAATAGACGCCCTATACGTTGGCATACTATCTTTTCCTGTGGTGTATTCTCTTTGTAGGGCATTGGTCATAAAAATGGTAAAATCTACGCCTTGTCCAAAAATAATGGTACATACAATCGTACTAAATATATTGAACTCAATGTGAAATAACCCCATTAAACCTGCTGTGATTAACCCAGTAACCACAATGGGAACCATTGAGACAAGGACCATTTCAATTCTCCTAAAGAACAGCCATAAAATAGCAAATACAGCTAAAAAAGAATAGTTGACTAAGTCGTTAAAATCATGGACAATATTACCTAAAAAGGTTTCGTTCATTTCTTTTCTGTCAATCACGATAAAATGATTGGAAGAAGGAAACTGCTTTAGAAAAGCCTGCCTGTTTTCTTCGGGTAATTTGACCACTGTACTCAGCGTATAGTGTCCCTTTTTTTCGATTAAGAACTCGTCAATAATCTCTGGATTTAAGGCTGAATATTCTTTTATACTAATAGGTTCAAAGGCCGTATTCAACAAGGTAAAAAAGGGCTGATAAGCTGTTTGGTTAAACCCGTATTTTGCCCCTTCATATTTGAGTTTTGTGATAAAAGCGTTGACATTCTTTTTTGCCCAGAAATTCTCCCATTGGGCAATTTTATTGCGTTGCTGTTGAGTGGACAATACAAAATCACCCAAAGAACTAAAATGTAGAATAGTTCCACTCTCTTTCGCAAGTTCTAATTGCTTGGCTAGGGCTACATTTTGTTCTACTACTTGTTCAATATCCTCTCCAAAACAAGTTAAATAAAGTGATTTCGACCCACTATCAACTGTAGATTCTAATTTTTGCTCTGCTTTTTTTAGTTCTTCAGGAAAGTAATTTAACGAGGATAAATCGCTATTAAACTTGACATTTTTGAACGTAAAAAGACTGATCATAACAACTAAACCACACACGCCTAAAAGTACTTTACTTTGATCAAAAGGAAAGTGTGAGATTTTATCTAGCAGCGTATTCGACTGATTGAGTTTATCCTTCGCTGAAGGAGTATAGAGATGAGGTACTAGTAAAAGGGATAGTATTCCTGCTCCTAATACGGTTATAGAGGCAAAAATACCCAAATCTCTCAATGCTTCTGAGTGCACAAAGACCAGGCATAAAAACGCAATAGCTGTTGTGGAAGCACTCATGATAATTGGGTTTGTAATTTCTTGATAGAGCTGTTTGATATCATTACAATGTTTATAATGTGTCATGATATGCAGGGCATAATCAATAGTTATTCCAATTAATATCGCACCAATGCTCAATGAGATTGCTGAGATGGAATCAGTCATAAAATAAAGAAAAAACAAAGCCATTAACGCACTGATAAACGTGGGAATAAAGAGAATAATGGGAATGGTAATTCTTCGGTAAAAAGCGATGAGCAAAATCATCAGAATGGTGACCGAAACAGCTACTGTTTGCTGAATATCGCTTTTGATTTGGGTTGCATTGGCAACAGCTACAAAAGAGGTGCCAAAATAATCTAAGGATACGTGTTCTTGCTTGTGGTTAAACTCCTCTTTTACCCCGTTTAGAAAGCGGATAAAATCGGTATTATGTGCGGTATCACTTCCACTGTAAACAGGATCGATAAACAACAACAATTTATCTTCTTCTCGGTTGAATAAAAAGCCATCTATCAATTGAAAACCGTCGCCAATATTGAGTTTTTGCAATTTCTTTAGCGCGATAAAGCCGATGCCAAAGGGATCTTTTTGAATGAATTGTTTGGCCACTAAGCTCGTTGGAGATACTAAGGTTTTATAATTTGCCTCCACTGTTTGAGCTATACTATCAAGCTGTATTTTTTGGTCGAGTAGGTCGTAATCTGCTTCATCCAAGAACAAGGGCAGATTTTGATAAACAAACGCGATGGTTTCATTTATGTTTTCGTCTTCTATTTTACCTTGAATATGCTTAATATAACCTTCTTTAGTCGCTAAAGTGTCGAGCAAATTAGAGGCGAATTCGACCATATCATCCGTTGTTCCCTCCTTTTGTTTTTCGATGATCAGGGTAATCTTATCCGAAAAGCGCAACTGTTCTAATACTTTGGCTGTTGCATTGGATTTTTCACTTTTAGGCAAAATGCGGGTAATATCTTCTTCAAACTTAATATTCCAAGCCCCAAAAGACATAAAGCCAATAAACAACACAATACAGCCGAAAAATAGTATTTTATTTTTCTCTCCCCATTGGTATATTTTATAAAACCACTTTGCCATTTTTAATTTTTCTGTTTTTGAATGATTGACAGTAAAAAGAAACTAATTGATCCCAAACAAAAGCTAGCCATAACAGCCAGTGCAAAGCTACCTAAAATATATTGCCATACATGCTCAGAAATAGCTACAAAGCTAAATTCACTGATTAAAATATGCTGACTTCCATTGGGAACCATATAGTAGCCTAATTGAAGGGATGTATAGACGATGAGTGGAATCATAGGTGGTATACTGACGTTTGAAAAAGCAAAGGCCAATACTTTGTTTAATCGGAAGGTAATCGCTAAAAAGATAGCGAGAAAAGAATGCAAGCCCCAGAGTGGGGAAAGCCCAATGAAGGTTCCCAATCCGATGGACAATGCCTTAACAGAGGCCGTATCTTGACTACCAAGAATATCTTGCGCTATAAACGCTTTAAAACTTTTTTTTTTAAAACTGCGCAGAAAGTTTCTTGGAATGATATATAGCAATAAGATACAGACCAATACAGTATTTAGTATACTGATACGGGTAAAATCTCTAAAAGGGCGAAAATGGGAAACGCGTTCCTGGTTATCGTATAATACTTGTATGGGAACATTTTTCACCTCAACCTCATTCCAAGCGGCTCGGACGATAACTTCTATTTCAAATTCGAACTTTCGCGTATAAAATCTTTTTGAAAGCTTGTTTAGTGGATACAAACGATAACCTGATTGTGTATCTGAAAGGGATATTCCTGTTTCAAACCAAAACCAAAAGTTGGAAAACGCATTGCCAAAACTACTTTTTTTAGGAATGCCCTCTTGATTCATATTTCTAGAACCAATCAACAGCAATTCTTTATTTTTTGCTTGTTCTAAGGCATCGATAAATACAGGAATATCTGAGGGGTAGTGTTGCCCATCAGAATCAATGGAAATGACGTAGGAGAATCCTGCTTTTTTAGCTACTTCAAACCCTTTTCTCAGCGCATTTCCTTTCCCTCGGTTTACAGGAAGGTCAACGATAGTGATTAGATCCTTGTACGCTTGCAAGATAATAGGCGTTTGATCTGTAGAACCGTCATTTACAACAATAACATCCTTTGAAAAATCCAACACGCCATCCAAAACACGTTTTAAGGTGTTCTGGTTATTGTAGGTAGGAATCAGTATACAAATACCCCATTCCTTTAGTTTCGAACTATAAGTATCAACGTTTGCTGTTGTCATTATCACGCCTATTAAAGCAATTTATTCCGTTCTTCTGCAGTGAAAGCTTTTGATTGTTCAGCATAGGTTTTAATCCATTTTTTTACTGCTGTCGATTGTTGGTCGTACTGTTTAATAATCAGCTTTTTATCGCTGTCAATATTTTTGTAATAGCCGACAATTTTAGGGGTGTTTTCTTGGATAATTAAGCGAACGAGTCTAAATTCTACATTGGTAGGTTCTCTTTCGATTGCCGCTTCAATGAGTAAAGCACCTTCCTTAACGAGCTCTTTTTTTACTTTAATTTTCTTTTCGAATTTAGCCAAGGTAACCAAGGCCGCCCCTTTGTATAAGGAGGCAGATTCGTCCGTCGTTTTGATTGTCAAAACTTTTTCATAAAAAGCTTGTGCTTGCTCAGCAGACAAGCTCGCTTGTTGAAAGCTTTTGCTCAAATCTGTTGTCGACACTTGAAAAAAGCTAATAAAACTGAATATACAAACCAACGCTGCCTTCATCTTTTTCCTATTTTTGGGTATATACACTACTCATTTTCAACGCAATGCTATCTTGAAAACTAATACTACTTTTGACCTTTATCAACTCTTCTTTCTCCTCTATTGCAAAATTTACCAGAAGGGTTTGATCCACTTGTGGATTGATCAACGTCATAAATTTCACATTAGATACTTGTTGCATCAAAAGCGTCTTGTTTGTTGTTGTTTCAACTAATTCTTTGATGATTTGTATCATACAAACACCAGGCATCACAGGATTGTCGGGAAAATGTCCATCAAAAACAACATGATCCTTATTTAGCTCTATGGTTGCTTGAAAATCCGTTTCCACACTTTGAATTGAAACTACACGATAAAAATCCTTTATCAACATAAAATATCCGATTGCGTTTTTAATTTCACAAAACTAATTAAAAATTACATATAGTTATGGAAAAACCGTCTGTAATGATGCCAATGGCTTTAACATTATAATTTAGAAACAAAAAAGCCCTCTTTTTGTATAGAAAGAGAGCTTTTAAAAATTTGTACACTTAGAAAGTATAGGTCAGGCCGATTTGAAAACTGGAGTTAAAACTATCATCATTATACCAATAATCAGAGTAGAACCAATAGTCTTTATCCACAACGCGCACAACTCCTTGTCTCCATCTTGCTTCGATACCCAAGTGATCTGTTACTTGATACCCTACACCTAAGTTCAAAGTCAAATCGCCATAAAACTCTGTTTTACTTTTTCCTTCAGTCATAATCGCAAAACCCGGTCCAACGTGTACGTTGAAATCTTTAAAGCTAAATTTGTTGATCACGTTGATATCAATATAGGATAGATTAATATCTTCGGATACGGATTGATAAGGTTCATTGTACCCATTGCCTCTTTTGACGTATTGCAAATTGGCATTTTTAGCACCTTGGCGGGTATAGTTTAATTCAGGTTGTAAGGTGTAAAAACTAACTAATTTAATTGGAAATTGTAGCCCAACATAGAAATCAGCTTTGTAATCCGCTTCTGCATTCGTAATGGTAGATAAACTCAACCCTCCGCGAACTCCGGGTGTAAATTTCTTTTGTGCATATGTACCATTGGCAATTCCCAAGGTGATACAGGTAATGAATAGTAATTTTTTAATCATAATTTATAAGGTATTGGTTATTTTGATGGATGATTGTAAGAATAGGTTAACCCAAGTGGGACACGTCTACGCTGAATATGTTTTGTTTCTATACAGGAGTAGCGAATTGCAACATTAGTCTTCTGTTAAACTAGGCTCTAAAGGATTTAATCGAATGACTAAAGGAAAATTTTGATGTGTTATCTCTAGCGTTTCTCCTCCTTTTGCATAGGTAAAAATAATTTTTGGTTTGCTTGCACTTGCCGCAATGACTTCCGTTACTTCCTCTTGTTGATTGACTACAACAAAGGTTTTTTGTTTTTTGTATAGTCCCTTGTACACCGTTGTATCAGGTTGTGTGGCTTTGGCTTGTAGGGTATAATTATCTTCCACTAAATAACTAAAATCTTTAGCTAAAAAGTTGAGAATAATCTTTTTATTCAAATCAGGCATAACGTAGTTAATTGCATAAGGTTGGTCTTTATAGATGGAAAAATCAAAGAGCGTATTGCCAAAATCAGAAGTTAAAACTACGCGGTGTACTAGTTCGTCCATGCGCTTTACCACTAATAGTCCGCTGACTTCTCTTTTGGAAATTTGAATATGAGCGCGAAAAATATGTTCTTCACCAATCGTAGCAAAATATGGATTGACTACGGTAAAAGTACCTTGTACATAGTTTTCTTTACTTGAAACAGGACCGTGATAGCTCTTGCACGAAAACAACAATACGGAACATATGCTAATTAGTATATGCCTTTTCATCTAATTTAATGTTTACTTTTTTGTTGCTAAATACAATACGTGTATAATCTGCCGAAGGTTCAATCAGTTTAACTTCTGAAACGGTATTTTGTCCTTGATCAAAATACAAGACAATTTCACTGATGTATTGTGCAATTTCCTTATTCAGCGGAACTAATTTTGCAATACGTCGGTTATTATTTTTAAAATAAGTAATGGCAAACTCCTTTTCATCAAACATATTGCCACTGATACTTCCAACAATAAGCGCATTGATTTTGGCAAATTTTTTATTGTTTCCTATGTCAATTTTATTCTTTTTTCCCTGATCATTAATGGTGATTTTATTGTCCGAAAACGAAATACTATAAGCGAAAGGGCTAGTGTATTTCCAAAGTAATTTATTGGGAATACTCAACTGCATATGTCCTTTTGATTCGATTTCTTTAGACATAAAACTCATGTTTTTATACTGTGTAAAATCGGTTGAAAGGGTTTGTATATCTTTAGTAGTACTGACAACTTCTTTTTTAAAGGTATTCTTTTCATCCGTTGACATGGCTTTTTCTTGGCAGAACCCAACGAGTGTTGAACCGAATACTAAAGCGGTAAAGATTATTTTTTTCATTGTTTTTCTTCATTTAAGAACTCTACTAAATTAACCATTTTATACTTCTCTTGTTGTAGTTGTTTTAAAAGTATTTCTAACGCCTTTACAGATCGCTTACTTGTATCGTGAAGGAGCACAAGAGATTGTTCGTCTATTCGCTTGTATACGCGGTTAAAGATGGTATTTTCATCTTCAATCACAGTATCCAAGGATCGATTATTCCATCCGATCACACGGTGCTGGGTTTGGCGAATCGCTTTGGCGATATGTGGATTGGTAATGCCAAAAGGCGGACGATAAAAAGGGGTTTGAAACTGAAGAATTTGCTGCATCACAGCTGTGCATTTTTCTATTTCCGTTTTGACTTCTGCCGTGGAGAGAAAACCCATTGATTTGGGATGGGAATAGCTGTGATTGCCCAGGGTATGTCCTTCGGCAAGGATTCTTTTGGCAATGTCTGGATATTGCTCTATTTGTTTGCCAATACAAAAAAAAGTGGCTTTAGCCTGATAACGTCCTAACAAATCCAATACTTGAAGGGTATAGGGGGTAGGTCCATCATCAAAAGTAAGGGCAATAGTTTTGGGTTTGGGATTCGGGCTTTTAACAATAGTGGGGATAAAAAACCCTAACCGAATATCAAAAACACCCCAGCTATAGACACCAATAAAAAACAAAACTCCCGGAATGAGCCATGCAAGGGATAGTCCTGTATATAGGACAAAATAAAGCACGATTATGGTATAAAGTGCACTTATTCCATTGCTTATTTTTCTCCACATTGCTTTAACAAAATAAAACTATGATCTTTTCCTTGAAATTGATTGTAAAGGAGGATATACTGTACGTTTGCATCTCTTTTCATACGTTCCGCAGCTAGTAATAGCCCAAAAGACGAAGCTGTATGATGGTGACCGACATATTCTTTATAGGTGAGCATTTCCGCTTGCTTAAAGCTGTGATATATCGCTTTAAAATAATCTTGATCCACGGGTAGGTCACAACTGCCTACATACACCAGATCAATGGCCTCTTCGGTCAAGTTATTTTCTTTTAAAAAGGACGCTATACTCCTCGGATTGGTGGTATTACTGATGTGAATATCAACTAACTCGGCATAACTTGTTGCCGTGTGGTGTTGATCGAGTACAACGCATGTTGCCCCTTCACCTGTGTTAATTCCCTTTTCAAATACAATATCCTCTGTATTGACTAATTGGGCTAGTTGTTGATTGTTGATCGTCGTTTTACCCACCTCATCAATACCGCCAATTAAGGCATTTTCTATTTCTTCTGCTTTGATCTGCAATAGGCCATCAAGTAAGGCGGATTCAAAAGAACTATGTTGATGTACATAGGTAAAATTGTAGCCTTTACACCCGAAATGCAGGGCAATTTGTCCACCAACAGTATTGTGTGTAGATTGAATAAAAGAAGTAGGCGTAAGGTAACTTTCGTTATTGTCTAATAGCAGCTCTAAGAATTTTTCTGAATCAACTAAACACCCCAACCCTGTGCCTGTAATAATGGCTTGTGGCATTTGTATATGCGCTTCTTCTAAGGCTAAATGAGCGGTGTAAATACCCATTTTTACTCCTTTAGCCATTCTTCTCACCATAGCAGGAGGTATTAATTCTTTGTACGAAGGTTGATGGGCTTCATTCACTCCCTGATGGATCGTTTTAAGTGATTCTACAGTAAAATTACGCGCTTGTTCCTGAATGGATATAGAAGATACCCCGTTGATATAGACCTTTTTCATCTTTTACGCTTTAGTAAAAATAATCGTTGAACAATTGCCTCCAAATCCAAAAGAGTTAGACATAACCGCCTGGATGGGTGTATGTAAAGTTTCTTTTTGTGGAACAAGCGTTAATTCTTCCATTGGAGTTGTATGGTTCAAATTTGCAAAAACTACATTGTGTTGTAACGCTAAAATACTGTATACGGCTTCTATTGCACCAGCAGCGGCCAAGGTGTGGCCTGTGAAAGGTTTAGTAGAACTAAATACAGGAGCGGATGAACCAAAAATACGCTGAATAGCTCGTCCTTCAGACAAATCGTTATTGGGAGTAGCTGTTCCGTGGGCATTGATGTAATCAATGTCTTGCTTGTTGAGCTTTGCCATCTTCAGCGCTTTTTGCATGGCTAAAAACGCCCCTTCACCGTCCTCTGAGGAAGCAGTTTGATGATATGCATCATTAGCGTTGCCATAGCCTGCAACAATACCTAAAATTGCTTGATTGCGCGCAAGCGCTATATCTTCTCGTTCCAAAACGAGAAAAGCTGCGGCTTCTCCTAAGTTTAATCCTTTTCTATTTTGATCAAATGGCGTATTATCTGTATCTGATAAAATCATCAGACTATTAAAACCATTAATCGTAAACTTAGCTAAAGCATCGGTTCCTCCAACAATTACGCGGTCTAGTTTTCCAGCTTTAATCATACGACACCCCATCATCAGGGCGTTAGCTGCAGAGGAACATGCCGTACTAATCGTTGATACATAGCCTTGTAAACCTAAGTAATCCGCTATTTTCTCCGTTGAGTCTCCTGCTTCTTGACTGCAGACGTATTTTCGAACGCTAGGATCAGTTAGGAAAGAATGATAATACTTTTCGATAAAATCCATTCCACCTACTGAGGTAGAAGATATTAATCCTGTGCGAACAGCATTAATATCTTGTATATTGGCATGCTCTACCGCTTGTTTTGCAGCATAAGCCCCTAATAAAGCTGTTCTCGTATAGTTATTGTCTTGCGGTAGGTTTAGTTGTTTGATCAGTGCAGCAGTCGTACACTTCACTTCTCCAACCTTGATCTTGTCTTTGTGAATAGAATCGAAAAGCGTTAATGTGCCCACACCAACTTGATGCGTGCATAACGCATGGTAATTTTCTTCAACGGTTTGACCAATGGCAGAAATAATCCCCATTCCGGTAACAACTATACGATCTTGCATATTTATTTGGTTCTATTAGCTGAAATATAGGTTGCCATTGTTTCAATCGACTGAAAAATAGCTCGTCCTTCTTTTGGATCACTTAATTTGATTCCGTAATCTTTGTCCATCAATACGATCAATTCTAATGCATCAATCGAATCTAGTCCCAATCCATCGCCAAATAGGGGATCTGTATCTTGAATATCGTTGATTTCGATATCCTCAAGATTTAAAACGTCAATAATTTTTGTTTTTAATTCTGTTTTTAAATTTTCCATTTCAATTAAAATAAATGCTTAATACTTTCTATTGTATGTGGTACTTGACCCCGATTTTCAACGGAATACAAGACCAATTGATATTCTCCTTCTAAATAATCTACCCAACCGCATATTACTTTTGATGCGCGATTCGACATCAACGCATAGTTCGTGTAGTTGAGCATCAGTGCTGCGTCATATGCTGGTGAAACAAAAAAGGCATTTTCCCCTTGTAAACGGTGTCTGATGCTTATTTCTGCTAAGCAAATGTTCGCTAAGGTATACACAAATACAGCTGGACTTGGGTAGCAGGCTTCCGCCTCTGCTATAGATGCGCTATGTTTCAGATCCGTATCTAAACTCGAGGTTGAATTGCTCAAAAAAAGAGCAGTATCGCGTATAGGTTGAGCTGAAGTTGCAGGTGTTAGTAGCAATTCTGCACCAATAAAAGCCAATTTACTCAGCATATCCATTTTAAAAAACTTGGGATACTCCAATTGTTTTTCTTTGTAGATGCGCTTTAAAAACAAAGCTAAATCCTTTGTTTCTTCCGCATTAGCCGTGAAAACACTACTGTCATTTACACGTACTTCCCCCGCCTTGATTGTGCAATAATCCGCAATATAAAAAGTTTGTTTCCTCATCTTGTACTTACTTTTTACTTAGTATTAATGCTGTGTTTGATCCTCCAAAGCCCGAAGCGGTTTTCAACCCAATCTGCAGGGATTTGACCTCCGTTGCTGTTGTAATATTAAGTTCTCTTGATACACCTAGTTTCGTAAATCCTTTGGATACAATTAATTCATTATGTCTCATGCTTTGCATAAGCATCACGAGTTCTAGTAGTCCGGCAGCTCCAAGAGTATGTCCGAAATAACCTTTTTGACTGTGGATGGGCGTTTGAGCCAATCCCAATCGATCGAAGGCGATTGCTTCCATTTCGTCATTGTAGGCCGTAGCTGTACCATGTGCACAAATACAGTCGATTTGTGCTGTTGTGAGTTGAGCTTCTTGTAAAGCTTCTTGTATACTTAAAAATAGACCTTCACCCGTACGTGATGGACCTGAAATATGATTAGCATCTGCGATAGACGCTTCGCCTACCACCTCAAAGGAGGTTCCCTCAACGGATTTAGTGCTGAGGTAAACCGCTGCAGCAGCTTCCCCTAAACTGACTCCTTTTCGATTGAGATCAAAAGGAGTACAAGGTTCCTTGCTCATCGCTTGAAAACTGTTGAAACCTGAAACAACAAAAGCAGTTAATTCATCTCCAGCTACGACATAAGCCTCATCAAACTGTTCCATTTGAATCAATCGCTTGGCAACAGAAACAGCTAAAATACCCGAAACACAGGCATTGCATACCACAACAGCAGGTGTGGTAAAACCAAAAAAATCCGCAATGCGTTGCACAGATCGATTCATATCGGCCTCTTCTAAATTACCGGTTGCTAAAGCTGCTATATTTCCCTTCGTTGTAGAAACAACCAAGGCTGTTTTTGCCGTAATTTTTCCTTGATCAACAAGGGGATGAAGTGTGCTTATAAGCAGGCGTTCAAAACGTGTAAAGCTCGAATCCCCTTCAATACTATGCTGAAGTTGTTCATCGATCCATGCATCGTCGATTTGGCCACCATAACAAGCTGAAATAAATCCAAGTTGATCTATTTTTTTTATGCCTGACTTTTGTGCTTGTATGGCTTTCCAATTGTACTGTTGACCAAATCCAATTGAACTGAAACACTCTGCTTTGTTGATGTAAACCTTTCTCATTCTTTTGTCAATCCTAATTTTGCTTTCCACTCTTCATAGAAAGGGGGTATAGCTAACGAAAGATTATTGGCTTTATCGAGGAAAACTTGTGTTGTTTCTCCAGTACAAACCACTTGATCTTGTTCATTTACTATTTTATATCTAAATATAATTTTAGCAGCGGGACTTGCGATATAGGTTGCTCGAATACGAATAACATCTCCGTATTTCAAGGTTAACTTATGAGCGCAAGCGGAGGCTACAATAGGCGTAACATATCCTGCTTCTAGCATGTCTAAGTAAGAGATACCATAGGTTCGTCCAAAGGCCTCTCTAGCATCTTCAAAATACACTAAATAGTTGCCATGCCAGACGATTCCTAGCGCATCTGTTTCGTTGAATCGAACTCGGGTTTCAACTTCAACAGTGAGTTCGGAAACTTCTCTATAAAGATCTTTTTTTCTTATCATAAAACAACGCTATTGAGATCATTACTAATGCAAACAAAAGTAGCAAAATAATCTCAGTTCTAATTTCCCATAAACTGCCTTGTCGAAGCAAAAGGGCATAATACCCTTCCAATCCCCAATTCATTGGTGACAATTGAGCAACATATTGCATGAAAACTGGCATGGCAAAGGTTGGTACCCAAACCCCACTTACAGCTGCGAGTATTACGACAAAAGTTGCTCCAAAAGGAGAGGATTGTTCTTGTGTTTGTGCCACTGTACCAAAAACAACACCCAAAGATATTGCAGATAAACCAATACACAAGGTCAATACGCTCAAATTAAACAACTGATTTCCAATGGTAAACGGCAGCAATCCTAAGGAAGGAAAAACGAATTTCCCCACACCTAAAATCAGGTAAAACTGCAACAAGCAAATCACGAGATACGTTATGATTTTTCCCGCCCAAATAATTCCCATATGCGTGGGAACTGTATAGAGTCTCACTTTAGTACCCTGATTTTTTTCTTTGACTAAATTCATGGCAAAAGGCACAATAATAAAGAAAATAGCAAACAATGACCAAGCTGGGACGTTGTGTTGTACAGCGTTTGGTTTTACTTCATTGTGTAAATCAAGGGGCGATATTTCTTTAAAAGTAAAAAGCGCTTGTTGATTTAGGAGTGTACTATTAGGTTCCAAATCCAGCTGTGCAGCAAAAGCGCTATAGATAAATTTATTCTCCGTTTGAGTGACAATGCGATCAATAGCTGCCTTGATTCCCTCTTTGTAAGCAATTTGCAGGGCTGGATCGAAATATAACACTACTTCTTTTGGTGTAAAGCTCAGTTTTTCTTCTGAATGACTACCAGCTTCGTTTAACTGAAGTACTTCTTCTACATTGGTGTCAATATAATGCTGAATCTCTTGGGTCAACTGTTTGGGAATTACAATAGCCAATTGATAGTCTCCTTTGAGAACAGCATGTGCAGCGCGTTCTTCTGTTAAAGGTTCTCCACCTAAAGAAGTAAGTAATTCAAAGCTTCCCAAGGCTTTTACCTCCTCAAAAATTGCCTGAGAAACTTGATCCTGATCTTGATCAATCACCAATAATTTTACGCGATGATTGGTTATATTTTCATAGGTATTATTTTGAATCAGAGTAACCACGATAACGAGAAACACAGGCATAATAAATAAAATAGCCAAACCGCCTAAATCCCTTGACAGCAGTTTTACCTCTTTGCGGATGGTCATCAGTAATTTATACATTGTCCTTCAAATTTATACCCGTTAGTTGCAAAAAAGCCTCTTCTAAGTTTGTTGTTTTCGTTTGGTTGATCAGATCTTCACTACTGCCCAGAGCAAATATTTTTCCTTGATTAATAATCGCGATAGAGGTACACAATTGCTGTACTTCATGCAAGTGATGTGAGGTGTAAATAATCGTTGTTCCTTTGGCGTTGAGTTCTTTGAGAAAAGAGACAATCAACAGTCTAGATTGTAAATCAACTCCTACCGTTGGTTCATCAAGGAAGAGAATGCTAGGGTCGTGTAAAATACCTGCGATGAGATTTACGCGTCGTTTCATTCCGCCAGAAAAGGTATCCAATTTTTTATGAGTAAACGCCTCTAGGCCTAAATAGTTGAGGTAGTATTGTATTTTTTGTTTGAGTTCTCTTCCCTTTAATCCGTACATACTACCTAAGAATTCGAGGTTTTCATAAGCCGAAAGTGTAGGGTAGAGGGCGTATTCTTGAGGGACAACCCCGATGATACGCTTAATTGCTCTTTCATTGTGTTGGTAGGTTTTCCCCTCAATGCTCAAAAGGCCTGATGTTGGTTTAACCAATCCGTAAAGCATGGATAACAACGTTGTTTTACCAGCGCCATTTGGTCCTAATACGCCAATAAAATCTCCTTTGTTAATTTGCAAAGAGACATCTTCAATAGAAAAGAAGTTTGCTCCTTCATATTGTTTGTATAGCTTTTGTATGTCGATAATAGCCGTTTTCATTAGAGGGCTTTTTTAAGCTTTTTAAAGAATTGTTCTTCCCGATCAGCCAAAGCATTCAGTTCTTCGGACAAGCTGAGGTATACATCCTCTCCATTTTTGCGTTTTTTATACACTCGAGCTGCATTTACGGCAAAATCTCTCCACGCATCACCGATTGCTGTCATTTCAATTGCAAACTCGTTTAAAAAGGGTTTATTTAACTTTTTGGATGCCTCTTGTAAAAAAGCGGCGTAAATAAAGCGAAATCCACCGCCTCCTGTTCCAATTTCTTCCTGCATGCGCACCATTTGTGCCAAAAAGTGATTGGCTTTGGGCACACCGTGTTTCTTTGGCCATTTGACAATGGCTTTGGCCACCATCCGCATCCCACGCACGCCTACTATAGGAACAGGAGCCAGCATATCATTGCACGTTTTTTTTATCGCTTTGACAATCGCCTTTTCCCAATCAATCTGTTGAGGGATGGAAACAGGATAATAGATTTGCCCTTTAGGCGCAAATGCTCCTTGGGCAAATCGCACTTTTTCCAATTCACTAGGAGTTAATTCTGTCGGTGTAGCCATCACGGGATCACTAACCAAAAAATTACTTCCCGTTTTGCCGTAAACAACCAAATTGTGGGCATTAAAATGAAAGCGATACTCTGCTGGAAAATAGGGTAGATGATACACCCCCACTTGAAGTCCACACGGAATTCCCTGTGCAATTTTAACTTCTAATTCCTGTTGTGCTTTCTGTTTATCGGTAAACTTGATGCGTTTTACTTTTAATCCTAAGCGCTTGGCTAAACGGTTAAAAATTAACCCAGGCATAGGCCTATAGCTAATTGCTGGAGCGTGATTTACTTTGACAAAAGGCAAGTAAACAAAAAACAAACCAGAACCAAGTCCAAAAGCCATCGGTTCGCTAATTTGGATCCCTTGATTGCTCAATAAATTTGATGCTACCCCATTTTCGCAATGCGCAGCCTGTTTGTGTACAAAATCTATCTTCATCTTATTTGCCGCTAAATGACTTCAACTCTTCTACGGAAATGTCAAAGGCATTTGCATATTTTTGTAGTACAGATGTACTTAATTTTTTAAATATTTCAGGTTTAAAATGTCGTTTTACACGCCATCTCCAAAGGGATACATAAGCACTTAATGTAGGTAAATCCATGCGGTTCACTTCCATAAAATAGACGATTGGACTAACTACTCCACCCGCTACTTGTTCTTTTGCTTCTTGCACTCGGGTGTTAATGCCCTCTAAAGTCGCTTCTTGAACAATGGTTTTAGTTTCCCAACCTGAACTAAGTGCAGTAACATACTCGCCTTTTTCATTAACTGCATAGCACAGTTCACGAATGTCGTTTTCCTGTAAACTGCTTTTATCTTGTGGCACTTCAGATTCTTTCATTGCTTATTGTTTTTGTAAGAATAGGTTAACTTCAGCTTTTAACACAAGTTTGTCTTCTGTATGCGTGGTAACCTCAATTAAACAGATCGAAAAATCATCTCCATCGAGTCGAGAAATTAACTTTCCCTCTGTTAAGAGCACTTCATCTACCCGAGGTAAATCAAGTATTTCCACCTTTTTCATGGTACTAATAAATCCCAATACTTGTACGTTTTGACGTTCTTGATGATTTTCGTCAAAAAAAAAGGTTTGTCCAACAATAGCGGAACACGTTTGGGCAGCATTTTCCATCAGCCCAACTTCACAAAGTAACTTATCTGTTACAAAAATATTGTCTTCTTTTATATCAAATCGCGTAGCAACACTATCCGCCGTAATAGTTGTAATAATATCCACCATCAGCATTGGATCGCGGTGCGGTAAATAATTTTGTATTTCGATTACTTTCGTATTCACCATAAGATATTAAGATTTTGCAAGGACTGTTTTCATCTGTCCTGTTGCTATTGTGATATCCTTACACATTGTGGTCAACTCTACTAGAGTTACGCCCATAAATTCATGTAAAATTTGTGCTCTAGTAATCAGTTGATCGCCAACTTTCGGCAGTTGAGCAATGTCAATTTTTTTTATGGATCCAATATAACCAGTTGGCGCAGCTATATCTTTCAAATAATAAGCATAACCAGTATGCAAAGCTACAGCCTGTGCCATATGTTCAATAATTCCTGATTCTTGTAATCGATCATTGGATACGCAAATATTATGGCCAACGATTGACAAGCCTGCTTCAATAAAATCAGCTCCAAATTGATAAAGCGCATCCACCATAACTAGGGGTGGACGTTGTGGAATTAATGTTCCAACCAATTCTCTTGCAATTAATTCTCTTTTCTCCATGACTAAATTACTTTTAAATAAGCATATGCATATGAAAATCGTCCGCTTTCTGGAACAGATAATAGAATGCGATCGCCTGATTTTAATTGACCGGAATTCATCAACTCTTCAAACATCAAATAGATTGAAGCAGACCCTACATTACCGACGTGTTTGAGATTCATAAACCATTTGTCTTTGGGAATTTCCATTCCTGCTTCGGCAAATTTGGTATACAATCCCTCCACAAAGTAATGGGAGGAGACGTGAGGTAAAAAATAATCGATTTCCTCTACTGTGATTTTATTTTTCTCCAAGGCAGCTTTCATGCTTTCAACCCCTTTTTCTAAAATATGTTCATTTAATATTTTCACATCTTGTTTCAAAGAGAATACCGATTGCGTCAACCATTCCGCTGCATCATAGTCGCTCCACGGTTTAATACTACCATCGGCTAATTTATCTCCGCCAGCATACATACACGCCTCTAGTTCAAAGGCATACGAGTAGTAATCCATCCATAAAATTTCGACTGATCTTTCGCCTCTTGGTTGGCTTTCTAATAAAAAAGCACCACATCCATCCGATAGCATCCAACGCAGAAAATCCTTTTTAAAAGCGATAATAGGGGTTTGTTCCAGCGCTTTTAAATTAGCTACTTCACCTTCAAACTTCTCTGATTTCATCCAGGTCGATACCCGTTCAGATCCCGTGCAAACTGCATTAGCAGCCGTACCCGCTTTGATAGATAAAAATCCAAATTTTAGCGCATTCATTCCCGAACAACACACGCCAGAAGAGGAATTTAATTCCAGAGATTTTGTCTGCATTAGTCCGTGCACCATAGCGGCATGTGATGGCAATAAACTATCTGGTGTGGATGTTCCACAAGAGAGTACGTCAATTTGAGCTAAGGTAAATTGAGAATCACACAAACCTTGAATAGCTTCAAAAGTTAGCTGTGCATTAGTATGCGTTACTTTTCCTTGCTTGGTCATTGCATAATAGCGGGTCTGAATTCCGTTGTTTCTCAACACAATTCGACGTGCTTTAGAGGCTTGTTGGTCAATCTTACCTAATACTTCTTCCATTTCATCATTAGAAATTGGCATATTCGGTAAACATTTTGCGGCTCTTGTTATAAAAACTCTTCCCATACCTTTACTTTATTCCTTGAAAATACACTTTATCTCGTTGAATTTTCTTGTATTTAAACGGGTACAAAAGGAGGTGGATCAAATGTACAATTGGCGAAATAAACCAAATGGCTATAAACAAATAGACATTGAAACACTTCAACAAAAAAGGTCTTCGCTTGGGGCTACTTTTCAAAATCAATGTAGACCATATGCCAAAAAGTCGATTGGCTTTTCGATCCATTGAAACCAAAAAATGGCGTACCTCTACGGCATTTTGCTGAATGAGCTCTTTTTGTAATCCCTGATAATTAGTACTATATAAATATTTTATTATTGTATCTCCAAATCTCTTACTAGCCAAAATCTCTGCTGTTGAAATCCCTGGCTTTGGCAATAGACCAAATACCTTTCGCTGTTTTCCAGAAAACATCCAATCCACTATGGTAATCACGCTAACTAAGTTAATTGTTCTATCCACAAGGGCAATATTACCAACTAGTATACCATTAATGCTTTGAATCTGTTTTTTTATTTTTTCTTGTGCCATAATCCACATATTCCTGCTACCACTAACCGTTATAATAGGGGTTTGGGCTAATAGCTTTTTTGCATAGCTACTTTTTACAAAGGAATTTATGGGGATAGAAGGCGTTAAATACCACACTTGATAGCCGAGTATAACTAAATCGTATTTCTTGTCTAAAATCGCCTGAGAAGGCGGTAGTATAGGTTGTTCTATTTGTCGGAATGATTCAGGAAAGACATCAAAGAAATCCTCTTTCTTCCAAGGAAAAGCATAGGGCTGTTCCATTTCTATTTCATACCAGGTTATTTCAATTGCTTCGTCTTTGGTTAACGAATCTACCAATTGATCTAATACCCGCTTTAATTGTCCTGACTGACTATAGTAAATGACTAATACACGCTTCATCTTCTTTATTATTTAGTAGAGATGGGTTTTTCCCAAAAATCATAATAATTAAACCATTGTAAGGGGTATTTTTTTACGATTTGCTCTACACTAGTACAATACGAATGGAGCAGGTGTTGGGCATCGCGATGTTTTACTTCAGCCCGTCTTGTGTACAAATGATAGTGTAAATTACACTCTTTCATTACATATACATAGGCAACAGGTACTTTCATACGTGAAGCTATACTGAAGGGACCAGCAGGAAATAGCGCTGCCTCCCCTAAGAATTCTTGTTGTAGGGTTTTATTAGCAGGAAAAAAACGATCCCCTGTAAAACAAATAATTTCATTGTTGGACAGACAGGTATTAATTTCAAAAATATGAGACATATCCTCTTTCACAACAATAAAATTCAGCTTTGTTTTAATGGATATTTGATCGAAATACGCTTTGATAAAACTGTGTTCACGATCTGTTGTTACTAAATTAATTTGGCAGTCAAAATCAATGTCTGCAAAGAAGTACTCCGCTACTTCAAAATTGCCAACATGCGCACTAATTAATATAGCTCCTTTTTTCTCTGCTAGTAATTCTTTTAGAATGTCGATTCCGTCAAAATCATACGTAAAGCGATTTCTCAAACCAATTGAAATAGCCGTTTTATCGATGAGCACTTGACCAAATCTAAAATAGTTGGCATACATCATGACTAGCGATTTTGCCACGCTAAATTGATGTCTGTGGTGAAAGTAATAGTAAAGAACTTTATTGGATTTCCACGCTGTGATAAAATAATAAAAAGCTACAAATATCAGAACGCTATAAGCCGTTCTGATACCGAGCTTTTTTATACATAAAACGAAAATTTTATACCCGAGTAAATTACCTTTAGATTTTCCTT
Source organism: Myroides sp. DF42-4-2 (assembly GCF_030326445.1). NCBI lineage: Bacteria > Pseudomonadati > Bacteroidota > Flavobacteriia > Flavobacteriales > Flavobacteriaceae > Myroides > Myroides sp. DF42-4-2. The sequence goes on from NZ_JACAKI010000003.1 coordinate 123,158, forward strand.
GCCATTGCGCCATCGGTCATCTTACTTTTGCTTAATCTTGCGTTCAATTAAATCGTAAAAATCTTGAAAAGTAACAATAGCTGTAAAATCAGCTTCTACTAATTTAACACCAAAATTTGATTCAATTAATACCACGAGATCAACATAATCTAAGCTGTCCAAATTTAAGCTTTCTCTTAAATTATTTTCTGCTTCAATGACATCTTGATCTACTTCAAATTCTTCAATTAAAATTTGATTAATTTTCTCAAAAATCTCTTTACTATCCATCTATCAACTATATTTTTTAACAATAAGGGCGGAATTTGTACCTCCAAATCCGAAAGAATTGGACAAATATAGGTCAAATTTTTTATCTAACGTTTTTTTAACAATCTTAAGTCGACTCGAATCTTCATCTCCGATTGTGAAATTCTTATTTGGTCCGACGAAATTGTTATTCATCATCAATGTAGAATAAACAATCTCACTGGCCCCTGCCATCCAACATTCGTGCCCTGTTAGTGATTTAGTTGAGGTAACATAAGGCATACTTGCTTTAAATACTTCGTAGATTGCTTTGGCCTCATTTGCATCTCCCAAGGGAGTAGAGGTAGCATGTGCATTAATATACCCTATTTCATCCACAGCAACACCAGCATTTTCGATCGCTCTTCGCATTGCTGTAGCAGGCCCATCAACATTAGGTGTCGAAATATGTCCGCCATTAGAAGAGAAACCATATCCCAACACTTCTGCTATAATAGGTGCTCCACGCTCCATAGCTGACTCATAGCTTTCTAAAATCAACGTTGCTCCCCCACCACTAGGCACTAAACCATTGCGATTAACATCAAAGGGACGAGAAGCTTCGCTTGGGTCTACGCCTTCTTCTGCAAATACCCCCAATCCATCAAAACTAGCCATAGCAAACGGATTAATTTCTTGTGCTCCACCGCAAATAACGATATCCTGAAGTCCTCCTTTAATCATGGCAAAACCAAGTCCAACAGCATGAGATCCACTAGCACATGCCGCACTAATGGTCATATTAATTCCCCTCAATTTAAAAATCGTAGATAAATTCATCGTTACGGTCGAATTCATCGATTTAAAAATGGCACCCGAACCAATTAAGGCGGTATCCCTTTTTTCTCTAAAAATATCGGTTGCCTCAATCACCGCTTTGGATACACTATCATTACCATATAGAATTCCCACTTCGCGTTGTTCTAGGAAATCTAAGCTAATTTGTGCATTTTTCAAGGCTTCCATTGTGGCCACATAAGCGTATTCCGTTTCCTCTCCTATAGAAAGTCGCTGTCTACGATTCAAGTCAGCTTTCAAATCAGGACGTGGAACCATACCCGTATAAGCAGAACGGAATCCCATTTCATGACGTTGTTCATCGTAAATAATTCCCGATTTCCCTTCATATAAAGACGTTTTTACCTCGTCTAGATTTAGTCCTAAACAAGAGTAAATTCCCATGCCTGTGATAACAACTCTTCTTTCCATCAAACCTAATTAAGAATATATTCCACCATTGATATTAATGACTTCTCCTGTGATATAGCTCGCTTTATCTGAAGCTAGAAAACCAACCAAATCAGCTACTTCTTCTGTTTTACCAAATCGATTGGCTGGTATTAATTTTACCAATTCTGTCGCATCTAAATTAGCCGTCATATCGGTTTCAATAAACCCAGGTGCGACTGCATTAACGGTAATATTTCGCTTAGCAACTTCTTGAGCCAATGCTTTTGTAGCGCCGACAATCGCAGCCTTAGCAGCTGAATAATTCGTCTGTCCTGGCGTTCCTTTCATACCTGAAACTGATACCATATTAATAATGCGACCATATCGGTTTCTCAACATCTTTTGCATAAAGAATTGGGTTACATTATAAAATCCGTTGATACTTGTTTGCATCACAGTATTCCAATCCTCATAAGACATCCACATAAACAAACCATCTCTTGTAACCCCCGCATTATTGATAACTACCTCTACAATGGCAGTAGGATTTGTAGCTACCCATTGCGTTAATACCTCCGTTACTTCTTTATTATTACTCACATCAAAACGCAGAATTTCTCCTGTCGCTCCCATTTCCTCCACTTCGCGTAACGTTTCTAACGCCTTTTCTTCATTTGATTGATAATTGATCAAGATGTGATATTTCTTTTCTTGTGCCAATCGCAAACAAATCGCTCTACCTATTCCTCTAGATCCTCCTGTTACTATCGCGGTTTTCATTTGTGTATCTATTATTATATAATTCTATGTTTTATACCTTTTTGCTGTACATAGCTTTTCAACTACAGCCTGAAATTTTTATTTTCCTCTTCTTTTACACGGGTTATTCCACCGTTAACTCCCTAATTTACTATAGCAAGGCGAGACTAAGGCGATTTGCATTGTTAAGTGATCATAAGAATCTTACCTGTCTTCCTCTTTCTACCCAGCAATTTCTGATGAAAATGAATCTCATTGAATATACTGTGATCGAATCGTTTTTCACTCCTTGTCTATCTTTCCAACGTGTTCGTCCTTTCAAACTAGTGTTCATCGTGTATTAGCAGTAAGCTAACACTAAAAAACAATAAATGCAGGGCAAAACGAATCGCAATATTAGGCTTTTAAATAGTCTTTTATCTGTTGTAAATACGGATACAAGGCTTGATCTTCTGAGAATGTAGGAATAATTTGGCGAATTTCAGTATACCATTTTTTGGTAGATTCAGAAACGCTGTCCTTGCACTCTAAAGCATCTATTGCCTGAACTAAGGTTAGCAGTTCAATGGTCAACACCTCAAAGCTATTCTCAATTACCTTGTCACAAAGCACTGCTGCATTAGTCCCCATACTGACAATATCTTGGTTGTCGTTGTTGTTAGGTATACTGTGAATATACATAGACGTTGCTAAGGCTTGACATTCTGCTGTTGTTGAAGTAGCCGTAAATTGTGCGCCTTGCATACCAAAGTTAAAGCCTAGTTTTCCGAGATTGGCAAATGGGGGTAACAATTCATTAATCTTCGCATTGAGCAAATAATTTAGCTGACGTTCAGCTAACATGGTCAGCCGTGTAACAACCAATTTCAGTTTATCCATTTCCAACGAAATATAATCGCCATGAAAATTTCCTCCATGGTATACCTGCTGACTCTTAACATCTATAATTGGATTGTCATTGGCAGAATTCATTTCATTTTCCAATACTTTTCCAACGGCTTGAATCGTATCATACACAGGACCTAAAATTTGAGGAATACAGCGAATAGAATAGTACTCTTGTACTTTATCTTTGAATATATCCTCCTGATTTGTTCCCGAATATAAATGTTCTTCTCTTTTCTTAATTCGTTGACTATCTTTTAAATATTGACGCATTTGGGCAGCAATATGGCGTTGACCTTCGTGTAATTTAGCTTCGTTTAAGGCTTCAGACAAATGATCATCATAAGCAGCAACCAACTCATTAATGGCACAGGCAATTTTTACAGACCAATCCAACAGTTTTGTCGCATTATTCCAATTGAGAATACCAATACCGGTCATCACAGAAGTTCCATTCATCAAAGAAATACCTTCGCGAATACTAATACGCATAGGCGTAATATTTTCAAGTTTAAACACTTCTTTTGTGCTTCTTCTTTCTCCTTGATAAAAAACTTCTCCTTCTCCGATTAATACCAAGGCTAAATGAGCCAATTGAACCAAGTCACCACTTGCGCCCACTCCACCATGTGCGAAAATAAGTGGCGTTATTTGTTTGTTCAACAGGGTTTTCATCAACTCAATAACCTCCAAATTAATACCAGAATATCCTAGAGATAGCGAGTTTAAACGCGCTAAAATCGCAGCGCGAACTTGTGCAATACTCAAAGGATTACCTAGGCCAGAAGCGTGACTGCGAATTAAATTATACTGTAAAGCAACACATTCTTCATCTTTAATGCGATATTGAGCCATTGGTCCAAAGCCAGTATTTACGCCATAAATTACTTTATTTTTAGCATACTCACTTAAAAAATTAAAACTCGTCTCAACTCGCTCTTTAAGCGCTGGATCTAAGACTAATTCGTGTTCTGCCTTTAGATATTGTACGAAATTTTCTAAAGATAAGAAGCCATTCAACGTGTTCATTAACTTGGTATATTAGTTATATTTGTATTCAAATTTAGTCTCCTCTATAGCTTAGCTGAGACAGCAACAAATTTAATACTAATAACATAATAAATAGCAAATAATGTCAATCGAAAATGTAGATGTTCTAATAATCGGAGCAGGTCCATCTGGAAGTGTTGCAGGCAGTTACTTACACAAAATGGGTATTAGCGCTAAAATAGTAGAAAAAACAAAGTTTCCTAGAATTGTAGTAGGTGAAAGCCTTATTCCCCGTGTAATGGATCACTTTGAAGCAGCTGATTTACTTCCAGCCTTGCATACCTACAATTTTCAACCGAAACCTGGTGCCCGATTTATCCGAGGAAAAGAAATCTGTATCTTTGATTTTAGCGATAAATTTTCAGAAGGTTGGGATTGGACATGGCAGATTCCTCGTGCAGATTTTGACAAAGCTATAACGGATGAAATGCAGCGAAAAGGCATTGATATCCAATTTGAAACAGAAGTAATTAAGGTAGAATTTGATGGAACGAATTCCCTTACCACCGTTCGAAATGCACAAGGAGAAAGTTCGCAAATACGCGCTAAATTTTTAATTGATGCCAGTGGATATGGACGCGTTTTACCGCGTATGCTCAACTTAGATGCCGCCTCTAAATTAAGTCCACACTCTGCTATATTTAGCCATATCATCGATGATAGAAGACCAGAAGGAGTAGAGGGAACACAAATCTCATTTGACATTTTAGAAACCAAAGTATGGTTATGGGTTATTCCTTTCTCCAACGGAAAAACAAGTGTGGGAATTGTTGGTCCTACTGATTATATCAATACACTGGGAAATACCACAACAGAAGCCTTACAAAACGCCATTCAACTATCCGATTTTTACATCCAACGTTTTGGTGATTTACCTTTTGATTTTGAACCAAAAAAATTGTCAAATTATTCCACTAGCGTGTCGAAAATGTTTGGTGAAGGCTATGTATTAACAGGAAATAGCACTGAATTTTTAGATCCAGTTTTCTCTTCTGGGGTGTGTTTTGCCACCGAATCGGGTATGTTAGCAGCTAAACTAGCAATCAAAACACTAAAAGGAGAAACAGTAAATTGGCAAACAGAGTACGCCAATTATATGCAGGAAGGAATTGATGTATTTACCACCTATATCCAAGAATGGTACACGGGAAATCTACAAGAACTCTTCTTTCATCAACCTGAAAATCCAGACGTAAAACGCAAAATATGTTCGGTTTTAGCAGGCTATGTATGGGATAAATCTAATCCATTTGTTTTAAAACACAACAGCGTTATTCGCAATATGGCCCATCTAATAAAAATGGAAAAAGGCAGTTAATCTATCCTATACCAAACGAAAATCGCAAAGGAAAACACAATAAAGTAGCCCAAACGGAGCTACTTTTTTTATGTAGATCAGCGAATAAAATAGACAGAAATACAGCATTTGACACCTAAAACTGCTGACATTTTTTTTAATTCCTTCTCTCTTTTATACGTTTTACCACTGGATTAAACGCAGTGTAATCTCTTTTTTACATGGCAAAAAAAAAAGTACAGCCACTCTAAATAAAGAAAAAGTTAGGTCAAAACAGATATATTTCAGCTTGCATTCTCCTCGAAAATTAAGGAGAATTAACCCCAAAATAGCCCCTATTTTTAGCTGCACTTCCGTTGCTTTTCCCGCCTATTAAAAACGAAAAAACACCATCTATGCTTCGAGAAGGAAAATACTCCAAATTCTAAAATTTAAAAATAAAACCTTGATTTACAGCTAACTAACACTTATCAACATCGTATTTTTTAAAATGATCTAATACCTTGATTTTTAAGTAGATCGAAATAAACAGTTTTTGTTGATAAGTAGGGAAAGAATAGAATAACTATTTTTTGTTTAATTGAAATTTATTACAATACGGGATTGGAATGTTGATGTGCAAATTTATTTTTTAGATTCTATTAGTTAGATATCCATAGCCTATGCACCACTTATTAACAGAAATACACACCCTAAGTTGTTGTGAAAAGGCTGTTGATAACGGTTATCAACCGTGTTAATAAGATAGCTATATACTTATTTTAAAGCGATTTAAGAAATGATATCCTGTTAATAAGTTTTTATAAGTCAAAACAGCAAATTCTAGCTGAAAAGTTATTGTACATATTAACAAGCAATATAATAGAGAACCTTTTTTTAAATTTTTAAAAAGATTTTTATTCTATTATTTATATTGTTGATAACGTTGATAAGTCTGTTTTTTTCTCTTTTTGTTTCTTCTTGTCAAAAGTTGACTTTTTTCCTTTTATTTCGTTTCGTTTTTCAACGCTTTTATTTCGTCTGGGGATTGTAGTTTGCGTAAAAAAATTTCGCTTGCCCTTTGATCGATTTACGAAAATTATAAGGCGAAGGTTGAGGTGGTTTTCTGTTGTCTTATTTTTTTAAGAGGCCTTGTATTTTGCGTAAATAAAAATTGCTCATCCTTTAACCGATATACGAAAATTCTAGGCAGTAGTTTGAGTCGATATTCGCTTACCTCCTTTTTTTAGGATCCCGCTGTATTTTGCGTAAACAAAAATTACTCACCCTTTGATCGATTTACGAAAATTATAGAGAGGAGTTTGGGTTGTTTTTTTGTTGTCTTATTTTTTTAAGAGGCCTTGTATTTTGCATAAAAAAAAATTACCTATCCTTTCATCTGTTTACGAAAATTATAGGCAGGAGTTTGAGTCGTTATTTGCTTACCTTCTTTTTTTGGATCCCGCTGTATTTTGCGTAAATAAAAATTGCTTACCCTTTGATCGATTTACGAAAATTATAGAGAGGAGTTTGGGTTGTTTTTTGTTGTCTTATTTTTTTAAGAGGCCTTGTATTTTGCATAAAAAAAAATTACCTATCCTTTCATCGGTTTACGAAAATTATAGGGAGAAGTTTTAGTTGTTATTCGCTTGCGTTCTTTTTTTGGATTCCGCTGTATTTTGCGTAAATAAAAATTGCCTACCCTTTGATCGATTTACGAAAATTATAGAGAGGAGTTTGAGTCGATATTCGCTTGCGTTCTTTTTTTGGATCCCGCTGTATTTTGCGTAAAAAAATTTTGCTTGGCCTTAGATCGATTTACGAAAATTATAGAGAGGAGTTTGAGTCGATATTAGCTTGCGTTCTTTTTTTGGATCCCGCTTTATTTTGCGTAAAAAAAAATTGCTTGCCCTTAGATCGATTTACGAAAATTATAGGAAGATGTTTGTGTGCCTGTTCGCTTGAGTTGCTTTTTAAGATAGCTCTGTATTTTGCGTAAAAAAAAATTGCTTCCCCTTTAATCGGTTTACGAAAATTGTAGGCAGTAGTTTTACTCTGTATTTGATAGATTTAATTTTGCTTCTTCTTGTAAATGGTTTAAAAAATTTTCCAGAGACTTTCGTGTGTTTTATGAAAAATAGGGGAGGGATCTTTAGTTCTTGTCTAGGTTTTGTTGTTTCTTATATTTGCCATTCTAATTTCGGCTCAAGTACCTTTTAATTTGTAGATTTCTTGATTAAAATTTTTCCAACCTTTGTTGTTAAAATTTATTTCTTTTCAAGGTTCGTTTTTTATTTTTATCTATCTTTGATTGGTGAAAGCTGGACATTTGCGTATTTGATTCTAGTTTTTCTTTTTTTTAAAATACGCCAATTACAGGAGCTATTTTTTTTGACTTTTATATGGCTTTTTATTGTTTGAAGCTAAATACTGGTATTACTACAATTTATTTTCAGTTACTTTTTTATTATTTACTGTAGTTCGTTAAAGGTAAGTTTTGAAATAATTTGTTTCAAATTCAGCTTTTCTATTTGTGAATCTTTTTAGATTTCAGTGTATTACTGTTTTGATTTTCATTGTACCTTTGCCAGATATTTTTATTTTATATGATAACTTTTAATTACGAACTGGATTTTTCGCTCCAAAACGAATCCCAATATGAGACTTGGATAGCTTCTATTATTGGTTCTGAGGGTTTTTTGGTAGGGGAGATAAACTATATTTTTTGCACAGATGAGTACTTACACGAAATCAACGTAAAGTATTTAGATCATGATACCTTAACTGATATTATTAGTTTTGATTATACTGATAATCAAGTAGTTAGTGGAGATATTTTTATTAGTATAGAACGTGTAAGAGAAAATGCTGCTGATTTTTCGGTGGATTTTCACACTGAATTATTACGAGTAATGGCTCACGGCATCCTACACTATTGTGGATTTAAGGACAAGAGTGAGGAAGATGAAGCGCTGATGCGTCAAAAAGAGGATGAAAAAATAAAATTGTTCCACGTGGAACACTAAAATGAAAAGATTTTTACAAAAATGAGCATTTTTCAAGATAGATATGATGTAGTTGTTGTTGGTGGAGGGCATGCTGGCTCCGAAGCTGCTGCAGCTGCTGCGAATATGGGATCAAAAACACTTTTGATCACCATGAGCTTGCAAAATATCGCGCAAATGTCGTGTAATCCTGCTATGGGTGGGATTGCTAAAGGACAAATTGTTCGCGAGATCGATGCCTTAGGCGGATATTCTGGGATTGTTTCTGATCAAACGGCTATTCAATTCAAAATGTTGAATAAGTCTAAAGGTCCTGCTATGTGGTCTCCTAGAGTACAATCGGACCGTATGCGTTTCTCTGAAACATGGCGTTTGATGCTGGAAGGAACACCCAATTTAGACTTTTATCAAGATATGGTAAAGTCTTTACTGGTTAAAAATCATCAAGTCGAAGGTGTGGTAACGAGTTTAGGATTGACTATAAAAGCCAAGACGGTAATCCTTACCAATGGTACTTTTTTAAATGGTTTGATCCACATTGGTGAAAAACAGTTTGGTGGAGGTCGAGCAGGAGAGGGAGCGGCTTTTGGGATTACAGAGGATTTAGTTAAGCTAGGGTTTACTGCTGGCCGTATGAAAACAGGTACACCTCCCCGTGTAGACGGACGTTCGTTAGACTACACCAAGATGGAAGTTCAAGGAGGAGATATCAATCCTGCTAAGTTTTCCTATATGGATGTAACCTCGCCTTTAAAGCAACAAAGAGACTGTTATATGACCTATACTTCTGCTGAAGTACACGATCTACTTCGTGAAGGTTTCGATCGTTCTCCGATGTTTACAGGACGTATAAAGAGTCTAGGTCCGCGTTATTGTCCTTCTATCGAAGACAAGATTAATCGTTTTGCCGATAAGGAAAGACACCAAATATTTGTTGAACCTGAAGGGTGGAATACATGTGAAATTTACGTCAATGGTTTCTCAACCTCTTTGCCAGAGGATATTCAATTTAAAGCTTTACGCGCAGTTGCAGGATTTGAAAATGCGAAGATTTTCCGTCCTGGCTATGCGATTGAATACGACTATTTTCCACCGACACAATTAAAACATACTTTGGAAACAAAGCTGGTCGATGGATTGTATTTTGCAGGGCAAATCAATGGAACAACCGGATACGAAGAAGCGGCTTCTCAAGGGTTGATGGCAGGTATAAATGCACACTTAAAAGTGAACGAAAAAGAGCCTTTAATCTTGCGTAGGGATGAAGCTTATATCGGAGTTTTGATTGATGATTTGATCACAAAAGGAACAGAAGAACCTTATCGCATGTTTACTTCTCGAGCAGAATATCGCACTTTATTGCGTCAAGATAATGCTGATTTTAGATTAACACCGATGGCATATTCGATCGGATTAGCCTCTGAAGAGCGCATGAGAAGAATGGAATATAAGCGTTTGGAGTCTGATAAATTTGTTCAATTCTTTAAAGAAACCAGTGTCAAAACAGAAGAGGCAAATCCTATTTTAGAAGCTAAAGGATCGTCTTTAATGAGTCAGCCAGACAAAATGTTTAAGGTATTTTCTCGCCCACAAATTGAGTTAGAAGACATCTTAAAATTCCAAAAAGTGGAGGAGTATATTGCCGAGCACAACATCGATCAGGAGGTTATAGAGCAAGCAGAAATTCAAGTGAAATATTCGGGTTATATCGAAAAGGAAAAGAACAATGCAGACAAATTAACTCGCTTAGAAGATGTGAAAATTCCGGAGAATTTTGACTATGATAAGATCGTGTCTCTCTCATTTGAGTCGCGCGAGAAGTTCAAAAAGATTCGTCCAATTACCATTTCACAAGCATCGAGAATAAGTGGAGTAACCCCGACAGACATATCGATTCTATTAATCCATATGGGGAGATAGGAGGGGATAGCAACTAAAGGATAAGGATTGTTCCACGTGGAACAATCCTTATTTTTTTGTTTAGTAGGTTCGAATTAAGCCCCGTCTTTTCAATGTATTAGCTGGATGTTTAAAGTAAAGGATCAAGTGAAAAAACCCGACTAACTGCCTTTTATAAGGGATTTGGGTAGAGGAAGTAGGAATCGATAGGAATAGAATTAGCAACGTGATTGATATCCTAATAACCCTACTGTACTGTCTTAATTGATGACTTATCTATGGTTTAACTTCCTTAAAAAAATCGGGGACAAGAAAGGGAAATCAATTGTGAACTCGAAATAGTAAAGTATAAAACCTTGGCAAAAGAAGGAGAATCTTTCAGACGCTTATTCTGTTTTTCGATAGCATATAAAAAACAAAAAAAGGAGCGATCATCTAAACAATTCGGTTGTAAAAAATAGACCCACCAGAATACTTTTGTTTAAAAATAAAGTAGAAATTAGACCGGAGTAGATCATTCAAAATTGACGGATTTTTTTTAAAAATATTCAGTTTGAAAAAATGAGGGAACTATTTTTTTGTGATAAAACCTTGTGGAATTTTGACCGCCTAAATCCAACATAAAAAAATGAAAAGCATAAAAATCAAAACCGAAAACGACTTGTTTTTTTACATCTAGTTTACACGATAAATTGGTGTTTTTTTTTCTACTAAATCAAAAGGTGAAAGTTGGATTTTGGATTGCTACTTTTTTTCTTTTTCAATTTTTAGCAATTTGAAAAAGCTAACTTTTTTATGGAAGTTCATCCGAAAAAAATCAATCCGAAAACACAAAATTTCCATTCCAAAATGGAAACTAAAAACGTTCAAAATTTAAGGGAAAAGCGCAAGCTTTTTTTGAATACTCCTAAAATTAGGTGGTACTAAAAAAGGAACCTATTTTTATTTTCTTTAGAAAAAGCAATCAAAAAAAAATAAGAATAACTTTTTTAGATCGACAAAAAAAGAAGAGAAAAGAATGATTGATGCAAAATAGATAGCTCATTCTTTTTTTCTTTCCCTTTGTAATTAAAATTTTGATTGGAGAATAAACGTGTTTTTCTTAGATTAAATTTTAAATTTGGAAGATGATTTTTTTCACTTCGAAAAAAAGCGTTGTAGATTAAAAAGTATAGAGTAGATGGAAAAATTGAATTTTACAAAAGACGAGAAATTTTTAACGGTGCAAGATCACGCTGTTTCAAAAGAAGTATTTTCCTTGTTCTATAATCGCGCTTATGATTTACTGCTTACAGATCCTGTTCCAGCAAAAGAAAATTTGAACAACTACTATCTAAGTGAGAATTACATTTCGCATACGGATGGCAAGCGCAATTTTTTTGAACGAATTTATCAAGGTATAAAGCGCATTGCTTTACGCAGAAAAGTAGATTTGCTTTTCAAACAAAATAATACAGTGGGAACGCTTTTGGATATTGGCTGTGGTACAGGTGATTTTTTGGTAGAAGCGAAAAAGAGCGGATGGGCCACTACAGGCTATGAGCCAAATGAGCATGCTTTTGCCAAAGCAAAAGCGAAGGGAATTACTTTAGTAAAAAAATTGAGTGAATTGGAAGCTCATACATTTGATGTAATCACCCTATGGCATGTGTTGGAACATATTCCTAACTTAGAAGAACAAATCGTTGAATTGAATCGCTTGTTGAAACCTGGAGGTAAATTAATCGTCGCCGTGCCTAATTATAAGTCCTATGATGCTGTTTATTACAAAGAGTATTGGGCAGCCTTTGACGTACCAAGACATCTTTGGCATTTTTCTCAATCTTCGATTCCGCGTATTTTTTCACTTTTTGATTTTACTGTCGACGAACTTCATCCGATGCTGTTTGATAGCTTTTATGTTTCCCTTTTGTCGGAACAGTATAAAACAGGAAAGCGAAATTGGGGTAAAGCTTTATTTGTTGGTTTGCGTTCCAATGTTGAAGCGAGAAATACGATGGAATATTCTTCTTTAATTTATTGCCTGTCTAAAATAAACTAAAACACAAGGATGGCGTAAAAACTGTAGGTATTGAACTGTTTTTCTTATTTTAAAGCGTTTTAAACTACTTTTTTTAGTTGAGTCAATACTTCGTATAGCAAAATATAGATTGTGGATAAGAAAGAAGCTATTATAGCTAGTATTAATAGTTTATTTCTATTGTTTATACTATCTTTATAAGTTATATTTATCGGAATATATAAATTGAAATAATGTAGTATACATTAAAAGTTTTTTTAATTTTACATGTTTTTAAAAAAATCAAAAATGAAAAAAGGTATTTTCGTATTAGGATTAGCTGGATTGTTATTTTCTTGTAACAACAATACAAACTCTGCTGCAACAGAATTTAAAACTGCGTATATTGATTCTTCTAAATTAATGACAGAATATCAAGAGGTAAAAGATATTGAATCGAAATACAAAATAAAATCTGAAGAGAAAGGAAAAGAGCTAGAAGGAGAAATTGCACAATTTCAACGAGAGATTCAAAATTTCCAAAATAACGCAGCACAAAAAGGACAAGCGTGGGCTCAACAAAAAGGAGGAGAGTTACAACGTAAAGAGCAACAAATTCAAATGAAACAACAGTCGATGTTTCAAGAATTACAAGCTGCTAGCGCAAAAGAAATGGATTCAGTAGTGAAAAAAGTGAAAACACACATTGCTGACTATGCGAAGAAAAAGAGTTTAGACTATGTATTTAATACAGAAGAAGCTTCCACTGTAATTTACGGTAAAGAAGAGTACAATATTACGGATGCCATCATCAAAGAATTGAATGCAAAGTATTCAGGTTCATCTGCTGCTTCAACTGTAGACGATAAGAAAGCAGAGGAAACTCCTGCAACAAAAGAAGAAAAATAAGAATATTTAATTACGTATATTATTCAAATAGTCCTAAGCATTCTTAGGGCTATTTTTATTTTAAAACCAATTTAAGTTTTATCTTACCTCAAAAAATGGAAAATTTTTCAAGCGAAGCCAAGTACGTTTTACAGTTTATCAACGAGACCAAGCAGTCCATTTTTTTAACGGGAAAAGCGGGGACAGGAAAGACCACATTGTTGAAAGAGATTGTCAAAAGCACGCATAAAAATACGGTTATTGTTGCTCCAACAGGTATTGCAGCCTTGAATGCTGGAGGTGTTACGATACATTCTTTTTTTCACTTTCCCTTAGCTGCCTTTATTCCGGATGCAGTAAACCCACCTATATTTAGTGAATACGTAAAATTTGAAAATCGGGTGTCGATTAAGAAGCATTTCCGCATGAGTAATGTACGTCGTTCGCTGTTTCGCAATTTAGAATTGCTCATCGTTGACGAGGTGAGTATGCTTCGCGCCGATGTACTAGATGCGATGGATTTTATGTTGCAAACGGTTCGACGCAATAATCAGCCCTTTGGTGGGGTTCAGTTGCTTTTTATAGGCGATTTGTTGCAATTACCTCCCGTGGTGAAAAACGAAGAATGGGAAGTCTTGAGAAGGTATTACGATGGTTCGTATTTCTTTCACTCCTTGATTGTTCAATCCAATCCACCACTGTATATCGAATTAGACAAAGTCTATCGACAATCAGATGATGCTTTTATTAAAATATTAAATAACTTGCGCAATAACACGATTACTCCCGTGGATTTACAAGTACTCAATCAGTATGTAAATCCAACCTTTGATCAAAATAAATCGCAAGGCTATATTACCTTAACTACGCATAACGCCAAAGCAGATACGATTAATTCCGACTCCTTAGCGGCCTTAGAGGCAAAGGCTTATACTTATCAAGCTGAAGTGGTTGGTGATTTCCCTACGTCTATTTACCCCATTGAAAATCAGTTGCATTTAAAAGTGGGGGCGCAGGTAATCTTTGTAAAAAACGATTTATCCTTCGAGAAGAAATATTACAACGGCAAGATGGGGATTATACAAAAGTTGAGTAGCAAGGAGATTTTTGTTAAATTCCCTGAGGAAAATGAGGTGATTGAAGTAGAGCGATATGAATGGCAAAATATTCGGTATAAGGTCAATCCCAATTCTAAGGAAATAGAGGAGGAGCTTTTGGGAACCTTTACACATTACCCTTTAAAACTGGCTTGGGCCATTACGGTTCACAAGAGTCAAGGATTGACCTTTGAAAAAGCAATTTTAGACGTTTCTAAGGTGTTTTTACCTGGTCAGGCTTATGTTGCCTTGTCGCGATTAAAATCGCTGCAGGGATTGGTTCTATTATCGCCAATTCAAATGAATGGTCTAAAGAACGACTTCGATGTGATGCAATATGCCAAAAATAAGGCGGACAAAGACACTTTAGAACAAGAAGTGCTCAAGCAAACCCTACTTTTTTTGGAAGAGAAATTGATCGATGCTTATTCGTGGAAAGGATTGTGCCAGAATTGGCGCAATCACTTGTACTCCTACGGAGAGGAAAACGATAAAAGTAAAAAGAATGACTATAAAAGTTGGACGTTAAAAATTGTACAGACCTTGGAAGAACTCGTGCTATTAGCCGATAAGTTTACCAAACAACTCAGCCATATTTTTTATCAACAACCCGTGGATATTCACTTTGTCAAAGAGCGTGTGGACAAAGCCTATGCGTATTTTTTCCCTTCCTTAGATCACGTGGTATTTGAGCTGTTGTTTACCATGGCACAAGTACGTGGAAAGCGACAAATGAAGACTTTTTTCTCCGAATTAGAGGAATTGGAAGATCAGACAATTAAAGCAGTTTTAGACCTGAAAAAAACCAAACTTTTGGTTGATTTAGTCATTAAAAAAGAACGTATAACCAAAGAAAATCTACGCAGTTTAGAAATAGGGGAGTACCGCATCAATCACCTGACCCACATTGCCTCTTTATTGCGCACCACTAGATTGGATCTACAGGATGATTACGATCTTATAGAAGATTTAAAGTCTAAAGACAACCAGAAAAAAGAAAAGAAGAAAAGCACTTTTGTTCTAACGTATGAGTTGTGGATGGAAGGTCTGCGTGTAGATGCGATAGCTGCAGAACGCAAATTGACGCCTACCACTATATATTCTCATTTGGCTAAATTGATCAGCGATGGAAAAATTGAATTGCACGAAGTGTTAGACCAAGCGAAAATAAAACGTTTAAGCGAGGTGTTTTCACAACACGAGGGCAAATCGCTTGCAGACCTTAAAGCGGCTTCAGCCAACGAATTTACATGGGAAGAATTAAAATTATATCAACGCACTTTACCCGATAGCGAAACCGATTAGTTTCGCTATTTTTTATGGATTAATCGAGTTAATTTAATAGAGAGATCTGTAAAAATCATTTTGCTGTTTCCATTGCGTTCAATATGGTAAATTGCGTTGGATAATTCCTCAAAAATCTCTTCAATATTTGCGCCATTGACAAATGGGGCAAAGTTTTGCAGTTTAAATCGGTCGACTGATGTTTGGTAGTAAACCAAATCGGTCGATTGGTAGTTGTAAAGCAGCGCTTGTCGAAACAATTCAATACAAAATTCCAAAAATTGTTTTTGTTGTTCACGGCCTATGGTGGCTAAGTCCTCACTCCAATCAACGAGATCTTTAATGACTGCTGCATTGCCCTTGGCGCGAAAAGCCGCGCGAACCCAAGTGACAAATTTCTGTTCAAAATCCGTGGAATCGGCACCATTGCGCTGTAACTGCAATGCTTTGTTGTAATTGCCTTGCGCTTGACGAGCAAGCAAAGCCGCTTGCTGCTTGTCACACCCCTGATTGATTAAGGCTTGTTCGATTTCAACGCTGTTTAATGCCGTAAAACGCAACAACTGACAACGCGATAAGATCGTCTGTAAGATGGAAGTTTCGTTTTCGGCAATTAGAATAAAAATCGTCTTGGCAGGCGGTTCTTCTAGAATTTTTAAAATCTTATTGGACGCTTCTGTATTGAGTTTATCGGCCATCCAAATAATCATAATTTTATATCCACCTTCGTAGGATTTCAACGCTAGTTTTTTGAGGATTTCTCCTGCTTCATCCACGCCAATTTGCCCTTGTTTATTTTGAATGTCAATGTGGTTGTACCAATCAAATAAGCTGCCATAGGGGTTGTTTTTGATAAAAATACGCCAAGCTTCGGCAAATTTATCACTTGTAGGATGTTTGCTAACTTCAGTTGTTGTTGCCACCGGATAAACAAAGTGTAGATCGGGATGCATCAAGGCATTAAACTTGATATTACAACTTTCATTTCCGCCTGTGTTTTCACCACCTACATTGCGACAAAGTAGGTATTGCGCATAGGCAATGGCCATCGCTAATGTTCCAGTACCTTCTTGACCAATAAATAATTGGGCATGCGGGATTCGACCGGATTCGGCACTTTGTACTAAGTGATTTTTGATGTGGTTTTGACCAACTATTTCTGAAAATAACATAATGCAAATATAATGGAATTCTTTGGGTATGAGAATGTCTTGGAAAAGAAAACTTCCTCCTGTTTGGGCAACAATTTGATTCGCGTTTTGGAAGACAATTGCCAAGAGAAAATTAAGATAATAATTAAAATAAACGTAATTTCGATTTTAAAAAGATTTATATTTGCGTTAATTGGAACCTATTATAGAAAAATACAACTATGAAAACAATTGATACTGTGAATTTTAATGATAAAAAAGTTTTAATTCGCGTTGATTTTAATGTGCCGTTAAACGATGCTTTTGAGGTGACAGACACCAATCGTATTGAAGCGGCAAAACCCACAATTGAGAAAGTGATTAAATCGGGTGGAGTAGCCATTTTGGTTTCTCATCTGGGTCGTCCAAAAGGAGAAAAAAACCAAGCGTATTCACTGCGACATATTGCGGCTAAAGTGCAAGAAGTCTTAGGTACAAAAGTTACGTTTGTTGACGATTGTATTGGCGATACTGCGAAACAAGCAGTTGCCAACAGCAAAGCGGGAGATGTTCTTTTGTTGGAAAACTTGCGTTTCTACGCAGAAGAAGAAAAAGGAGAGGAGCAATTTGCTGCTGCTTTGGCTTCACTGGCTGATTTTTATATTAACGATGCTTTTGGTACAGCGCATCGCGCCCATGCTTCAACGACAATTGTAGCCAAATTTTTTCCAAATGACAAGTGCTTTGGTTATTTGTTAGCTAAAGAAATTGAAAGTATCAATAAAGTTTTACACAGTACAGATAAACCAGTTACAGCAATTTTGGGAGGATCAAAAGTGTCTTCTAAAATTACGATAATTGAAAATATTTTAGACAAAGTAGACCACATGATTATTGGAGGTGGTATGGCGTTTACTTTTGTCAAAGCACTTGGGGGAGCTATTGGCGATTCCATTTGTGAAGATGATAAAATTGAATTGGCATTGCGTATTTTAGAGCAAGCTAAGGAAAAAAACGTGGAGATTCACTTGCCTATTGACGTAGTCGCAGCGAATGCATTTTCAGCAGACGCTCAGACGCAAATTGTCGATGTAAAAGCAATTCCTGTGGGATGGCAAGGACTTGATGTCGGGCCAGAAACACTTGGGAGTTTGAAAAAGGTAATTTTGGATTCTAAAATTATTCTTTGGAATGGACCACTAGGGGTATTTGAAATGGAGAAATTTGCCAATGGAACCATTGAATTAGGAAACTTCATCGCAGAGGCAACAACTAAGGGTACATTTTCTTTAGTAGGAGGGGGAGACTCTGTAGCCGCTGTGAAGCAATTTGGATTAGCACCGAAAATGAGTTATGTATCTACGGGTGGAGGAGCTATGTTAGAAATGTTGGAAGGACAAATATTGCCTGGTATCAAAGCAATACAAGAATAACAGTATAGGGTGTAGTTGGCGTTGTGGACTATACCCTATATCAAAATATAAAATTATGATTTACAAAGGAGTAGCGTTATCCCTTATTAGCCTATTATCTTTAAGTTTACATGCACAAGAAGGAATAGAAGCAAGCAAGAAAGAACTAGATCCACAAGTATATTTGGATTCAATCAAAGCAAGTTTTGTCAATCATTCTACTAGCGAGCGCATAGAAAAGCTCTGGCTAGGTGAATTGATCAACCAAGATTTGTATGAGGAGATGAATGCAGATTTAACAGGGGATGAATTTTTTAGTGAAGATGCTGGAGAATACGATGGCTTAACAACCGAAGTCTTGAAAGAACGATTGGCTTTATTGAATGAAAAAACGCCATTTAACGTGGAGTATAACGAGTCTCTAGAGCGATTGATTAAGTCGTTTTTAAAGAAGAGAAAAAAGTCGTTCGAACGCCTATTAGGTCTTTCAGAATACTATTTTCCCCTATTTGAAGAACAATTAGCAAAAAACAATATTCCGCTGGAAGTCAAATATTTGACAATTGTTGAATCTGCTTTGAACCCAAAAGCAGTATCTCATATGGGAGCAACCGGGTTGTGGCAGTTTATGTATGCCACTGGAAAACAGTATAATTTGGAAGTTTCTTCCTTTAAAGACGATCGCGTGGATCCGTTAAAAGCATCTGAAGCAGCAGCCAAATTCTTAGGAGACCTCTATGCCATTTTTGGCGATTGGGATTTGGTATTAGCCTCGTATAACGCTGGTCCTGGAAACGTTTCTAAGGCCATTCGTCGCTCAAATGGCTTGACTAATTACTGGAACATACGTCCAAATTTACCACGTGAAACCCAAAACTACCTGCCTGCTTTTTATGCAACAATGTATATTTTCGAATATGCCAAAGAGCACGGAATCAAAGCCAATGACAATATTCCAATGAAATTAGTTCAAACCGATACTGTGGCAGTGAAACGCATGATGAGTTTTGAACAAATTTCTAAACTATTAGACATCAGCGAAGAAGAATTGGAGTTTTTAAACCCAACCTATAAATTAAAAGTTATTCCGTATTCCTCTAGCGAATTAAACTTCCTTCGTTTACCGTTGGATCGCGCTGGTTTATTAGTGTCGAATGAAGAAAAAGTATATGCTTATGTCGATTTTGAGGAAAATCGCAAAGAGAAGCCGAATTACGATATAGCCATTGCGCAAACGTCTAGTGTACGCAATAAATATCACACCATTCGCAAGGGTGAAAGCGTTGGTGTAATTGCCAAAAAATACGGTCTTTCTGTTGTTCAATTGAAAAAGTTAAACAACATGAAAACAAATGTTATCTATCCTGGTAAGAAATTAATCGTAGGGAAATCAACGGTTGCTCAAGCTTCAACGAATGGATATTACGTTGTTAAAAAAGGGGATTCTCTGTATTCAATCAGTAAAAATCTACCAGGTGTAACCATTTCTAAGTTGAAAGCTTTAAACAATATGAGCGATCAATCAACCTTACAACCGGGTATGAAATTGAGAATTAATTAAGTTACATCCTTTGAGATATTTTATTTTCTATATGGTTTGTTTGACTTTTTGTGTGAGTTGTAGTGAACGCACGCGAAAGGATGAAACACAACTGCCTTCCCAAGGTCAAGTGAACCAGGTCTTGGTGGTTATTGACGACGATTTGTGGTTGAGTAATGTAGGAGATACAATTCGAAATTACTTGGCGGCTGCTATTGAGGGAATCACTCCAGTGGAACCCAAATTTGATATTGATCAGCAATCGCCCCGTATATTTGAAAGTACCGCCAAGAGTAGTAAGCATATATTGTATGTGTCAACAAGTGAAAAGCGCACTAAATTTGAGCTTTTAATCAACGAGTACGCTCAACCGCAGCATTTTTTTGTGGTGGAGGGAAAGGACAATAAAAGCCTAATAGACAATTTCTTGAAGCACAAAGATTCCATTATCAGTCGCTTTCACCATCAAGAAATTAGCGAAATGCAGGATCGATTCAAAGAAAGTGTGTTGCGCGATGCTGATTTCTTGCAACATAAATACAAGATTAAGCTCGATCTGCCTGCGTCGTATAAACGCGTATTAACAGATGATAGCTTTGTGTGGTACAAGAAAGAAATAGCGTCTGGAACGAGTAATATTTTAATTTATTGCTTGCCGTATGAGCGAATTAAATCGACCACGGACAAAAGAGAATTGACAAGAGAAATTAATTTTTTGAGGGATTCCGTAGTTGAAAAATACGTTCACTCTTCAGAATCAAATACGTTTATGAATTTGATTGTCGATGCAGAACCACTCAGTCGAACGATTGAACTCAATGGAGTTGAAATTCTGGAAGTAACAGGTATTTGGGATATGGAAAATAGTTTTATGGGAGGTCCCTATCTAAGCTATATTGCCAAAGTAGAAGACAAAAAATATTATTTAATTCTTGAGGGGTTTACCTATAACCCGTCGATGAGTAAGCGCAATGTGTTGCTCGAATTAGAAGCCATTATGCGCACCCTGCGCATCAATCCATAAAAAAAGCGGAGCACTTAACGATGTGCTCCGCTTTTTTTATGCGATGTAATTTAAAGCGATTTAAACGCTTTTTTTTATTTTAATTGCTATTTCTACAACGCTATTGTAAAAGTGATTTAAACCGTTTTATTTTCACTTTCTGAGCTTGTTTGTTGGTGTTGACGAACAAATTTTTCGAACAAGGCTTTCATCTTGTATTCTACCTCTTGATAGGTCAATCGATCTTTGGTTTGATAAAACAACATCATTGCAAACTTTTGGTCCACGTGATCCAAGATTAGCGTTTTGTTTTTTCGATAGCACTCGCGCAGTAAACGCTTGTAATAATTTCGGTCTACCGCCTTTTTAAAATGGCGTTTTGACACGGAAACACCGGTTTGTAAAGGGGGGGCATCTTGGTCGTTTACCTCAATATAAACCAAGCGAAGTGGGTATTTACTAACAGATTTTCCTGTTATAAATAGTTCATCTATAAGCTTTTTAGCTTTTAGCTTTTCTTCTTTTGAATAAGTTTGGTTTTGTTTTGTCATAGGTGGTGCAAAGGTAGAAAAGGAAAACGATATCTATAAAAGAAAAGTCCTAGAATTAATCTAGGACTTTTGAGTTTTTTTATTGTTGTTTAGGCACAGTGGTTTTAACCCCCGCAATTGTGCGTTTTTATTCGTTGTGATACACGTTGTTTTCTTGATTGACATCTGCCATAAATTGGCTAGGGTCAATGAGAATAGATTTTATTGTATTTTTAGGTTTAGGGATGATGAATTTATAGTCTGGCTGCGCCCAACCCCATCCTTCTAAAATAGTGCGTTCATACTCGATATACTGATTGGGTTTGTTCCACATCATGGAAGTATAAGGCACATAAAAAGTTTCCATAGACCCATCTTGATAGGTTACTAAAATGTCTAAAGGCATGCCTGCACGACCAATGCGTTTTAAGGTTACTACAGATTGATTCTTTTGAATTTCTTCTACAAAGAGTACTGCATAGTCAATGGTGTTATTGGTCATGGTCCAATCGGTTAAATACCAATCGAGGTTTGCTCCTGTAATTCGTTCTGCCGTGCGTTTAAAGTCGTTCGGTGTAGGATGTGTAAATTTGTACTGGCTGTAGAATTCTTTTAGCGTTGTCATCATATTATCCCAACCGATGATATAGGCGAGTTGAGTTAAGAAGATCGATCCTCGGCTGTATGCTGAAATGGAATATGCTCTATTGGTTAAATAGTGATCAGCATGTGTAGTCAAGGGCTCTTGAATGTTTCGCGCTACCATGTTGTAGTAACTTTTATAGGTAGAAGCAAAGGGGTTGTTGTCTTCTAAATCTTCTTTAGGCAAGATTTGTAACATCGCTAAATCTGAAATAAAAGTTGTAAAACCTTCATCCATCCATTCGTGTTTTGTCTCATTGGTTGCTAACGTATGTTGAAACCAGCTGTGTGCTAATTCATGTGCTGTAACACCTACCAAACTTGCAAAATTGCGTTCTCCAGTAATTAGCGTACACATTGAATACTCCATTCCACCATCTCCTCCTTGAATAACTGAGTATTGAGAGTACGGATAATCGCCTACATTTTTGTTGAAGAAATCCATTAATTGAGCAGTAATGGGTTGTAATTTCTTCCAGTTTTCTACGATAGCAGGGTTGTTCTTGTACAAGAAATGTAATTTCACGCCGTTCGGTCCATCGTATATATCGTGGATGTAGTTTGGATCTGCTGCCCAAGTAAAATCGAGTACATTGGCTGCTTTGAAATGCCATGTTCTAGTTTTGCCTTTCACTGCAGGTACTTTTACCCCTTCATCTTCGTATCCAAATCCGATTTCGTTGTTGTTTTGTAAGATTCCAGTCCCCCCAACAATATAGTCTTTATCTAGGGTAATTTTTACGTCAAAATCACTCCATACACTGTGAAATTCTCTTCCTAGGTATTGCTCAGTATGCCATCCTTCAAAGTCGTATTCTGCCAATTTTGGAAACCATTGCGCCATAGATAAAGCAACGCCTTCTTTGCTGTTGCGTCCAGCTCTTCGAATCATTTGTGGAACTTGGCCTTCAAAGGTCATGTCTAATACTGTGGTCTGTTTTGGAGCTAGTGGTGTTTTTAACGTCACTTCCATTACAGTACCCACAACGTTGTTTTCTACCTCCACGCCATCTTGAGTAAGGTTTTTAATTTTAAGAAAGCCAATCTCGCTTTCTTTCAGCTTATTGATTCTGCTTTCATGGATTTTACGACCTCTTATTTCTTTGGTATCCACCATACGAGAATCAGGATCAGGAATAGACATCAACAAGGCGTCCATATCACTATTCGGCTGAAAGGCATTGAAATACAAGTGATAAAACACTTTGCGAAGCGTATCAGGAGAATTATTGGTATAGGCAACGGCTTGTTTTCCCGTGTACGTGAATTTTTTAACGTCCATTTTGACATCCATGCTGTAATCAGCATGTTGCTGCCAATACCCTGGATTTGGATTTTGTTGTGCGTTTGCCTGTTGCAAAAACGGCAAAAAACAAAAGAAAACTGCTACTAATTTTTTCATATCTTACTGTAAATTAAAACTCCACAACAAAGTAGAACTAAGTTGTGGAGTATAGGATATTTTTCCCGATTAGAAGAAAAATGTTATTTTTTTGCCTTAGCCAATTTTTCAGCTAAAAGTAAGGCATTGTATGCATTAACAAATTTTCCAGACGTCGAAATTGAATTGAAATTTCTCACTTCTTTTTTCTCACCAACTACAACATCAATATTTACGGCTACACCAGAATCCATGATGATTTTTTTCACTTCTGCTGCTGTAAATTCAGGGTAATACGCTCTAACTAATGCAGCAACTCCAGCTACGTTTGGCGAGGCCATAGATGTCCCTTGTAAGTATTCGTATGAGTTATTTGGCGTTGTTGCGTAAATTTTTACTCCAGGAGCAAATACGTCAACATCATAGTGTCCATAGTTCGAAAAGGTAGCCACCATATTTTTTCCGAACTTAGGATTTAAAGCTCCTACAACAAGGAAGTTGTTTGCTACTTCAGGTCCCATCTTCACGTTGTCATTTGGATAGCGTTCTACACCGCCATCAATGTTCAAATCCATAGCATCATTTCCTGCAGCTACAACGATTAATACGTCTTTAGATTCTGCATATTGGATTGCATCTCGCACCCATTGGCTATTTTCTTCAAAGTACTTACCAAAACTACCATTGATTACTTTAGCTCCATTATCTGCAGCATAGCGAATCGCTAAGGCAATGTCTTTGTCGTATTCGTCTCCGTCAGGAACAGCGCGTAAAGCCATGATTTCTGCAACATCTGATGCAACACCGTCTCCACCTAGCTCGTTGTGACGCGATTGAGCGATGATTCCCGAAACGTGTGTTCCGTGTTTTGCTTCGTCTCGGTCTGGACCTAATACATTGTTATCTCCATAAACGCGATCGTTGATGTTCGAATGATCATCACCCACTAGTTCACGTCCGTTGTAATCAATGTTTAAATGATATTTTAATTTGCTATCTCCGTAGTTTTTATACGTTTCTATCCAAGATAGCTCACGCCCATTGTTTAAAATAGGAGTAATTATTTTTTTAGAGTGTAAAATCTCTTCAGATGCATCCTCAGCAATTGCGTTTAGGTCTTCTACGGTATAGTCTTTTTTACCTAAGAAAGAGGCCAATCTTTCGTTGGCACGCATTAACATATCGGCTCTAACTTGGATTTCTTTTGCGTCATGGATTTCTTTTGCCAATTCTTTAACGGCTCTTTTGTATTGCTCAGATCCGTCATCTCCTCTGCGAACCACGCGTACCATCTCTACGTTTTCATGTACAGATTTACCTAAAAAGTTCCAACCGTGTACATCGTCAATATAACCGTTGTTGTCATCGTCTATGTTGTTTCCAGCAATTTCATTTGGATTGTTCCAAACCTGATCTTTTAAGTCATCGTGATCAATTTCAATACCCGAGTCTATCACTCCAACAACTACTTTTTTAGGAAGTGGTTTTCCCTTTAAAAGTTCCTCGTATGCACGATCAACAGACATGCCTGGTACGGTATCTCTTAGGATGTCTAAATGACTCCATCTCTTTAATTGTTCTTCAGATAAATCAGTAGTTCTTGTAGGCAGTTGATCTACATTTGAAATAGGCTGTTGTATAATTGCTTTTGAGCCTCCACAGCTAGCTAAAGCAAAAGCTAAGGCTGCCGATAGGTAAATTGGTTTAATCAAACGCATTGTTATTTTTTTTTAATTTCGATTTAAGACCGATAAAAATAGTATTTAATTAGTTGAAAACGTTAGGATTAACATTAAATTAAGATATCAGACACCTTGAATTTTTCATTTAAACGCACTCCTTTTTCGGTGTGTTGAACTGTAATTATTTCGTTATGAGCATCATGTTCTAAAAACAACAACCAGTTTTCGTCTGCAGCCATTTTTAAAAATTTTTCTTTTTCGCTTAATGTTAACAAGGGTCGGGTGTCGTATCCCATTACATAAGGCAAAGGGATATGGCCAGCAGTTGGTAAAAGGTCTGCGGTAAAGACCAATTTGCGTCCGTTGTACTCCAATATGGGAATCATTTGCTTATCCGTATGTCCATCGGCAAAGAAAATCGAGAATCCCAACTCGGTATTTAGGGTAAAATCGCCGTCGCTTTTCGGTACAAAATGCAAAGCGCCGCTTTGTTGAATAGGCAGGATATTTTCAGGTAAAAAAGACGCTTTTTCTCTGTCGTTAGGATTTGTGGCCCATTGCCAATGGGCCTCATTGGACCAATAACGCGCGTTTTTGAATGCGTTGACATAGCCTGTGCGATCGGCATTCCAATTTACTGCTCCCCCTACGTGATCAAAGTGAAGATGAGTCAGGAACACATCGGTAATGTCATCGGGGTGAAAACCGTGTTGTGCCAAAGACTTTTCTAAAGTATGGTCCCCCCAAAGCGCATAGTATCCAAAAAATTTATCCGACTGTTTGTTTCCCATCCCCGTATCGAATAGAATCAGACGATTGCCATCTTCAAGGAGGAGCAAACGCGCGCCCAAATCAATTTGATTGTTGGAGTCGGCAGGATTGGTACGGTTCCAAATCGCTTTGGGA
Organism: Myroides sp. DF42-4-2; assembly: GCF_030326445.1. Lineage (NCBI taxonomy): Bacteria > Pseudomonadati > Bacteroidota > Flavobacteriia > Flavobacteriales > Flavobacteriaceae > Myroides > Myroides sp. DF42-4-2. The sequence continues at coordinate 148,984 of NZ_JACAKI010000003.1, forward strand.
ACTACGCCAAACATAGCGCCACCATCTAATTTAAAATTGCCACTTTCTATGCTGTATAGTTTCATGTTGATTATTTTGAACAGTGAATGATGCAAAGTAAGAAATTTATGTAAAACCCTGGGCATAAATAACCAATTTATAAGGTATAATCTAATTTTGTATGCCGTTGTTCAGCAGCAAGTCGATCTGTGAGATTTTAGCATAAGCGGCGACAGAACGACTGTGTTTTGCATCAAAGTGAAAGGGTAGTTTAACTTCTTGAAAAAAAGTAAATTACCGTTAAAAAGGCCAAAAAAATGCTTTTCTTGGATTTGTTCAATCCTTTCTTTTTTTTGTGTCTTTTATATCCAAAATTAGATGCGAAATTTGTAACGAAAGCTTTTTAAATAGAAAAAGAATTTATTTCCCGTATTAAACGGATTTCGATTCGTTAGTAAAATTGATAAACTACTGCTTAATAAGTAATTAAAAATGGTTTTAAACAATAGATTTTATCGATTTTAGTATTAAAACTTCTAATCGTTATAAATATGTTAGTTAGTGCTAGAAACCATTTTTTTATAATACCTTTGTCAATCGGTATAGAATTAATCTATTTTAAGTAAAACGTATGATAAAAGTTTCAGATATAGCAAGTAAACGCGTTGCTCTTTTGATGGAAGATGAAGGATTCGATTCTAAGAGAGATTATGTACGTGTAGGGGTAGAAAGCGGCGGATGTTCCGGCTTATCGTACCAATTGAAGTTTGACCGTGAAATTTCAGAAACAGATAAAGTTTTCGAAGATAACGGGGTGAAGATTGCTGTTGATAAAAAAAGCTTTTTGTATTTAGTAGGAACAACTCTTGAATATTCAGGAGGATTAAATGGAAAGGGTTTCTACTTTAACAACCCGAATGCAAGTAGAACTTGCGGTTGTGGAGAAAGTTTTTCTTTATAGTACAAAAAGGGAAGGTTGCGATCTTCCCTTTTACCAAAGTAAAGTCTAATGTAGAAGCAGGTAATAATTGCTTTTAAGTACCAAAATATGAGCAAGTATACAGAAGAAGATTTAAAAAAAGAATTAGAAGGTAAGGAGTATGAGTACGGATTCTATACAGATATAGAATCTGAAACATTTCCAATTGGATTGAATGAAGATATCGTCAGAGCTATTTCTGCCAAAAAGGAAGAGCCTGAATGGATGACCGACTGGAGGTTAGAGTCGTTCCGCATCTGGAAAGAAATGACAGAACCGGAATGGGCTAATGTACAGTATGAAAAGCCAGATTTCCAAGCAATTTCTTACTATTCGGCACCAAAAAGTAAAGATAAATACAAGAGTTTAGACGAGGTGGATCCTGAATTATTGGAGACCTTCAATAAATTAGGTATTTCAATAGATGAACAAAAGCGTTTATCAGGCGTTGCAATAGATATTGTAATGGACTCTGTTTCTGTGGCAACGACGTTTAAAGAAACGTTGGCAGAAAAGGGGATCATATTCTGTTCTATTTCTGAAGCGATTAGAGAATATCCCGAATTAGTTAAAAAATATTTGGGAACAGTAGTGCCGCAAACGGATAATTTCTATGCAGCATTGAACTCTGCTGTATTCTCTGATGGATCGTTCTGTTATATTCCAAAAGGCGTGCGTTGTCCTATGGAGTTATCGACGTATTTCCGCATTAATCAAGCGGGAACAGGGCAATTTGAACGCACACTTGTTATCGCAGATGCGGGTAGTTATGTGTCTTACTTAGAGGGGTGTACTGCGCCGTCTCGCGACGAAAATCAATTGCACGCTGCCGTTGTAGAATTAATCGCCTTGGACGATGCAGAAATCAAGTATTCTACAGTACAGAACTGGTTCCCAGGTGATAAAGAAGGAAAAGGTGGGGTTTTCAACTTCGTGACTAAACGCGGATTGTGTGAGACAAATGCCAAAATTTCTTGGACTCAGGTAGAGACAGGTTCTGCTGTTACTTGGAAATATCCTTCTTGTATTTTGAAGGGAGATAATTCTGTAGGGGAGTTTTATTCTGTTGCAGTAACCAATAATTTCCAACAAGCCGATACAGGAACAAAAATGATTCACTTAGGTAAGAATACGAAATCGACGATTATATCGAAAGGTATTTCAGCTGGTAAATCTCAAAATAGTTATCGCGGTTTAGTGCAAGTAGGCCCACGTGCTGAAAACGCTAGAAACTTTTCTCAATGTGACTCGTTGTTGATGGGGAACGAATGTGGAGCGCACACTTTCCCATACATTGAGGCAAAGAATTCAACCGCTCAAATTGAACACGAAGCTACAACTAGTAAAATTGGAGAGGACCAAATTTTCTATTGTAACCAACGTGGAATTTCAACGGAGAAAGCAATTGCGTTGATTGTCAACGGTTTCTCTAAAGAGGTGTTGAATAAATTACCGATGGAGTTCGCTGTAGAAGCACAAAAATTACTAGAGATTTCATTAGAAGGAAGTGTGGGTTAATCCCAACAAACTAATGAAGGCATTTCGTATCATTACAAATTTAAAATAACAAACAGTTTATGTTACAGATAAAAAACCTACACGCAAGTGTTGAAAATAAAGAAATATTAAAAGGAATTAATTTAGAAGTAAAAGCGGGTGAAGTTCACGCGATTATGGGGCCAAACGGTGCTGGTAAAAGTACATTATCTTCTGTAATTGCTGGAAATGAGGCTTTTGAAGTAACGGAAGGTGAAATGTTATTGGAAGGAGAAGAGTTAGGTGAATTAGCTCCTGAAGAAAGAGCACACAAAGGGGTGTTTTTATCTTTTCAATACCCAGTTGAAATTCCTGGTGTTTCCGTAACAAATTTCATTAAAACAGCAATCAACGAAGCGAGAAAAGCTAAAGGAGAAGAGGAGATGCCTGCAAATGAAATGTTGAAAAAAATTAAGGAAAAATCAGAATTACTTGAAATCGATAGAAAATTCTTATCTCGTTCGTTGAATGAAGGATTTTCAGGGGGAGAGAAAAAGAGAAATGAGATTTTTCAAATGGCGATGTTAGAACCAAAAATTGCCATCCTAGATGAAACGGATTCTGGATTGGATATCGATGCTTTGCGCATTGTAGCCAATGGAGTAAATAAATTGAAAAGCGAAGACAATGCAGTGATCTTAATTACGCACTACCAACGCTTGTTAGAATATATCGTTCCTGATTTTGTACACGTATTGTACGACGGAAAAATTGTAAAAACAGGAGGAAAAGAATTAGCCTTAGAATTAGAAGAAAAAGGATACGACTGGATTAAAGAATCGCTGTAATCTGGCGGTTGATACAGTATACAATCATTTTAATCTAATAGGTAAATAAGGAATATGGAACTTAAAGATAAATTAATTACGTCTTTTGTTGCTTTTGAACAGCAAGTAAGTGGGGAGCATGATACGCTACACGCTATTCGCGTTGAAGGACTAAAGACTTTTGAAGATAAGGGATTCCCTACAAAAAAAGAGGAAGCGTGGAAATACACGTCTCTAAATTCAATTTTGAAACAAGATTTTTGTGTGGTTCCCAAAAAAGAGGTAGCGATTGAGTACAAAGATGTTAAACAGTACTTTTTAAGTGACTCTGATACGTATAAGTTGGTGTTTATCAATGGCGTATTCAGCTCACATTTGTCGTCTACTACACACGATGGCTTAGATGTTTGTTTGATGTCTTCTGCATTGACTAAACCTAAGTACAAAATGGTGATTGACAATTATTACAATACCATTGCGGATAAAGAAGATAGTTTAACAGCTTTAAACACAGCTTATGCTGTTGAAGGTGCCTTCATCAATGTACCGAAGAGCAAAGTAGTTTCAAAACCAATTGAAATTGTTTATTTGTCTACTTCTGCCGAACAAGCTTTGTTAGTTCAACCGCGTAATTTAGTTATCGTTGGAGAAAATGCACACGTTCAGATCTTAGAGCGTCATCAAAGTTTAGACGAGTGTAGCGTTTTCACCAATTCTGTAACAGAGATCTTTAGTCATAAACGCGCGATTGTAGATTTCTATAAATTGCAAAATGACTTAGATACGGGAACGTTGATTGACAATACATTCATCAAACAAAAACAGGAGAGTAGAGTATCGGTTCATACGTTTTCATTTGGTGGAAAGTTAACGCGTAACAACTTGAATTTCTATCAAGATGGTGAGCGTATTGACAGTACGATGAAGGGAATTACCCTGATTGGCGGCAAGCAACACGTTGATCACTATACACTAGTCTCTCACGATAGTCCAAACTGTGAAAGCCACCAAAATTACAAAGGATTGTATGACGACAATTCAGTTGGTGTTTTCAACGGTAAGATTTATGTCGATAAAATCGCTCAAAAAACCGATGGTTTTCAACAAAGTAACAATATTTTGTTGAGCGATAAGGCACAAGTGTATACCAAACCTCAGTTGGAAATTTTTGCTGATGACGTTCGTTGTTCACACGGTTGTACCATTGGTCAATTAGATGAAGAAGCGATGTTCTACATGCGTCAACGTGGAATTCCGCAAAAAGAGGCAAAGGCCTTGCTGATGTACGCCTTTACTGATGAGGTAATGGAGTCTGTTAAAATCCCCGAATTAAAAGGCAAAGTTGCAAAATTGATTGCGAAAAAACTTGGCGTTTCTATGGGGTTTGATATTTAATATTCATTCATTCATAATACGAAAAAGGGTAGTTGACCACCGGTTAACTACCCTTTTTTTTATCTGTATATTTTTAAGCGTTTAACGCCTTTAATCTTTCGTTTTGATATCTGAGTTGCCAACGTGAAGAAAATGGCTTAAACCGATGCTATTGTGCTTTATGGACTTGTTAAATCGTATGTGGCACTTCAACTGCGTTGGTTTTATATTCTTATCTACTTTCATTTGTAATGGTGAAGGTTCTGCTCCACACAATACGCAATTAATTGAATCTTGTTTTTTACTTGAAACTTCTCGGTTAACTTCTTTATATGTGATTCAACGGTTCTCCCACTCAGGTGAATTATCGTACCTATCTCATGATTGGTCAATCCTTGACACGCATAATTGATGATTTGAAGCTCTAGAAAAGTGAGCTTGTAAATACTTTGCAGTGTAGTGTTATTGGAAGTAGAATAAGTCATTTTACTTTTCTTCCATTCGGCTATATGTTGTTCATACGTAGCCTCATGTCCATTTAGTTGTGCTAGGAGTATGGCAAAGATTGCGTTACAGTTTTTTTGACAGTAATACACCTGATCATAACCAACTAGAGTTTGGTGAATATCTTCTTGGTAGACGTGTGAATAGGTAATTATCGGCGTGTTATTGTTTTTTTTTCTCAAAATTTTTATGGCTTCTAAACCGGTGATAATCGGAGTAAATATATCGATAAGCAGAAAATTATTCTGTCTGTAATTTATCCTATTAACGAGTTCATAACCATTGGAATACGTATCTAGTATATCAAAGTTCAAGGTGTGCTTGATGGATTCGATAATTATATTCTTGAAGTGTGAGTCCGACTCACAAATTGATAGATGAATGGGCATTTATATATTTTTTAGCTTGGATAATGTAAAATTAATATTAATTTTGAGTTATTGTATTATTCTCAATAAATAACTTAAATCATTTTATTATGTATTTGAAAAGTATAAATAATAAGAATATATATTTACAAACTATTTATTTTATTGTCAATTTTTTATCTTTGATTTTGGTTTGTTTTATGGTAATCTACTTCTTTTTTGAATGTTCAGACCGTCAACATAAGCAGATTAAAAAAGATGTCCTAGGGTATAAAACAGTGCTGAACAGCCAATACAATTTGCAAAATAAAGTGGATACACTCTACTACTATATGAGCCTATTAAACACAGGTAAAGTTCATAATGATCGCTTTCTAGAGCAGTATATTGCTAAACAGATACAGGAGATAAAAAATCTAGTAGAATCGGATAAAGATGGAGATTTCAACTATTATAGGTTGTTGTTTACTCAATTGGACAGCTTGTTAGTTTTAAAAAATCAGCTCATACAAACCAATAGTGAAGAAGCATTGGCTTTAAAAGATTTGAATGAATGTCTGAACCGTTTCAAGACGGTACAAACAGAATTAAATGAAGACCCCCTGCGTAAATTCAACACTAAATAATTTCAAATGCCACAATATCAAACTAAAACGCTTGCTCAAAAAGAGCACACCTACCAATTTTTGTACCTACTATTTCTATTGCTCCTCACTCAACTGATTCTTGGATTGATCTTTTTGTCTTCTTATCAGTCGCCCTTTTCAACAATTGCCCTGATGGATGCAGAGCTTTTAGAACAGAAAAACCTGTTTAATGCAAAACAAAAGGAAGTTGAACCCTTTGTTGTTGAAACATTTCAAAAAATAAGTGAATTAAAAGAGAATATGCCACAACCTCAAGTTGAAAATGACCTCCTTAGGCGCATGGAGACAATGGCTCATTTTTTTAATCATTCCAACAGTTATGATCCTCGAAAAGAAGGGTATAGGCAAATAGGTGACTTTTATCAGATGTATTTTCAAGACAAAAAAATTCAAGCGAGAAAGTCAGAAAATATTCAACATTTCCGCAAGGAATTTGAGGAGTGTAGCATCGGTTTTAAAGATAAAGAACAACAGTTGATTCAACGAAAGAACATACAAATGGCGCGATAAGATGAACTATAAGAGACAGAATAAGGATCAGTTGATTTTGCTAGTAGCAGTTACGATCATTTTGCTACTCATGGGCATTTACTTTTTTCAAAAAAAGGTTTATGCTCCGTTTTCCGATGTGAAAGTAAGGGTATATCCAACAGTATTGGAGGTAGGAGATACCCTTGAGGTAAGTGAAATTACTTCCATGCCTGGATTGAAGCGATGGGAGTTTGGCGATGGGAGTTTGGCAATGGGCGATCGAGGGAGTCACTGCTATAAAAAACCGGGCTTCTATCAAGTAACTTTCGCTATTAATGAAGCGCTTGTATACACTGCTTCTGTGGAGGTAAAGTCGAGCTCTAAAAAAGATAATGCCGACTATTTTACCACTATAGAAGCACCATCACAGGCTATGCAGAACGAGTATTTGATTTTTCGCGCAAACACGGATCGGGCTAGCTTGTTTAGTTGGAAGTTCGGTGAAACGGGAAACATTGATGCCAAAGAACCTTTTGTCATCTACTCTTATCAAGAACCAGGAGACTATGAGGTGCTTCTCTATACAGATGAAACAGCCTACCCCGTTGTGCACAACATCACGATTCTTCCTTCATACAAAAACCTGACGGAGGAATTGAACGTCGAAGAACAATACAAAGCTATTGACCATGATTTCAAAGAACACTTGCAACAAATAGCTTTGGGAGCTTCTTTTAACGAGCATTATAACTATTTGGTTAAAAAGTACTTATGTGGAAATGAAAATGCATTTGTCACTGTAAATTCTGCTAAGAAAAATTCATTTTATTTCTACTGTATGGGGTTGCGCTTTGATCGTAAAGCAGTCATTCAGTCGGTTAAAGTCGGTTTTGATGAAGAGGTTAGGTGCGTGGTAAAAATTGCAGTTGAACAAATATTAAATTAGAGATGAAGGATAGCGTTAAACGCAGATTAGGGGTTATATTATTCTTAGGAGGAATAGGGTTGTGGAGCTGTGGAGGGAAAAAGATTGCGGTTGAAAAAACACCGGCATCCCGTGTCGTTTACAGGGTCGAAGACAATGAATTGCTTTCGGGATACCCAAAATTTTCAACGCCTTGGATTGTTTTCTCAGCCCAAGAGGAAGGCGCAATATACGACAGGGAGAAGCAAGAGCAAGCGAATAAAAAAGCATCGTTTTTAGCCCCTTTTGTTGTTTTAAAAAAGCGCGGAGATCGCTATAAAGTAGCCCCATACAATACGGGCAGTATGATGAATGGAAAAATGGATCGAGCACAAGTCCAATCTCAAAGCTGGATAGGCGAAAAGGACTTGTTGTTGTGGGGGGAGTCACTTAAAAGTGCTACAACTGGTTTTCGCATAAAAGGATTACTCACTTTGCACCATCCCGATGTGATAGCTAATAGCGAGCAGTTTGTACAAAGCGATTCTATCTCCTTGTTTAGAGATCCGAGTTTACTGCAACGATCCTCGGCTAAAATGCCCCTCAATGCTGTTGTGTATCTCTATAAGTTTTCGGCCGATAACAAAAGAGTACTTGTAGGAGATCGACCTAGAATTGATGCAGACCATCTCGATAGTACCCGATACGGCTGGATTGATGCGCGTATCCTATCCGTTTGGGGAGAGCGAACTGCGTTTAAAGTAAAACCAACCCCCGGAATTCCTGCTATTCAAGTAGGAATGGAACGCAGTGAGACTGCTTTCATTCCTGTTATCTCTTCTTCTGAGATACAGGACATACACGATTTCTATCATATTTTTCCCTTGACTTATCACTGGCGAAAAGACGATTTTTCGATTCGCTATTGGGACCATTATCTAGATTATTCAGCAAACTGGTTGTACAATGTCGATGGGCAACCCATTGCCTATGATACGTATAAAAAGCGTGTAGTAGCGCATCGAAAGTTAAACTTGGTTTTTGTCCTCGATGGATCAAGGGAAGTAATGGATCATTTGGGGGCTTTCAAAGTGATCATGCAGGGATTAGCGGAGCAATTTGATCAGGAGTCTTACTTTGATTCTATTTCCTATTCCACGCTTTTTTACCACGTGAGTGCTGCTGTAAAACAAGGTTCTGACCAACATACACAAGATTTTTCATCTTGGTTTCACGCGTTTGAAAGGCCAATGGAGATGCCAGAACACTCCGCTGCCAATATCAGTCTGTATGAAGCGATGGATGACTTGAGCTCCCTCCTGAAATCCCGTGAAAATGAGAGCAACTTGGTGGTGGTAATTGGTAAGGCTATACAGCCAAAAGACAAGGAAAAGCAACAAAGACTTATCGATAAACTTGTCGATACACATAGTCGCTTGCTCTTTTATCAGGTTCAGGCCAATTATTTGGATCCAGATAACGATTTTGTACTCTTTGCTGAAGAGGTAATAAAAGCTTCTTCGAATCAGCTCATCCCTTATAAAAAGCAGCTCTTGATCCGTCATGAAGATGTAGTAGAAGGCAATGAATTCGACTTATCTCAGGGAAATCAAGGGTTTTATCACTTGGATTATCCCTTGCAGAGCATGCATCAGGGCGCGGTTCTATTTCCGAAAAAAGGACAAGTGAATGCACCGCTTGCCCTTCAAAATACGCTTCAACGTATTACCCAAGCGATTGTTATAGACAACAAGAAGATTGACAGCACATTAACGGCGGCTTTTACTAGTGATCAGGGGATGTCACGAACTAAAATAAAGGCGACTTACCAGCCTTTTTTTCAGCAAGACCAGCCCTATGTACCACTTGTGCTTGCCAAACAGCTAGAGCGTCAATCGCGCGTTTTTATGCAGGAGGGCATACTGAAAAAACAAGAAGATATAGGTGTTGACGCCTTGGAATACGGGGTGCTTTTAGACGAAGAAGAACTGGCGGATATACGCGATTATTACCTCAGTATTTACGCAGCTGTGATCAAGAATAAGAAGAACCTCAGCAATAGACGAATGATTCGACGATATATTCAAGTAGCCCGAGGGAGAAGCGTATTGCCTAATAAAGTAACAAAAAGCTTTTTACTCGCTAACACTATGTCTACAGGGCTTTTTCAACGGACGGGATTGTATGAGACTAACGCTGACTCCCTATCCGTCTTGAAGCTGAAGCAATGGAAGCAAACCCGACGGATGAATGCGAAAATGTTGGAAGATTTCTTCAGCAGTTTTAAGACAAAGGCAAGTGAAATAGAGGAGCACAAAGGAGATAAAACGGTGCGTTTACAGCAGAACGACCACTGCTTTTATTGGTTGAATCAAGCGTATATCCCCATTTTAAATTATAACAACCAACAGCTAAAAGATCAGTCGTTTGACCTATTGCCTGTCGAACTCGAAAAAATAAAGGAACAAAACCCTAAAAAAGAAGTTAATGAGGGCCATGCGAAGGATTATATCGAACGCGTGAAAAAAGGAATGCCCTAAAACAAAAATGAATATGAACGTATTGTTATTCAGTGAATCCCTGCAAGAAGTGATTCATATCGCACAGTCAATTGCGAGAGAAAATTATAATGCAAAGTATGCTGGGGCTCATGTTTTACAGGCGCTGATGCATAAAAATGTTGAGTTACACGATTTTTTAGTACGCCTGGGCAAAGACCCTGCCTATGTATATGAATGGGCAGAGGTTAGAATAGAAGCCTACCCGAAAACGACGCAGCTAGCAACGCAGATTGTGGAAGCAAGCAGCTTAGAGGTGCTGTGGGAGAATGCAGAAGACGTAAGAAGTAAATTAGGATTACTAGAAGTAACACCTTTGTGTGTATTGGCTAGTCTTGTAAAACCCAATACGATATTTACCACAGAAGAACTAAGATCGTTGCCACTGAGAGAATCCGAGTTGTTTTTTGCAATTCAGTCGATGGAAGATAGGGGCGAGCGCATAGTCGAAGAGGGGCTACTCGGTGAAAAAGGTCAAGCGACATCGCTACAGCATTTAGAAAAATATGGTATTAACCTGATTCAAAAGGCAAAACTGGGGCATTATAGTGCTGTGGTTGGTCGCGAAAAGGAGATTCGAACCCTAGTTGAAATTTTAGGTCGAAAAACCAAGTCAAATGTTCTCTTAGTAGGCGAGCCAGGTGTAGGAAAAACCACCTTGGTTGAAGGATTTGCTCAGCAGTTGAGTCAAGAGGCAGTTCCTTCCCTTTTAAAAGGCTGTCATTTATACCAGTTAGATCTTGGACTTTTAGCGGCTGGTACGAGTTATAAAGGAGAAGTTGAGGATCGCTTGAAGAAGGTTTTAACGGAGTGTAAACAGTTAGGGCGCACACTTCTTTTCCTGGATGAGATTCACCAATTGTTGGATCACAGAGGAAGCTATGGGGGAGTGGCCAACTTGCTGAAACCCGATTTAGCAAATGGTAGCTTGACGATTATCGGCACAACCACAGGGGAAGAATATCGCAAGATTATTGAACCGGCCAAGGCTTTCAACAGGAGATTTGAACGATTAGACGTGGTTGAACCCGATGTGCAAACCTGTGTAAAAATGTTGTCGAGCGTTGTGGGAAATTATGAAGAACACCACGGGATTCAAGTGGAAGCCCAAGCATTGCTTACTTGTGTGACCTTGGCGAAACGCTATGCGAAGGAGAAGAAGTTACCCGATACTGCTTTGGATTTGTTGGATCGCACCATGGCGGCGATTGGCTTATTAGACGAGCGCTCAACAGTGGTATTGAACGCTTGGAAAGCAGACTACGACAATCGCCTAGCTCAAGTTTTTGCAGACGAACAAGCCAAAGCAAGTGAACTAGTTTGGCTGTATTGCCAATTAAAAAACAGCCTGAGTCCTATTCTATGGGGACTACTAAGGGAACAGCCCGAATTAGATTCGAGTATGTCAAGTGTGCATTTGGAGCAAACCATACTGTCAATTTATGGGGAATTAATCGAAAATAGCAAGCAGAAGGTAGGTCGGGTATCAAGTTTGGAGATTGCGGCGGTTATGGCGGCTAAAACGGGTATTCCATTGGGAAAAATACAAGTTCAAGAAAAAGAAAAACTCCTGGGGATGGAGGAGTTACTTGGTCAACGCGTTGTAGGGCAACAGCACGCTTTAAAGGTTGTCGCAGATGCGATTGTGGAAAGTCGAAGCGGATTGAATAAACCCGGACAACCCATGGGCTCCTTTTTCTTTTTAGGACCTACCGGTACTGGAAAAACAGAACTTGCCAAAGCCATTGCCTCTTTGCTTTTTAACGATGAAAAGGCAATGATCCGTTTCGATATGTCTGAGTTTAAAGAAGAACATGCGGCAGCTCTGCTGTATGGAGCACCTCCAGGATATGTAGGCTATGAAGAAGGCGGGATGCTCGTCAACAAAATAAGACAACAACCCTATGCCGTAGTGTTATTTGATGAGATTGAGAAAGCCCATTCTTCTATTTTTGATGTCTTTCTTCAGCTGATGGACGAGGGGAAGATCCACGATAAATTAGGAAAAGAAGGCGACTTCAGCAACGCCTTGATCTTGTTTACCTCCAACATAGCAAGTGACGCAATTCGCACCGCTTTTGACAAGCAGCACATCCCAACCTCTAAGGAGTTAATGGAGTTGATGCAAGGACATTTTCGACCAGAATTCCTCGGTCGAATTACAGAAATTGTTCCTTTTGGGCCAATTACCGTACCAATGGCCCAAGAAATTTTTTCGATTCAGCTCAAGACCTTGCGCCAGGCCTTTGATCGACTGAATATAGGGTTTGAAATTTCGGATGTAGCCCAGAAGCAATTGGCAATAGCGGGCTTTACTAGTCAGTATGGCGCTCGACAAATCAACGGGGTAATTCGGCAGGAAATCGCACGGCCTATTTCTAAAATGATAGTAAGAGAACAGCTAAGGGCTGGACAAAAAATTTACGTGGATTGGCAAGAGGAAGCTGTTGTTTTTCAACTTGTTAAATAAGGGAAATAATGCTACATACGTTTTTAAAATTTCCGTTCAACCCAGAGTTAGCCATGACCGAGGGCGGGGTGATACCCACGTGTAGTTTGGCCGAGAGTATTGCACAACACGTGATGTTGCTCATTCTCACGCGAAAAGGAGAGAATCGATTTAATCCAGATTATGGCAATGCTGTATGGGACTTAGAGTTTGATAACGGGATTACAATTGTGGAGTGGGAGCGCGTCTTCGAAGAGAGTTTACTCGAACAAATCAAAAAATATGAAACGCGAATTAGTTATCCTCAAATACAGGTACACATGGAATACGTGGAACATACGTATGGAACGAAGGACTTTGTGGAGATCCGAAAAAAGGCCAAAATAGGAATCAATGCCGAGTTAACGGGCCTAGGAGAACGCTATACTTTTAGCACACAGATCTATTTAAGCCCTATGGCTGTAGACTAAATAAACAATGCGATGAAAAAGATTGTAAATAACAATGCGAAGGAAGTCATAAAGGCTAGAATCCTTCAACATGCAACAAAACTTTGGGGAGTGCACAACCCCAATGCGCTAGATCCACTAGTCTCTCTATTAATTGATGCATTTAGTACGGAGATATTTAAAGTGAATAACGATATTGAGAGTATCAAGGTGAATATTTTAGAAAAAATTGCGCGATTATTAACGCCAAGCATTTACACTTATCCACAACCCGCCCATGCTATAGCGATTACACAACCTGAAGAGTCACGGGAGATTTTGTTGGATCACCAGGAATTTTACAGCAAAAAGGTCTTTCCCTCTACGGTGAAAACAGTAGGGGATCTCAAGTTTGACCTACCTTTTACTGCTGTGGGTCATGTACAACTTGTAAAATCTAACGTTTGTTATCGCCTGATAGGGAATACTATTTGGGAGTATGACGCTTTTTACAACAGTATAGCCACTGTAAAACTCGACCAAGCGGTAGGAAGGAATCAGCTCTTTTTAGCGTTGGACCTCAGCGCGTATGAGCTAGAAAATCTTCCTGATCATTTCAGCTTGTATTGCGATAATCCAACGTATGATAGCCTTGAGTTTGTGTACAAATTATTGCCTTTTACCACAGCCTCTGTGAATGGAATGCCCTTGGTGGTAACTGCGGGGCTATCCTACGCAACTAAAGCGAAAAAGTACAGCTATGATTCAACATTTGAAGACTATTCTATTGAAAAACGCATACAAGAACGGATCAAGAGTATTTACGCAAATAAATTCATAGAGTTGAGCGGATTTAAGCGCAAGGTGGACGAGCTTGCACTTGCCGACGTACCTGAGAATCTTTCTTTTTTACTTGCCAATCAAGAAGCAAAACAGCTAATAGAAAACAAAAAGTTACTGTGGATTCAATTTGATTTTCCAGCGCAATACAGCCAAGATATTTTGGAGGGCTTTTCTTTTTATTTGAATGCATTTCCCGTGTACAACAGGGGATGGAGACACAATGAATCGAGTTTAGATATCATGGGTAATACCATTCCCTTAGTAGCGCAAATCGGAGAAGCCTTTTTGTATACAGAGGAAATTGTCGATAGTCAAGGCAGGCTGTATAGCGAGATTCTCTTTTCTGAAAACAATAGTTTAAGACAAGGGTTATATACAGTTCGAAAGGGTGGGATGGAGCGCTTTAGTGAACGCAATGCCATAGATCTCATCACTCAAGTGATTGAACTTACGCGAGATGAGGTATCTGCCTTTGGTGTTCTCGATCGAGACAAAGTGATCGAAGCACTTAAAAAGATGGTGTATCAAATGCGCGCTTTGGACCAAAAGGTTAAGGCTGTAAACGGCAGTGTGGCAAATGAGGTGCACTATGTCATTGTAGAGCCAAAGTCACAGACAGAATACATACAGGCAACTTATTGGATTACCCATTGTGCTTTAGCCAACAACATCCGAAAAGGTGTGCAACTCACGCAACAAGACAAGGTGTATACCAATGCCAATAGGCATATTACTTTGTTGAGTACGACCCAAGGTGGAGAACGTGAAAAGAGGGGCACGGATGCTATTCAAGCCTATAAATATGCGTTGACTACACGCGACAAAATCATTTCTAAAGAAGATGTGAAAAATTATTGCAAAATGGTTTTACAAGCAAATTGTAAGCAAATTACTATTGAACGAGGCATACAAGTAAGCGATAAGCCTAAAGAAGGCTTTGAGCGCACAGTAAACATCGAGATTGTAGTGGACAATTACGAAGACATGGGTACGCAGTATTGGATTGATTACGCGCGCAGTTTAAAGCAAGAAATAGCCAGTCGATCGATAGATGGAGTGACGTATATCATCCATTTTAAAGGTGAACATTTGAATGAAGAAGAGGCATAGTACATGAAAGATAGCAATTCATTATACCTTCAAGATTACAACAGCTTGGATACAGATTATAAAACAGAGGTAATAGCCTATCAAATTTGGAAGTATTACCCTGATGTCGACGGTGTTTTTTTGAAGCGGTTAGGAAGTAATAATCGCAGCTTCCACAAAGACCTTAGGCGCATTAAAGTCGAATTTATGGAGGTAAAAGAAAATATTATCAGCGTCGAAAGTTACAGGGAAGGCATTTACGACTATCTACCGGAAGGTATTTTTCACCCTCCATCACACAAGCATAGCCGCACAAATATTGTGGATGTGGTGGATCAAATTCGACAGCAAAGACAGGTTGAACAAAAGGCTCGTTCTTTTTTTCAGCCTTTTGAAATGGAGGTTTACTTCAGTCATCTAAAGGCTTTAGAGCTCGCAGCTAGTTTTGATGGCCTAGATCCAAGCAATCAATACTTACAGGTCTTGGAAGAGCTATGGCCCTTACTGAAACTGTTAGATACTGCCAATGCGCGTATTTTCTCCTTCTTACTTCCCTATTTTCACCAAGCAAGAGGAAAAAAAGAATGGATAGCAAAGTCTTTGAGTAGGTGTTTTAAAATACCGGTAGCTATTTCATTTGTACCCAATAGAATAGCAGCAATTGAAGATCGCTCTACAGTATTGGGAGTCATGCAAATGGGACTAACAAGTGTATTAACCGAAGATCATTTTGACGGGGAGAAGAGTTGGCTGTTTCGCTATGGTCCAATTGACTATGCCGATTTGCATCTGTATTTAGAAGGAACGCCCTTGAGGCTTTTGTTACAAGCGATTTACGACTATTGTTTACCTGTTACTGCAACGGTAATAGAACGCTTTATCACCCAAAAAAATCAACATTCATTTCGACTGGAAAACAACAATAACAGCTTATTAGGGTATTCTACCTATTTGTGAGGCTCAAACAACAACAGTTATGCATATAGAATTTATAAAAGCTTTTTTTCTTGAACATTTAATTATACCCACAGTTTTGATTGTACTTGCTTTTTTACTGGTATACCTCAAAAAAAAATTGCCCTTTATCCGGGCTAAAGAGTTGATATTGTACCTTTTGGTAGGAGGGGTTCTGTTGGGCGTGCCTGGATTATTTGGGTTTGCTGGAAATACCTTTAATCCCTATTGGTATTTGATTGGGAGTATTCTTTACTTTTTGATGGGTTGTATCCACCTCAACCAAATACGAAAGCGATTTCAAGCGTTGGATGTTGCAGAAGGACTTTCAACCTTGTTTGAGGTGAGCATTTCTGTATTTATGCTGTTGTTGGGGGTATTGCTCTTTACCTATCTTTTTGATTGGCTTAGCCCTTTTAAAGGATACGCCTTGTTGTCTGCTTCTTGTAGTATCACCTTTTTTATTCCCTTGCTATTTGGCTATTGTTTCAATCAGTTTTTAAAAATTCCCCTTAGTATATACAAGACATGGAACTATCAGTTAAATAAGCAGCCAATTGATTTTGAAGGGTTTGATTTAAGTAAATTAAAGGTGGTTACGCTGGAGTTGAGTAAAAATGAAGGGGAGGGACATCAATTTCGCATTCAGGCAAAAACACTTGGAACGGGAATTACATTTGGCGATTGGTTTCAAAAAGTATTGGAAGATTACAACTTTAAAAACGCATCATACACCATCGAGTTGCGCAACGAAGAGAGAGTGTATTACGCCTGGATATTTTATGTGAAACGATCCATGTTTCACCTCCGACACTACATTGATTTTGAATTAGATATTACCCAAAATAAAATTAAGGAAAACGATGTAATTATTTGTAAACGCGTAATGGAACACAAACAACAAATAAACGAATGAAAATGATAAATTCTGAAAAATACCAAGCCATTAACTGGGTTGATGGCATGAAGATTTCACAACAACACTTTGACGCACATACCAACTTTATTTTGGATGGATTTAGAGAAGTACGCGCTGTGTTTACCAATGCATTTACTTATGGTTTACTGCCTTTAAATGGCAAAAGCAGCGGGCAAGCGATCTTTGATTTAGTTGACTCTCTAACCGGAGATGTTGAGGTGGTTATTAAGCGTTGTAGCGCATTAACACCTGGGGGCTATAGAATTGATCTCGATGATTTTAAAACGAGTTTAAAAGAGCTACTTCCTGTAGTAGCTGAAGAGTTGCATCAGCAAAAGATCCCTTACTACTTGCTTCTGTCGGTCAATCCTTTTGATAAAATTCCATACGGTCCCCTTGATTTAGAAGAAACTCCTCCGCGCTATCCGTTTACGAAGCCTCGCCATCGTATCGAATTTATGCCTGTGACTTCTTTTGATACGAACGGATCTATGGAAGAATCAAACTTTATCGTCATCGGTAAAATAATCGTGCAAGGGGAAACACTGCAAACAGACGTACATTTTATTCCCCCTTGTACTAGTATGAGGAGCCATCCCTTATTGCTCCAATCGTACAACCGCGCCGCTACTTCCTTGCCCCTGCTTCAAAAGTATGCATTGCGTATTCTTCAAAAGAATAAAATAGACAAGCAAAATTCAACATTAGCCACTAATGTAAAGCAATTGTGTCAAGTGTTAATCCGCGATATAGGCAGTACTTACTTTCACTTTAGAAATGTAATTCCCCATGTATCGCCTATTTATTTTGTCGAAGGTTTTTCTCAACTGTCCATTCACCTCTATCAAACTACACAAGTTCTTTCATCGGTAGACCTTGA
Source organism: Myroides sp. DF42-4-2 (assembly GCF_030326445.1). Classification (NCBI taxonomy): domain Bacteria; kingdom Pseudomonadati; phylum Bacteroidota; class Flavobacteriia; order Flavobacteriales; family Flavobacteriaceae; genus Myroides; species Myroides sp. DF42-4-2. The sequence continues at coordinate 166,633 of NZ_JACAKI010000003.1, forward strand.
AGAACTACTCAGCTATATTGGAGAATGGAGCGATTTAGCCCCTCATATGCTTTTAAGTCAGCTAACTACTGTGGCTGAAATGAAATATGAACACCTGGATTGTGGGGCGCACCTGGATCAAATTCATCTCCTTTTGAGCAGTTTAGAAAAGATCTTTCTGCAACTGAGCGAGCTTGATTATATCGGACAGCGCAAAGAAAACATCATCATTACAGCATTAGAAGTAGCACCCCCACCTAAGACAAATCGCGGTTGGAGTGTGTTGGATTAAATGAGAAATACATGGAGCTGTTTGATCGATTCAAAAACGTAGTCAAGTCAATTGCGGAATCTGTGGAAGTTGGACTAGAACAGGCCTTGCAAGGAAGAAAATCAACAAGAAAAAACAAGAGAGAGTCCGAGGGTAGTAACAAGAATCAAACGGCCTCAACGAGTGAAAAAAGTAATATTAATTTTAATAAGAACGAGAAAATGACAATGTTTAATTATGGAGTTGGTGGCAATGAAGTAAAAGTTGACGCTAACGAGGCCATTCAAGAAATTCAGGGCAATAAAAGTTTATTAGTGGCCAAACTCACAACGGATGATGCCATCGCCCCTGAAATTGTAACGGGGTTGAAAACAGTGGAAGAGGTGTTTCATTATTTCACCCCCAGTTTGGAAATGGAACACGAAACCGCCGATGGACAATCAGTAAAAGAAGTGTTTAGATTCAATAATCTCGGAGATTTTACTCCCAAAAAAATGGTGGAAAACTCCCCTTTTTTGAAAGGACTAAAGGTGGATGAAGAGCAGTATAACAAGATTGTTAAACAGATGCAGGTCAACAAAGTACTTCGAAAAGTATTGGAAGACCAGGAAGCAAAAAGAGAATTTGCAGATACGTTAAGAGCAATTGCAGAAGAATTAGAAAAGTAAGAAAGCATGGCAAAAGTAGATCAAGAAACACAGAAAAATACGCAACAGGAGCTGAATCAAGCCCAACGAAGTATGCTAGATACGCCTGTAGTAGGCAAGGCTTTGGAGAAATTGGGGGGCTATGGATTTGTAGAAACTGTCGTGGATGGCATGGCGAATATGAATCCCGAACGAAAAGCGAGGAAACAAATCTTTCTTACGGATTCTAGTAAGAAAGGGGAGCGTGAAGAATTGTTGAAAAACATACAGTTATGGTTGGAATTGTTAGAATCCGATCAATCCACAAAGGAACTCATTGACGCTTGTAAGCAAAAAGCTACCCAGGCCGTATCCTGTTTAAAGAGCAATTTGAAACAAGCCTTGCTGCAGAGTCGCGAGTTGGAGGTGTCCTATCGTACGATTGCACAGTTTTATAAGAATACAGAGCTGGATAAAGTGGATAATGTGCATGTGATCAACGCTTCAATGGAGCAAATAACTGATCTAGACAATCCGGTATTCATCAATTACATAGCAGAAGAATTTAAGCTGTACTACGATCGATTGGATCTGCGTGACAACTATTCGTTGTTGTCTATTCCTGGGTATATGGGGTCTAATATGGTGGTGGACAAATGGGCTAAAATCTGCAATGAAAACAAAGTCATGTTGCTCACTGACTTCGCCAATTTAGACAAGCCAGATGATGTGGTCGACCTATTTTACTCGGCTAATCTGACGAGCGGAGATGTTCACAAGAGCAATGTCATCATGACTTGTAACTGGTTAGTTGGTCGCGGTCGCGCTGAGGAAGTAGGAGAAGAAGAAGATGTTTTTATTGCACCTTCGACCTCGCTTACAGGCAAGATTCACAAAACGCTTATGTCACAAGTTGCTGCTGGTAAAAAACACGGCGGAATCAACGAGGTTAACGCTGTTAAGTTTGAGCTCAAGAAAAGTGAGATCTCTCAACTCGAAAAAATGGGACTTGTGCCGATGGTGAATGAATACGGCAAGATTATGGCCTTTTCGGCAAAAACCTTGTTCGATGGCGACAATATTGGCCTGCAAACCTATTCTGTCGTTCGCGTTTTCGATTATGTGACCAAAGTACTATTGGATTTTTTAAATCGCCGTGCTTTTGAAAATTGGAATGCAAAAAACGAAGATGATTTGCGCAAGCAAATTGTCCTGTTTTTAGACGGAATCAAGGGAGCCGATAAATTGATTGAAAAATTTAAAATCGTGCGTTTCGAGCAAGATAAGCACCAAAAAGACCGTGTATGGCTCGATATCCGCTTAACTCCTTATTTCCCCGCTAAAAGCTTTGTAATTAAGCTAGACGGGCATAAAGGAGATGATGGCAATGACTGGGAAGCCGAATATGTACAAGAGTAAGCCTAGACCGCATTGTAATCCGCTGTTAAACCTGTATAATCAAGAGGTAATTCTCGGCTTTTTAGTTTCTCAATTTGTTGATATAGTAGGTTTGAATTAAATTTATTTAAATAGTGTATAAATTAGAAAATAATAGTTTTATTTGTTAAGTTCTGGTGTATTTTAACAGTAAAACCCCTCTATTTTTTTAAAAAAAGAGAATATGTTAAGTTTTCTTCCTGAATAGTTTTTAAGTTTGATGTAGTAATAATTTAAAACTAAAAAGTTATGGCAGAAAACAATTCAAGAGCCGTTTTAAAATTCAATGGAGGTGACGCACAGAAAGTATTAAATTTGAAGTATGGTGTCTCTCGTTCTGTCGATGTTTCAGGACGTGTAGCATCTGATCCTTCCAATGCCCTCATTACCATTACAGTAGAAGCAACAGATAAATCGGAGATTTTAGAAAGTTTGCTCAATGGGAAATACAAACCAACAAAAGGAGAAATCATCTTCAATAAATCCCATGAAGAGGGAACGTTGATTTCTTTAACTTGGTCTAATGGATACGTAATCCAGCATCACGTTGATTTTGATGCCATCAATTCCAATGCCATGTATATTTCTTTTGTGGTCAGTGCAGAGCAAATTGAATATGGAAACTCAGCGTATCAAGGAACCTGGCCAAGCGCATAATTAACTTGGACTAGCAGTTCACACGCTTGTTGTATTAAAATCAGAACGGGTACATAGTTAGTTTTACAAAGCTTCCTGCATTGATGCGATTTACGCAATCCAATGGTTTTGTTGACGACTTACTACTCGTTCTGTTTTTTTATTGCTAGACAGATGCATTTCATTTTCCTATTGGGATGTGATCTATATAGGTTCTTCCATTGTTGATCCGCGGATCTCAATTGGAAATAGTAGGATTAGGCAGATCTTCTTTAAGGCCACAACCGTCCTTTATCCCGCTATCTAGTTGCTCCACTAGTTTTGGGGCATTCTCTCCTTTTAAGTAGTTAATTCGCAATTAACCGTATAGTAAGATAATTTAGTTTATGACAAGTAAAACTTTATTTGATGCTAAGGAGTCAGAGCAAACAAAAAATCCCCTTGAAGCTATTGAATCTTCTTTAGTTGCTGCAGCTGATCAAGACTATGGAAGCCCCGCAAAAACCATTGTAAACCCCACTCCTATTGGGGTTAACCATTTAGTTGATCTAAAAATAACAATGGAAGGCACGGAGTGCTTGAGTTTTATAAACTTTCGTTTGAATCAGTGCATCAAGGGACATCATTCGTTTGAATTATCCTTACATCACAATGCATTAGGCAAGAGTGAAACCTATCAAATGGCTCACACTCAAGAATTATTGGGAAAGCGTATTTTAGTGCGTTTTCATTTAAAAAATAGTCGTGAAAATCTTGAACGCGACTTTATTGGACTCATAACAGAGGTTAGCTTTGAGCAAAAACAAGGTAACCATGGCGACATTATTCTCCGAGGATATAGCCCTACTATTTTACTCGATAAGGCTCCACATATTCAGAGTTTTGGAGGATCGAATCCCCTTTCGCTGCACGCAATAGTCCAAGCTGTTTTGGAAGAAGGTTACGCGCAAAAAGGAAAATACAACTATGCTGTTCAATCCCATCGACAAGTCAATCTCTCTTATAGTTGTCAGTACAACGAAACAGCCTATAATTATCTAGCGCGAATGGCTGAGGCCTATGGGGAGCAATTCTTTTACGATGGAGAAGTACTGCACTTTGGTGATTTTCCCCTTGCGGAGTCTACAATTCCCCTTACTTATGGACGCGATATTGATCATGTCAAAGTAAGCCTATCCGCACAACATGTTAACCGGGATTTGTACGGATATAACAGTCTAAACAATGAGCGGTTAAGCGCAATAGGAAACACCAAATTAGTTGCCAAAGGGACTCTCGCTAAGGTAGCTTATGAAAAATCACAACGCATTTTTACAGCGCCTTCTTTGCAAGTAGCCCCAATAAAGGCATCCACCAACCAAGATATCACCCAAGCACAGAAAGGACTTATCGCAAGTGAGGGCATGAATGCTTTTGTTGTTTCTGGTACGACAACAGTACCATTTTTATATCCAGGATGTAAAATAGAACTCCATGTGCTGCAATCGCCAGGCAAAGAAAGTCACTACTTCACCAAGTTGATGATCACTAGTATTAAGCATGAAGTGGACGCATTGGGCACATATAAAGGATATTTTGAGGCTGTAGATGCTGATACAGGTTTTATTCCGCGTATTCACTTTGATACACCCGTGATAGAGCAGCAAATTGCCACGGTAGTTAACAACGAAGACCCTAAAAGTAAAGGACGCGTACAAGTGCGATTTGACTGGCAAAAAGTAGATGAAAATACGGCTTTTATTCGCGTGGTGACGCCAGATGCAGGGAGTAGTGCTGTTGTAGACAAAAATCGTGGTTTTGTAACAGTCCCTGAAGTTGGCGATCAAGTGATCGTAGGCTTCATCAACCAACATCCAGATCGACCTGTCGTTATGGGAAGTCTGTTTCACGGTGATGCAAGTGCTGGCGGAGGCATAAGAAACAGCATTAAAAGTTGGAGCTCTAAAAGTGGCCACATCATCGAATTCAATGATGAAGGAGGAATAAAAATAGTGGACAAGAACAAAAACTTCATCGAACTCGACGGAGGTGGAACTATTGTTGTGAAGAGTGCCCAAGCAATTAGCATACAATCGGGAAAATCGAAGTTGACCCTTGAGGAAAATGGAATGATTACCCTAGAAGGAGAGGAGTTATTCCTCAAGGGAAAAACCATCAATAATGTGGCGTCAACAAGACTCGTAGCACAAAGTGGAGAGGCGATTTTGTCCTTGGATGCGGAGGAAAATGAGGCTACACTTTCCTCTAAAACAACAGTAGTGGACGGCAAGAGTAGTGTAACTGTAAGTGGTGGAATAAAAGCCAAGCTAACGGCGGATGGCACGGCAGCCGTTGAAGGAGCAATCGTCAAATTGAACTAGGGCAATGGAGTGTAATCCAATTCAACAAAGAGCGGAAGAACTTGAGTTAAAGTATCTCGAGCTAAAGGATACGCATCCCTATACCTTTCTTGTTTTGCGCACCCCTTCGGATGATTGTGAAATGATAGATGCCTTTTACGATTATATGGTCGCAATCGACAATGAAATTGACGATGTTGTTGTGGTCTTTAAGTCTGGAATGCAACAGGTGAATCTCTATAGCAAGGCTTTGGTGGAAGAGTTGTTTATGTCTACATTTTTGTGGAATTATACAGATAAACCACCGGGCATTGCGTCCAATTATATACACTGGAAATTGGATGTCACAACTCCCGACACCCATAATGTAGCGGCACTATTTGTGTCGAATATTAACGCCTTTTGCGCCAGTGTGGAATTTGAAGAAGACTCCTATTTAGTCTGTGTTTTAGATGATCCAAACAAGCGTGTCAAGGCAATGCTTCGCTGGTTGAAAGATTTAGCCGTACTGGAGTTGCACCCTAAAGTTCGACTAGTATTATCCGATACATTTGAGCAACCAATATTCGATGAACTCCAACATTTTGCTCCTAAATCAACCCATATTTTACCCCATTTTTTTGGTTTGGCACAAGCCATAAAAGAAGTGGCCGCAATGGGAGACCCTGATGCTCCTGATACAAAGTATCGGTATCACTTGGTACAGCTGTATGATGCGATTGCTAAAAAACAAAAAAATGCGATTGACCAACACGCAAATAGTTGTCTCGCTATCGCAGATCGCTTTAAGGAAACAGAGGCCCACTGGTACATTCAAAAAACGATGGTTTACTGCGCTTTAGCTACTTCAGCATATAGCGAGCAACAAGTTAATAAAGCAATCAGCTATATGGATGAAGGAATCTCCATCTTGCAAGAGATCGAAGGTCAACTCGCTGAAGATCTAGTCGGGCAAATAGCGGCACAATCCCATTTGTTTAGAGGGAGCTTGTTTATGATGCTCAACAAGAGCGACAAGGCGATTGAAGATTTCAAAAGCGGGGTGACCCATTGTGAGAATCGACAAGATTACCTGATGCAAATTGAGGCTTATCGACTATTAGCACAAGCCGCTGATAAAGGGGCAGATAAACAGTTGAGGTATGATGCGTTAAACAAGGGACTTCGCCTTGGCCAACACCTATCCGCACCTATAATTCAAGCATCGACCTATGCCTTGCTCGTGAAAGAGGTGTTGGACTCTCGATATACGTCGTATATCTCTGATAGCGAATTGGACAGTCTTCTTCAACCCTTGTTAGGGGAGAAATGGAGAGTTAACGCTAAAAATATAAAAAGTATGATGACTAATAAAACGGAAAAATGAATAAAAAAGACAAAGGATGGGTAACAGATCTTGTTCTAGTATTCCCTGAACTACCTGGTATACTTCTGTTTTTGCTAGGGTTTGTTCTTTGGTACTGTTCGAAGAGGGGATATGATTGGATGTATGATACAGGAGGGCCAGGGGTCTTTACCAATATAACATGGATCAAGAATGTGTTGGGCGAAACAGTCGCCCGTCGCTTCAATTGTTTTATTTCTTGGGGGATTATGATTGCTGGAATTGCTATGATTGGGCTGGGAGTCTGGCTTAGATTAACCATCAGTACAAGTAAAGAGTAGCTTCTCAAAAGCCATTCATTAGTAGTCCAAGACGGAGGGGTATAAAGAGCGTAGAGAAAAAAAGTTGTAAAAATTTTGATCACTAAGAGAGTATGCACGATGAAGGAAAAAAAAGTAAGCAATTTATCTAATGAAAATCTGTCGGAAGAGCGTCTTCTACAAAAGGAAGAAAAATCTATTTACGAGCAGACATTTGACGCTATATTCCAGAATTATAAAGGGACTTTTACCGCTATATACGATAGGCATCACAATATTGTAACCGATACAAGTCTAAACCAGGAACAAATGATTGTAGAAGCGATTGTAAATATCTCCAATGGAGCATTATCGGCCTTTACTACGGTACTTACATTTGCTAATAACATGAGTGAGGGGGTGATGTTACCCCTGCTTCAAGCCACTAATTTTGCCAAGGGTATCGGTTGTTTACCAGTGTCTAAACAATTGGATCCTGTGTTGAATTTGATTGACATTCACATGGTGAAGATTCCACCCTCCCCAGCGCCAGTTCCCCTTCCACACCCCTTTATGGGGCTATCTTTTAACGCCAAAGACTTTCTTGCTTTAGCAGCTATGAAGGTATGTGTACTGGGTGTTGATGCTTTTAAAAAGGGAACAGATTATTTGGTGGACCAAGACTTGATATCGGAAAAGGATGCGGAGGTGACTAATGATGTAGTTGGTACGGTTAGCAGTTTTGCCCGTATGTTTATATTGCGTCTTGGAGCAACGGTAAAAGTGGGGCATGTTTTGCCGCGAACAGTTGCTGGCACTAGTATACGTTGTTTTCAACATGCACCTGCGGGTGGAGGATTTCATCCCGTTGCGGAAAAAACCATCATGAAAAATAAAGGGCATTCCTGGCTTGGGAGTATGTTTGTTTTGGCGGATAATGCTCCCTTAGTAGGCTCTATTGCCCATCTACAAAATGCGTGTTCCGATATTGGAATGACTTCTATTCACGATGCCAGCGGCCCTGCTGATCCCGAAAATGGAGTAAAAGCAAAACTATACGTGCCAACAGGGATTATCATTCCAATTCCCTTAACTCGTCTTGTCTTGACTAATCCCGTTCCTTCACCTATTAATCCACTGCAAGCCCCTAGATTTCTCTTGCGTGCTGGATTTAATAAATTAAAGCTTAAACGCGCAAAACAAGTAGCAAAAAACCAAGACAACGGAAAACCTTGTAGCAGCTTCTCGCGCGCGTTAAATAAAGTGAATAAAAAGCTGTTTAAACACAAGTACACCCAAGGCGTATACAACAAAGTTGACAAGCGTATAAAAACCTATGTCGGACATCCTATTGACGTAGCAGGAGGTGATCTATTCACGGATAATCTTGATTTTTCATTTACAGGATTGATTCCCTTGTCTTTTAGGCGCGTTTGGTATAGCGATAGTGATTACTGTGGTCCCTTGGGTCATGGTTGGCACCACAGCTACGATTGGGCTTTGTTTGTCAACCAAGACTATCGACGTGCACAAGTGAGGGTAGGGGATGGTCGCCTGATTAACTTTGATCATATTCCGACTCGGGAATTTCCAACGGCGCGCTATCATCGTTCTGAAAAAAATTGGCTGTGTTTTCACCCAGATGGGTATTACTACATTCAAAAGCAAACGGGAGAAATGTATCTGTTTCAGACAACTTCCCTAGCCGCTAAACAAGAGGCCCATTTACTAAGTTCGATTTGTACTAGAGAAGGGTTTGCCATTCGATTTTCCTATGATTCCTATGGTACATTGACCCATATCTTAGATTCAGTGGGTCGAGGGTATCGAATCGAAAGTGATACACAAGGACGATTGACCAAGGTGTGGACAGATGCACCCGAACTAGGTATGGCAGAAGTGTGTATTAGTGAATATGTTTATGACACCCAAGGCAATCTGATTGTGCATTATGACGAGATCCGCCAACCTCTACAAATGAAGTACAAAAATCACCTACTTGTAGAAGAAATTTGGCGCAATGGACACCGGTGGTTTTTTAAATACGAGGGAAAAAATACAGGGGCTCGTTGCACGGAATCTTGGGGAGATGGCGGTATTCATCACATGATCTTAACCTACTATCAAGGGGAAACCCATGTTGTTGATGGCGAAGGGAATAAGACGATTTACAAGCATCGAAATCACGTGGTGTACGAGACGATTGATCCCAAGGGTGCAGTGTGGAAGAAATTCTTCAACAAATACAATGAGTTAGAGCGTAGCATGGACCCTTTGGGTCATGTGCAAAACCAAATTCGCGATCAGCTGGGCAATTTGGTGCAGTTGATTGAACCCGATGGACAATTTACCCAACTGATGTACGAGGATGCGGATTTTCCTTATTTGCCAACTGAAGTGATTGATTCCCGTGGTGGAAAGTGGAGGTTTACTTATGATGCTGGAGGACGACTTCGCCAAAAATGCCATCCACTAGGGGCAAAAACCAATTTTTCCTATAACAAAGACGGACTACTTTCGGTAATTAGCAATGGGTTAGGAGTTCGTATGATGCTTGAATACGACGAGCAGTACAACGTGGTAGCCATGGTTAGTACTACAGGAGAAAGAACGCAATATCAATACGATTTGTGGAATCGCTGTACCCATAGTATGGATCCAAAAGGTGGATTGCGAAAACGAGTATTAGATTACTTAGGAAGGACCTTAGTGGTTTATGAATTAGATGGCAATGTCATTCAGTTGCAATACGACGCCTTGGACAATGTGATTCACTTTGAAGATCACCATCGCAACATTTACTATCAGTATAAGGGCATGCACAAGCTGATTAGCAAAAGTGAGGCCGGTCAATGTGTTCGTTACTACTACGATTCAAATGAACGACTGCGCAGTATTCAAAATGAAGAAGGACAACGGTATCACTTTGAATTGGATGCCGTGGGGCAGGTCATTCGCGAGCGAGGATTTGATGGATTAGAGAAGCAGTACAAGCGCAATGCAGTGGGTTGGATCACGGAAGAACGAAGTGTGAATCGCTGGAAAACCTATGAACACGATGAAATGGGACGTGTCATACAGGTGACTTACAGCGATGCAACAAGTGAAACCTTTGTCTATGAATTTGGTGCTTTACGCCAAGCGATCAATGAAACGGGTGTTTTAGATCTAAGCTATAACAGAGAGGGTCAGGTAATTAAGGAGTATTTTAACGGGCATCAGATTGAAAATACCTATGATATTTATGGACGTCGCATAGGGGTAAGCAGTAGTTTAGGGGCCAAATTGGAGTATCAGTTTGACGCGTGGAGCAATTGTATTGAAAGCGAATTCAACGATTGGCGTGTTACACAAACCTATGATGCTTTCGGTATGGAAGTAACCAGAGCCTACACAGGAGGCATACAGCAAGCGTGGTCATACGATTCAATGGGGCAATTGCTAACCTTAGGCGTCAATAAACAACAAAAAAACGGCGTTAGAGTTCCTCATTTTTACCGACAGTACGTCTGGGAAGAAGGAGGTATGCTACGTCAATTTATGGACCAAGGACAGAAATTAACCCAGTACAAACGCGATCCAAGAGGATTTTTACAACAGGTTGTTTATGAGGGGAATGAAAAAGAAGAGCGCGGAGTGGATGCCAGTGGAAATCTATATCAACAGTTGGGATGTAAGGATCGAATATATACTAAAAATCGCTTAATTGAAACGAAAACGGCAAGGTATACGTATGATAAAGCAGGATATCTCATTGAAAAGATAGAGAAGCTAACAGGTAAAAAGTGGACGTATGCCTGGAATGGTGCAGGTATGTTGAGCCAAGTGGTACGACCAGATGGAGAAGCCGTAATCTTTAAGTACGATGCTTTGGGTAGACGGGTGAGCAAGCGCTATAAAAGTGCGACGACCCATTATGTGTGGCAAGGGAATGTCATCTTGCATGAGTACAAAACTTTCGATGCTAGAGTAACTACAGCTAACGATATCATTACTTGGGTGTTTGAGGAAGATAGCTTTACGCCTATGGCAAAGATCAAAGGCAACAAGCGATACAGCTTGGTGAGTGATCATTTGGGAACACCAATCCGCGCCTATACAGACACGGGAGATAAGGTCTGGGAACGCGAACTCGATAGCTTTGGAAATGCGCGTATGACTGTTGGGGATGCCGGATTTTGTAACTACCTTTATCCTGGACAGCTCCAAGATATAGAGACGGGTTTAGCCTATAACCGCTTTCGATACTATGATCCGAGCGTAGGTAATTACATCAGCCAGGATCCTATTGGCCTTGCTGGTGGAAACCCAACGTTGTATGGGTATGTACCGGATCCAACGATTTGGTTGGATGTTTTTGGATTAATCCTTGTATATAGGGCTTTAAATGACAAGCAGGAGCCTTTTGTACGTAATAGACAAGATGTTTATCCAGATAAAGTAAATGGTACTGCCACTATACAACAACATATAGATAATGGTTCTTGGGAAACACAGTTTATATCTACAACAAAAAGTTTAAAAACAGCTAAACGATACGCTGATCCTAAGCCATGGAGAGGAAAAATGCATACTAGTACAATTATTGAGATCAATACTGATTTGTTAGGAAATTCGAGGTTTATAGATGTATCTAATGGAGTTGATCCATCTACAGGTAAAGATTTGCTAAAACCAGCATGGAAATATGCTCAAAAAGATCAAGAAGTTTTAATATCTGGAAAAATTCCAAGAGAATCATATCGAATTGTTGGTTATAATAGAAATAGAAACTAATGGAAAACTATAAAAAAACGCTATATCGCATAGAGAAAGAGTGGGCAGATTTTATGAAAAGTGAACGCTTTTTTGATGAAGAGGAAAATAGAATGGAAAAGATGAAAATCAAGAAATTGATTGTGCAAGTTTGGGAGGATAAATCCCTGTCCAAAGTGAGTAAAAATCAACTCATTGAAAATAGTATTCGAGTGTTAGGTGAACATACGGGATGCGCTGAAGATTTAATGATTTCTGATGAAATTATGAAAGCATTAATGGAAAAGAAAATACTTGATGCGAATATTTATGATGTTTTCTTTTCCAAGTCACCGATGAAGCGCTGGCTGTAATTGAGGAATATGAGATTGAAGTGCTTATTTGTTTATCGGAATGTGCCATGAATATTATAGAAATTATTATGCGCAATTATTACTTTAAGCAGTTATACCCAGAGGGACTACAAGAATTAGCTGTCGTCTCTTTTTCAACTAATTTATCGTATTATACTTTGCGCATCCGTACCTCCATAAAGCCTGCAATAGCGGTTGAAAAATGGGGAAGGTGGCTCATGGACTATGATACAGTCGAAATTGAATTGAGCGATAGTTTTATCAAAGCAGTAAACACCTTTAATTGGACTAATAATACCAAAAAGATTTGTCAAGTAAAGGTACAGCAACTAGAAGGAAATTGGATTCAATTGCGATTTTTTAATGAAGTAGACAACTGGTATCTTGAATTGGTTGTATCTGGATTAGTCTTTCAAAGATGTAGGGTATATGAGAAAGAGGAGGAAGATGATTATACTGAGTAAAATAGTCTTGTAGTAAAGAGCTTGGCATCAGAGAAGAGGGCAAATGGTGTAATTAACTTTAGCTTTTCAACGCAATTCAACCTATATCAAAGGTTGAGGTAGTATCACTTTAAGAAGTGTCGATGTAAGTTCAAGTAAATTGCGGTGAATCCAAGAGTTAAACAAAAGCAAATCGCTGAGGTTTTTGCTTTCTAGACCTTTAACGTTGATTTTAGCGAAAATAAGCGCTTAATTAACACAAAACAGTTCACAGGATATAATTACAGAAAAAATCCTTTATAACGCTTAAAATAAGCGTCAGATGAGGTTTGTACCGATCGTGTAAAAAGAAGATGTTGTAGTGGGGGCTAATTCGTGATGAAGAATCTTAAGTAAAAAACAAACCGATTGGATTGAAGTGGAAGTAGAGGACCGATCCGTCCTAAAGATACACATGAAAAAAGCCTCAAAAGGAATACTCTTGAGGCTTTTTTTTATTGTAGGTGTAGATTAAGATTCACAACTGCTACAGTTTACTAAGTTAGTCACCATTTCTTTAGAAACACTTTGACTTCTTTGGTAGTATAGCGTTTTTACTCCTAATTCCCATGCTTCAATCATTAAGCGGTTTACGTCTTTAATTGGAAGAGAAGACGGAATGTTTAAGTTCAAACTTTGTGCTTGATCCACGTATTTTTGTCTGATCGCAGCTTGTTGAATAATTTCCAATTGGCTGATTTCTTTGAATGTTTTGAATACCGCTTTTTCTTCTTCTGTTAAGCCTTCTAATTGTTGAACACTTCCTCCAGAAAGCATGATATTTCTCCACGTTTCTTCATTGTCCATTCCTTTCGACTCTAATAAAGCCGTTAGGTATTTGTTTTTGCGCATGAAGTTTCCTTTCGATAAGCCCGCTTTGTAATAGTTACTGCTGAACGGTTCAATTCCAGGAGATGTTTGTCCTAAAATAGCAGAAGAAGACGTTGTAGGTGCGATCGCCATTGTCGTCGTATTTCTTCTACCGTATCCTTTTAAAATTTCAGGTTCTCCGTAGATGCGCGCTAATTCTTGAGACGCTTTATCTGCTTTAGCACTGATGTCTTCAAAGATTTTGTTTGTCAACATCTTAGCCTCTAAACCTTCAAAAGGAATCATGTTTTTTTGTAGGTAAGAATGCCATCCTAACACACCTAAACCTAAAGCTCTGTGTCTTTTCGCAAAGCGATTAGCAGAAGCTAAGTAATAGTTTCCTTCCGTTTTTTCGATGAATTCCTGTAATACAGCGTCCAAAAAGAAGATCGCTAATTTAACCGCTTCCGTATCTTTCCACTCGTCGTATAGCTCTAAGTTCATTGACGATAAACAACAGATAAACGATTCATCATCAGAAGAGGGCAACATAATTTCAGAACAAAGGTTACTTGCGTTAATACGCATGTTTAAATCTTTGTACACTTGTGGTTTGTTGCTATTTACGTTGTCAGAGAAGAACAAGTACGGCATTCCTTTTTGCTGTCTGCTTTCCAGTACTTTTGCCCATAATTGTCTTTTTTCCTTGTCTCCGTCAATCATTTCTTTCATCCAATAGTCAGGAATACTCACGCCGTAGAATAAGTTTTGAATTGGATTTCCGATATTTTTAATGTTTAAAAACTCATCACAGTCAGGGTGATCAATATCCAAATAAGCCGCAAATGCACCGCGTCTTACGCCCCCTTGTGAGATGGTGTCCATAGCCGTATCAAAAAGCTTCATAAAGCTTACCGCCCCACTACTTTTACCATTATCTGTAACCGCACTTCCTCTTTCGCGTAAGCCTCCAAAATAACCTGAAGTACCTCCACCGATTTTGGTTTGCATAATCACTTCCCCTAATTTGTGCGTAATTCCTTCAATGCTATCCGGAATATTTACGTTGAAACACGAAATCGGCAAGCCGCGTTCTGTTCCCATATTTGCCCAAATTGGTGAACTTAAACTCATCCACCCACGTTCAATCATCTCTTGAAAAGATTCTTTTAATTCTGGTTTAAATAAGCGCTTTGCAGCTGCCGTCGTAATACGGTCAATAGCTCCTTCAACCGTTTCTCCTTTCAATAAATAACCTCTGTTTAGAATTTGCTCACTTTCGGAGTTTTTCCACCACAGTTTTTCTTGTAGGTTATCATTTTCTTTTACTTCTAGTGGTAATGCGAAATTGTTCATAGTTTTTTTGTGCAATTATAAGGGGTTATTAGAATAAATCTTCAGCGGTTATACTCTTGTCGTGCTTCGTATAATCTACGGGTCTTTTGGCGAAGAAATCGTCTAAACTATTAGCGAATACTTCTTCCTCAAACCAAGCCATCGGTTTATATTGTTCCTGTGTAATATTGTACACTTTCTTCAAGCCAATTTTCAACATGCTCTCATCTACTCTAAATTTCATAAAGTTCAATAAGTCATGTTTATTTACCGTTTCAATCGCGCCTGTTTCGAAAATCCAATCTAAGATTTTCGCTTCGATATCAATTGATGTGCGTACCACATCATTTACGTGATTAATTAATTCTTCATCAAAAAAGTCAGGGTACTCTTCGCGTATGATGTTGATGATATAGATTCCCGCATTGGCGTGAATTTGTTCGTCAACTGAGGTCCATGCGATGATATTGCTCACGTTTTTCATCAAACCTTTGAATCGCGTAAACGACAAGATGATGGCAAACTGACTGAACAAAGATACGTTTTCAATTAATAATGAAAACAAGATAAGCGATACGACGTATTTTTTGCGATCCGTACTGTTATTTGAATTCTCTAATACCGATGACAAATACTCCACGCGCTCTCTGATTACTGGAATAGTCAACAAGGCTTCAAACTCATCGTTATATCCCAATACGTCTAATAAGCGAGAATAGGCTTCCGAATGTCTAAATTCACATTCAGCAAACGTAGCACCTAAACCATTAAACTCCGGTTTTGGGAAGTGTTGAAATAAATTTCCCCAAAATGTTTTTACCGCTACTTCAATTTGTGCAATAGCCAACAAACTGTGCTTGATCGCCAATTGCTCTTCTTTCGACAAATGCGAATGGAAATCTTGTGTATCTGCCGTGAAATCTACTTCACTATGTACCCAAAATGATTTGTTGATCGCTTCCGTGAACTGGTAAATCCCTGGGTATTCGAATGGTTTATAGTTAACTCTTTTATCAAAAATAGACATAGCAATATATTTTTAAATTAATAACAGATGTGCGTTTGGTAATGGCAGTAAACACGGGATGTTTCAGCTAGAAATGTCACTCGGTTTTTGCTTAACTCGCTTGCTTTTACTTCCTTAGAGATAAGGATATCGGTAAAACTCAATAATGCTAAGTTACTATTTAGAACCTATGATGTCAACTTTATTTTAGATTAAGTTATCAAATATTGTTAATAACTTTTTTAAGGCCGTATTTACCTAGATTCGTCGCGGATTGAGACGATAAAGGTTTGTTTATTTTGATATAAATTGTTGAGAAATCAAACTTTTTTTTGGTGGCATTTCCCAAATTAGATGAAAGAATGTGGCAAATAAAAAGAGCATCGATCGGTGAGATGGATGCTCTTTTTGGACTATTTTTGGTTTAGTTTAACTGAGAAACAATTGTTCTCCACGTTTCTAATTCCGGAATACCTGGTTTTCTTTTTCCGAAGAATTGGATGATGATTTCACCCATTTCATTGAATACTTCTACTGCAGTTACGATACCGTCTTCTGTTGGTTTTCGCACAATCCACGTCTGTGCTACTTTGTCCATATCCAAGTGCATGTTGAAATCAGGATCCAAAATGTTATACCAATTCTGGTGCCACATCGTTTTGTTGATTTCACCTGTGTGGATTTGAATATTTCCTCGGTTACCAACGAAAGCCATGATAGGAGTCTTTTCTGCTGCCGCTTGTTCTAATAACGTAATTATAGCCTCTTTTGCAATAGGTTTAGCATAAAACTCACTCGGTGCTAAGCGCAAAGCTTGTGTGCGCGTAACATTGTATTTTTTAAGCAAACTGAAGAAGTTATGCGTGTCTTTTAAACTTTCCCATTCTTGTCTAAATCCTTCAACATCAACTTCTTCGTCTAGTCTTTCATCTAGGTTTTGAATATAGGGTTCTGTTTTACCTGTAAATTCTTGAACGTCTTCTTTATACTTTTCAACTAAAGCGTCAAATGCTGCGGCATTGCTAATGCTTGTCAGGTAAATTTTGTGGATTGCTTCTCCATCTTTGCCAAAGAACTGCAAGCTTTTACGCACAACATTACCCGTTTCTTCTACCACGGCAAAAACGTATTTCCAGTGAGATAAAAAGATGCGCAAATCAATGTCAGGATTAACGAATAAACCTGCATGTGGATTTGAGAAATCAGGATTGCTGTACACCCCTTTGCGCTCGTGTACACATTCGTCATTACGCGTTAAGGCCATTACTTTGCCTAAGGATTCAATTTCACTTAGGATTGCCACCATCTCAGGACGCAACAACGTTGCTGTTTCTCCTAAAGTAGTAGCAAGTAATTCCATCTCACTTGTGTTTAATTCTGCCGCTGCATTGCGAATGCGCAAACGTGGATTTTCTTCCTTTAACTTTGCCCAACGGTCTTTTAATGTTGCTATTTCGGTATTCATTATGATATTAGTTTTAAACTCCAAATATGATTAATGGAGCATTATTAACTGGGTTTTTAGTTACGATACACGGAAATTTATACACCTGAGAAATGGTCTCTTGTGTCAACACTTTTTCCGGAGTATCATACAATACTTTTTCTCCTTTGTTGAGTAAAAGGATGCGATCAGCATATTGCGCTGCAATATTCAAATCGTGGATGACAACAATGGCAGTATTGCCTTGTTTGGTAAAATCTTTAATAAGATCAAGAATTTTGTGCTGATGTAAGACATCTAAGTTATTGAGAGGTTCATCTAAAAACAACAATTTGTTCTCTATAGAATTGTTGAGTTGAGACAACACACGAGCCAAGTGGACGCGTTGTTTTTCACCCCCTGAAAGATGGTTGTATTCCCGGTGTTGAAGCGGGCATACATCAATACACTCCATGCTGTGTTGAATGGCTTTCTTGTCTTCTTCTGAAGGCGTATGCTCAAAATAAGGATAGCGTCCCATCATGACTACATCTTCAACTTGTAATGGAATGTCGGTATTGAATGATTGAGAGAATTTAGCTTTGTGTTTCGGCAATGTTTTTTTACACCATTTAGGATACTCGCACTCCTTTAATAAGATGCGATTGCCCGGTTGGTGTAATTCATCGGCAAGTAGGCTCAAAAAAGTTGATTTACCTGCACCATTAGGCCCTAGTACAGCAATAAACTCCCCGTTATTACAACTAAAATCGATGTTGTTAATAAGGAAAGTATCTTTTGCTTTAAAACTAACTTTTAGTGCTTCAATCATGTTACAGTGATTTTTTGAATTTAATTAAAATGGCGATAAAAACGGGAGCTCCCATGATAGCGGTTAAGATTCCTATGGGAACCTCCGTCGGGGGAACTAACGTTCGACTAACCCCATCTGCCAGGAGTAATAAAATACCACCAGCTAGTATGGATAAGGGCAGGATAAAATAGTAGTTGGACTTGAATATTAAACGCAAAATATACGGTACTACCAAGCCAACAAACCCAATCGTTCCCGTAAAGGCAACAATCGTCCCGACCATTAGCGCAGAAAATAAGATAATTCTCTTTTTAATACGCTCAACTGTTATGCCCAAATGATTGGCGTCTCTTTCGCCTAACATCATGGCATTTAGTGCTTTACCTAAATTTAGTAAATAAAATAGAGATACGCCAATTACGACGGTTAAAATCCCTATTTTGGTCCAAGTGGCACCAGCTAAACTACCTAAAGTCCAGAACGTTAGGTTTCTCAACTCTTCATCGTTTGAAATAAAGGTCAACAAACCAGTAATCGAACCCGATAAAGCGGTGATGGCAACCCCTGATAACAAGAGAATACTGATATTGGTTTTACCGCCAACAGTGGACATTTTGTACACAAAACTCATCGTTAAGATCGCTCCAAAAAAGCTCATGATACTCAAAAGCGAATAGTGAAGAACCTCAGGGATGAAGGGTTTAATAAAAGCGCCTAATACTATGGTTATGGAAGCAAATAAAACGGATCCAGAGGTGATTCCAATCAAATCAGGAGACGCTAAAGGATTCTTAAACATTCCTTGCAACGCTGTTCCTGATAAGGCTAAACCACCCCCTGCTAAAATAGCCATGATAATTCGAGGCAATCGTACATGTGTTATGACATATTGATCGCTCGGATTTACCTTTTCAGGATGAAAAAGTAAATTTATAATGGTGTTTAGACTACTATCCTCAAAGTTATACACTCCTAAAAAAATAGACACAACAGCAATTCCCAATAAGACAATGCTTAAAGTGACTATATAAAAAGAGAGTCTTTTCTGCATATTCGTTTCCTTATTCTGATAACTGTTGATTTAATTGGGTAACAGCTTGACCAATACGCGGTGTAAAGCCAGTTAACAACAAGCCATCCATTGCGATGATTTTCTTGTTTTTACCTGCATTTGTACGGTCTAATCCTTCGATTTTTAACACGCCTTCTACTCCACCCATACTTTGTAATCCTGTGTCAAACATCAAGATGTAATCAGGGTTGCTGTTTAATAAAGCTTCCGGAGTAAGTGGTTTGAAATCTTCGAATCCAGTTACTGCATTTTGTCCTCCTGCTAATTCAATAATGCTTTGCATTGGTGTTTTATCTCCTGCTACAAATAAGTTAGCCGCACCTCTTGCATAGATGAAAAGAACTTTAGGTTTGTTTTCTAAGGTTTTTACTTGTGCTTGTTCTTGATCAATTTTAGCTACTAGGCCTTCGTAATCAGTAAGATTTAAACTCGTAGCGATGTCTTTGATTAAGGCTTTCGTTCCTTCAACTGAATACACCTGATCAATCACCACTATTTTGATGTTAGCATCTTCTAACTGCTTCTTCAAATTTTCGTTTAAATCTTTCTTCGCAATGTATACAATTGTTGGTTTCAACGCTAGAAGAGCCTCAATATTGATTTTATTTACGTGCTCTAATTGTGTTGCTGTTGTATTCATATCTGTTGGATAGGTACTTGTAACATCGATTCCCACGATATTATTGCGTTGACCTAAATCAACTAAAGTTTCTGTAATGGCCCCGTTTAAGGAAACAATACGTTCGTTCGAAGTTGTTACTTCTGTGTTAGTTGTTTCTACAGCTTTCTCTTCTTTGCTGTTTTTACACGCGATTACTGATAACGCGACTAGGACTACAAGGGCAGTTCTTTTCATACCGGATTCTTATTTTAATTAAATCTGAATAGAGGCAAAAATAGGGTTTTTTACACTCAAACAAAATATATTAAGATTAATTTTAAATTATAGCTAAAGTCGTGGTAGCCTGAGGATATGTTAAAAAAATCGAAATACAAATTGACAAAAAGTGCAACGGTTAAAGGGAGATTGAAAAAGAGCAGAATATATGAGGCGTGCTTTTGTCATTCTGACAAAAATTCAGGCGAAATGAATTGCTTTTTTGCAGTATATTTGCTGTATTAAAAAAGTAACTATGAAAAAAATTTTATTTACAGCAGCCGTAGCATTTATGGGAATGACAACGGCTCAAGCGCAATTAGGTAAATTAAGCGGAAAAAAAATCGACGCTATTACAACTGCGGTTTCTGCATTTACTGTATCAGATGCTGAAATTAAGCAATCGGCACAAGAAGCAATCAAGTGGATGGATGAAAACAATCCGATTTGCGAGCTAAATTCTAAGCAAAAAGACATGCGTGAGTATGCTGAGCGATTAGAGCGTATTTTTGGGCCATATAAGAACTACGATGGCTTAAATTTAAACTACAAAGTGTATTATGTAACGGATATCAATGCCTTTGCTTGTGCTGATGGAAGTATCCGTGTATTCTCTTCCTTGATGGACATCATGACAGATGACGAATTATTAGCGATAATCGGCCATGAGATCGGACACGTGAAATTAGAGCACACCAAAAATGCCTATAAGCAAATTTTATTAGCAGAAGCAGCAACAAAGTATGTAGGTTCTACTAAAGGAACTGTGGCAGACCTGATGAATTCGGATTTAGGAGGGATGTCAGAAAAATTGATGGGAGCTTCTTTCTCGCGTAAACAAGAAACGGATTCAGATGATTATTCGTACAAGTTTTTAGTGGCGAATGGGAAAGATCCACAAGCTTTGGCTGATGGATTCCAAAAATTCGCTGACATGGAAAAAGAATACGGAGCAGACAAATCATTAGGAGCTAAAATTTCAGCTAGTCACCCAGACAGTGAAAAACGCGTAAAACGCGTAGAAGAAAAAATTAAAAAAGACGCAAAAAAATAGTCTTTTCTGCATAAGAAAGTAAAAAAGAGTGCTCCATAAGGGCACTCTTTTTTTTTTTGGCTTTACGATTAGTCTTAAACGGAATAACTGTAGGTTGACTACATAATACAAGCGTTCTGCCTCCATAGTGCGTCTATTAAAAAAGGCCATTTTAATAGACGCACTATGGACTTATAATGGACTCACTATGGACGCATGTCCTATAAAAACTAGGCGAATTTGTTTAAAGTATACGAGGTGAAAAAGCGATAGACAAGGGGAAGAGGACGCTATCTTTTGTGAAGAAAAAGCTAAATATTAAATTAAAAGCTAAAATCCTTAGGTGTTGCATTTAAGGTATTTAGCCGTAGAGTTTCTACTTTTCCTCTTTTAGAAGTAAAAGGTATAGGGTGTTTTAGTAAATAATACAGCTATTTTTTAATAAATGCAGTATTGTATTGCGAATAGATTGTTTTCTGCAAACAAATGGGATTCACTATCTTTGTCTATAATTTTGATTAAAAAAGACAGATTATGTTCGATATAAAAGCAGTTAGAGATGATTTTCCAATCTTGCAACAACAAGTAAATGGAAAGCCTTTGGTGTATTTTGATAATGCTGCTACAGCTCAAAAACCCAAAGTGGTTGAAGAAGCAATCAAAAACTATTACGAGACGATTAATGCGAATATTCACCGCGGTGTTCATACGTTGAGTCAATTGGCTACTGATGCATACGAAGAATCGAGAAAAAAAGTGCAACAACACCTCAATGCCAAAGAAGATCGAGAAATTATTTTTACACCAGGAACGACATTTGGCATCAACTTAGTGGCTCATGGCTTCGGTGCTTTGTTAAAGGAGGGCGATGAAGTTTTGATTTCTGCGATGGAACACCATTCGAATATCGTGCCTTGGCAGTTCGCTTGCGAGCGTTCTGGCGCTACGCTCAAGGTCATTCCAATGAACAAAAAAGGCGAATTGATTCAGGAAGAATTTGACGCCTTGTTAAGCCCCAATACGAAAGTATTGGCTATTACGCATATATCGAATGCCTTGGGAACAATCAACCCGATTAAGGAGATGATTGCCAAAGCACATGCTGTCGGGGCCGCAGTTTTAATTGATGGAGCTCAAGCAACACCGCATATTAAACCCGATGTACAACAGCTCGATTGTGATTTTTACGTTTTTTCTGGACATAAGATCTGTGGGCCAACAGGAACTGGAGTTTTGTATGGTAAAGAAGCGTGGTTGAACAAATTGCCTCCTTATCAAGGCGGTGGGGAAATGATCAAAACGGTGACCTTCGAAAAAACGACCTATGCGTGTTTGCCTCATAAATTCGAAGCGGGAACACCTAACATCGCAGGCGGTATCGTTCTGGGTCATGCACTTGATTACTTGAACAACTTAGGTTTTGACAATATTCAAGCCTATGAACATGAGTTGTTGAAGTATGGAACACAACGCTTACTCGAAATTGAAGGCCTTTACATCGTGGGGACTGCAGCTGATAAAACTTCAGTTATTTCCTTTAATCTAGAGGGTTTACACCCTTATGATGTAGGGGTAATTGTCGATAAACTTGGCGTTGCC
The DNA here is from genome assembly GCF_030326445.1 of Myroides sp. DF42-4-2. Lineage (NCBI taxonomy): Bacteria > Pseudomonadati > Bacteroidota > Flavobacteriia > Flavobacteriales > Flavobacteriaceae > Myroides > Myroides sp. DF42-4-2. The sequence continues at coordinate 189,103 of NZ_JACAKI010000003.1, forward strand.
GTGCGAACAGGACATCACTGTACGCAACCTATAATGGATTTCTTTGGTATCCCGGGTACCATTAGAGCTTCATTTAGTTTTTACAATACAAAAGAAGAAATTGACATCTTGGTGGAAGCCGTTAAAAAAGCCAAGCAAATGCTGTCATAAAGCAAATTGAAATAAGAAAAATATGACGATAAGAGAAGCACAAGAAGAGATAATAGATGAATTCTCTATGTTTGAGGATTGGATGCAACGCTATGAGTATATCATTGAATTAGGAAAAACACTTCCGATTATCGATGCACAATACCAAGTAGAGGAAAACTTAATCAAAGGTTGTCAATCCCAAGTGTGGCTGCACGCTGAAAATATAGAAGGTAATATTGTATTTACAGCCAATAGTGATGCCATTCTTACCAAGGGAATTATTGCTATTTTAATTCGTGTTTTTTCCAATCAACATCCAAAAGACATCGTAGAAGCCGATTTGTCTTTTATTGACGAAATTGGATTGAAAGAACATTTATCACCCACACGCGCAAATGGATTGGTTTCTATGATCAAACAAATTCGCATGTACGCTTTGGCGTTTCAAGCCAAGTAATTTTTAATTAAAAGAAAGAGTTTTAGTATGGAAGAAATAGACGTACAACAATTAGGAGAGAATATTGTTAAAATGTTGAAAACAATTTACGATCCAGAAATTCCAGTTGATATTTATGAATTGGGATTGATTTACGACGTATTTGTCAATGAAACAAATGACGTGAAGATTTTAATGACTTTAACTTCGCCTAACTGCCCTGTAGCTGAGACCTTGCCAATGGAAGTAGAAGAAAAAGTGAAGTCTATCGACCAGGTGAATAACGTGGAGGTGGAATTGACATTTGAACCTACTTGGTCTAAAGATTTGATGAGTGAAGAAGCACAATTAGAGTTGGGATTGCTATAATATGGAAGGAGAAATTGTAAATAAAGTTGCCAATAGCGCACTAGTAGTTTTCGATTTGGAGGATTTATATCCCGAAAATCCAAGGATGGAAATCGACATTACTCAATGGTTGTACGAAGGCTTAGTGTTAAGAGAAAAAGACTTTAGAGCGGCGTTAAAAGAAGTAGATTGGAGTCGTTATCAAGATGCTTATGTCGGTTTGTTTTGTTCGACAGATGCTATCTTACCTGGATGGGCTTATATGTTGTTAACTAGTTATTTACAACCTTTTGCGACCCGTATCTTCTTAGGAGATAAACACCATTTAGAACAGTCGATTTATCAGGAGTTACTATTTTCGATTGACTACAGTCAATACCAGGATTTACCTGTAATTATTAAGGGCTGCTCAAAGAAGGAAATTCCCGACGAAGCTTATGTCTTAGTTACTCAGTTAATGATGAATACGGCTCGTTCCGTCATGTTCGGTGAGGCTTGTTCTGCAGTTCCAGTTTACAAACGTTTAGCAAAAAAGTAATTTATTTTTGTCTTTTTCAACCTTTATTGTTATTTTCGTGTTAAAATAACAGTATTATGAGAAAAATTTTGCTTAGCATTGCTGCTGTGTTTATGTTGTATTCCGCACAAGCTCAGGAAGCTGAAGGAACGGAAGTTCAAAAAAAATGGACTTCTAAAGGGAATTTTGCCCTAATCGCAAATCAGTCGAGTTTTTCAAATTGGCAAGCAGGAGGGGATAATAACCTTGCTGGAAACGTGAACTTGAATTACGATTTGAATTACAAACAAGACGATTGGACTTGGGATAACAAATTTCAAGTAAGTTATGGTTTAACCAAATTGAAAGGGGAAAAAGAAAAGAAAACGGATGACCGTTTAGAAATTACCTCTTTACTTGGTAAACAAATGACAGACAAGTGGTATTACTCATTATTCATGAACTTTAAAACACAGATGGATTCTGGATGGGATAAAGACGGGAATAAAAATACACACTTTATGTCTCCAGCTTATTTACAAATTGGACCTGGTTTATTGTGGAAACAAGATGACAACTTAAAAGTGAACATCGCGCCAGCAACTTCTCGTTTTATTATGGTTCATAAGCATTTTACTGAATTCGGTGATGCTTTTGGGGTTGAACAAGGTAAAACAATGGAGTATCAACTGGGTATGGCAGTAAATGGGTACTACAAGTTTAATCCAATGGAAAATGTTTCGATTGAGAACATTTTAAACTTGTACTCTAACTATTTAGACAAACCGCAAAATGTGGTGTTAGATTATCAATTAAACGTGGTGTTGAAAGTGAACAAGTACTTATCTACAAACTTGACTTTCCAAGCGATTTATGATGACAAAGCATACCAAGGTTTCCAATTACGTGAAATGGTTGGTTTAGGAGTAAATTATACTTTTTAATTAAGTATACAGCATAAAAAAGCTCGAGCATTGCTCGAGCTTTTTTTATTACAACAGCTGCAGGTTTTGCTGTTCCGCTTGTTTTCTTACTTCTTCTGGCCATAGACTGACCTGCACTTCGCCAATATGTCTTTTTCTCAACAAGAACATACACAGGCGTGATTGTCCAATGCCACCGCCAATGCTCAAAGGCAGCTGGTCGTTAAGCACAAGTTGATGGTACAACAACTTTGTTCGGTTAGTGGTTTGGGTGAGCTCCAGTTGGTGTTGTAAGGTTGCTTGATCGACGCGTATGCCCATAGAGCTCAGTTCTATCGCTTGCTCTAGTACAGGGTGCCAAACTAATAGATCGCCGTTTAAACCGCGGTATCCGTCCTCCGTAGGCGTACTCCAATCGTCATAGTCGGAGGCTCTACTGTCGTGTGCTTGTCCATCAGACAGCGGATGTCCCACGCCTATTATAAATACAGCTTTGTGTTCTTTTGTTATCGCTTGTTCTCGCTCTTTAGGAGTGAGGGTAGGATAAAGCTGTAAGAGTTGCTCTGCCTGTATAAACGCAAGATGAGTCGGAAGAATCGGCTCTATTTCTACCTGTTGCCAAAGCGTAGTTTCTGTGTCCTTGATGGCCTGGTACACAGTGCGAACTACCGTTTTTAAATAACTTAAACAGCGGTTTGAAGCCGCAATTCTCAGCTCCCAATCCCATTGATCGACATAGATAGAATGAATCGGACTATAGTCTTCCTCCGCGCGAATCGCACGCATATCCGTCAATATTCCTTCGTATAGCGGCAAGACTAAGGCTTGTAAGCGAATTCGCTTCCATTTGGCGAGAGAGTGTACAATTACGGCATTATTCGATAAGAATTTTACAGGAAATGAAACTGCTTTTTCTACGCCATTTAGGTCGTCATTGATTCCCGTGCCTTCACTGACAAGCATGGGAGAAGAGATCGGATACAAATTCAAGTTTTCACTTAGGTTTGTAGCAAAGGTTTGTTTAATTAAAGCAATGGATTTTTCGGTCTGTAAAATGTCGTCTTTACGCATAAATGTACCTGGTATTAAAATTAATAAATAAAAAAAGGCCCCTCGAATGAGGAGCCTTGAAACGTTGAATAAATAATATAAGAATTAGCTTATCCTTGATCCATAGAAATTCCCCTTCGAATAGCAGATGCGATTCAAATTTGAAGAGAAATTAGTATTGATTAAATGTGTGATAAGCATTATAAATTGGCGTTTGATTAACTAAAGAATAAAGATACTATTTTTTATCTTGAAGATACCCTCAAATAAAAGTTAAATTTATTCGTCTTCGTTTTTTTCTTCGTTTTCGATTAAATGGTCAAAATCAGGGTATAAGAAATTGTTGTATGGGAATCGCGTCACGTGGATGTGACGTACCGCTTCGTATACCGTCTTTCTAAACTCCTCGAAGTTTTCCTTGTTTGTAGCAGAGATAAAAATTGCATGGTCAGGACCTACTTTACTCATCCACGTTTTTTTCCACTCGTCAATGCTATAGTGACGCGACGTACGTTCCGTCATCAAATCATCTTCAGCAATCACTTCTGGGTGATAGGCGTCAATTTTGTTGAATACCATGATGGTCGGCTTATCATCACTTTTAATGTCTTTCAATATCTCGTTGACCGAAGCAATGTGATCTTCAAAGTCGTGATGTGAAATATCGACGACGTGCAAAAGTAAATCAGCTTCGCGTACTTCGTCCAACGTACTTTTAAATGACTCCACTAATTGCGTAGGTAATTTGCGTATAAATCCTACAGTATCAGACAGAAGGAAAGGTAAATTGCCAATTACGATTTTGCGAACAGTTGTATCTAAAGTGGCAAATAATTTATTTTCTACAAAGACTTCACTTTTTCCAATGGCATTCATTAAGGTGGATTTTCCCACATTGGTGTACCCTACTAGGGCAACGCGAACCATAGCTCCGCGATTGCTGCGTTGAGAAGCCATTTGCTTGTCAATTACTTTTAATTTTTCTCGCAATAAGGTGATTCTGTCGCGAACAATTCGTCTATCAGTCTCAATTTCTGTTTCTCCAGGTCCACGCATTCCAATCCCCCCACGCTGTCTTTCTAAGTGGGTCCACATTCCCGCTAAACGAGGAAGTAAGTACTGAAACTGGGCGAGTTCTACTTGTGTTCTCGCATAAGACGTTTGAGCGCGTTGAGCAAAAATATCCAAGATTAAATTCGTGCGGTCTAAAACTTTACAATCCAATAACCTAGAGATATTCTTTTGTTGCGCTGGCGATAACTCATCGTCAAATATTACGGTGTGAATGTCGTGTTCAACAATATAATGCTTGATTTCCTCCATCTTTCCCGTTCCCAAGAAGGTCTTTGGATTCGGCTGATCTAATTTTTGACTAAAGCGCTTGTGTACTTCACCACCCGCCGTAATCGTTAAGAACTCAAGTTCATCCAAGTACTCATTTAACTTCGCCTCATCCTGATCTCTATTGATAATACCAACAATGACAGATCTTTCAAAATTTATTTCTTCTCTTTCAATCATATATATATTGTCTATGGTAACAAAATTAGTAAAAAAAAATGGCTTGAATGTTTTTTGGGTGTGTGTTTGTGAATTCTTTGTATTGTTTAATAATTGAGTGTATTTGCTTTATTTTATTTATATAATAGTTAATTAACGAACTTTAATGTAATTTTTTATTTTCAAAATGTTAATAATTATTTAAAAAAAAATCATATGTTTGATGTTACTAAGTTGAAAATGGACAGAGCATATAAAAGTGGATAGACACTTTTGCTTTTTACTGCTTTGTTGGGTTGGCAGACAACGTAAAAATAAGCTAGTTATTTTTGTATATTGGCGCGTTCCACAAACAACTGAATAGCTCTTTTATCGATGGGCTAGGGGATTTGAAGGCAGAAAGAAATGTCAGTTGAAACTTTTCTGGCGGAGATTGGTTTTCTACTTGTATAAACCGTTCTAAAGATAAAGTGAAGGAGTAAGCTGTAGTTGAATGAGTAGGATGAGCAGTTTGTTAGTTAAAAATATTGGACAGCTGCCCAATCAGGGCAAGACAAACCTGAAGATACACGATCTCAAAACTTGTAGATAAGTAGCTGTTACATTGTAATATATGAGGATCAGTTGCTGTAACTTAATTAGTAATAAAACCACCAACTGTGTGAAAATTCACACAGTTGGTTCAATTCTTTGTAAAAAATTAAATCGTATATGAGAAAAATATATTTAACACTAGGTTTACTGA
>NZ_JACAKI010000040.1:0-6018 GCF_030326445.1 Myroides sp. DF42-4-2
ACTGTTCCGAAGAGGATCACGCGATCAATAGACGCAGTGAATTCGTCATTCTTAAATAGTTAAAGTAGTAAGTTTAGTATAGTTAGAAAAGTCCTCACCCTGTCATGGGGTGGGGATTTTTTGTTTTTTTCAATATAGGAACTGAATAATTAACATTATTTTTTCAGAATCATGTGAATTTGTGAAAAAAAGTATATTGTAGGTTATTTTGGTTTTATTATTATTAATAATATTTATTTAACTTAATAAATAATGAATTGCGAAATTATTTTTTTATAGTATTGAATGTATGATAATATATGTTGAGGTTTAGTGACAGTTGAGCATGAGCAAGACTATTTGTTTTGTTAATCTTTGTATAAAAAATATTTTATATTTGAGCCTAACTAACTTAAAACTTAATACGTATGAAAAGAATTACAGTGCTGTTTTTCTTCTTGCTAAGTATTTTTTATACTTATGGACAAGAGGTTACGATTGGCACAGGTACGAGAAGCGATAGGAACCCAATGGGGGCTCTTTATGGCTTCGAACGATCAGCTGCATTGTATACCGCAGCTGAAATTAATCAAGTAGGTTTTATCAATAAATTAGCTTGGGATATCGGAAGCGTAAAGCAAGAGAGACCCATTAAAATTTATTTAAAGGAAGTAGACAATGCGACTTTAGTTGCCAATAATTGGAACAGCTTTATTGCGGATGCTACCTTAGTTTATGAGGGTATTGCTCGTCCTGTAACTACAGGTTATTATACTATTGCTTTTTTGAATTCTTTCAACTACTCAGATGGAACAAAGAATTTATTAGTTTTGGTTGAAACCAATTACGGGGGAAGTGGTGGTGGAAGCTCTTTTGATATTAAAGCAACAGAAGCTACCAATATGCACTTTACAAAAGGGAAGGATAATACTGCACCTACAGAAGATTTAAGTGCCGTAACTTCAAGGCCAAATTTGAAAATTACGTTTGGTAATCAAATAACATGTCCTCAGGTTACTGGAACGATTCAAGGAATTTCCTCAACAAGTGTGAATTTTACTATTTCAGATCAACCAACTACAGAATCAATTGAGTATGAGGTTAGAACTTCTGGCGAACCTGGATCTGGTGCAACTGGATTAGCTGTTTCCGGAACTTTAACGGATATCAGCACCCAGCCTTTAGTTATTGACGGATTAACAGAAAGTACCAGCTATAGCTTATATCTTCGCGCTAATTGCGGAGCAGAGGGGACTTCATTTTACACTTATGCTGGTCAATTCACTACTTCACAAGTGCCTGCAACATTACCGTTTAATGAAAATTTTGAAGGTAGTGTCAATTGGCAAATGGGAACAGGCTCTACCAATAAATGGTTTATAGGTGATGTTGTGAATAACGGTGGCACAAAGGCATTGTATATTAGTAAAGATGAAGGGGTTAGTTATGAATATGATAGAAGTGCGTCTAGTGTTACACATGCCTATCGTGACTTAGCTATTCCAGCAAACACTGATGAGCTATCAATTGGTTTTGATTGGAAGGCTGTTGGAGAGGGAAGCTCAACACAATACGATTATTTTAGAGTTTGGATCGTTCCATCTACTTATACGCCTGTAACTAATACACAGATTACTGCGGCTCCAAATCGAATGCAATTAGGGGGGAATTATAACTTGACTCCTGAATTTACTAGAGCAACTATTGAACAAAATATAGCTGCGTTTGCAGGTCAAAATGTGCGTTTAGTATTTGAATGGAGAAATGATGGAAGTGGTGGAGATCAACCACCTGCAGCAATCGATAATATAGAAGTAAAACAAGTTCTGTGTAGTCTACCAAGTAATTTGATCGTGGATGCACTGACAAAAAATTCAATTAAAGTGAGTTGGGGAGAAATAGCAAACGCATCTAGTTATGATGTGTTCCTAAGCACAGATGCAACCCAACCGGATGAGTCAGCAACTGTTGTCAATGTAACAGCTGCAACACACACATTTACTAACTTAGAACCCAATACAATTTATTACATATGGGTGCGCTCTAGATGTTCTGACAATGCAGAGAGTACATGGACAACGGCTTTAGAAGCACGTACACCTTTAGTACCGAAAGCACTACCTTATGCTGAAGATTTTGAAGGAGATATCTCCTTTGGATATATAAATGATACAACCAATAAATGGGTTGTTGGTACGGCGGTAAATAACGGCGGAACAAATGCCTTATACATTAGTAATGATGATGGGGTAACTAACGAATATACGGTATCAGGCGCACAAGTCTCTCATGTATTTCAAGATTTTGAAATACCGCAAGATGTCAATGAACTTAGCATACGATTTGATTGGCGTTGTGTGGGAGAAACAGTTAGTTTTGATAGATTTAAAGTGTGGGCAGTTCCTGTAGACTTTTTGCCGATTGCAGGTACTCAAATTACCGCAGATGCAGGACGAATCCAACTAGGAAGAGAAAATTACAATGGAAATAATGCATTCTTAGCTGAAAACTTAATTGTAGATGCTACCTCATTTGCTGGTCAAACCATGCGTCTAGTTTTTGAATGGAGACAAGATAGTAGTGGAGGAACGCAACCTCCTGCAGCTATTGACAATTTGAATGTTGAAGTAATTACCTGTAGTCAACCTTCAAACTTGGTACTAGAGGGAGTAACGTCAAATAACTTAACAGCGAGTTGGGGTGCAATTGCTAGCGCTGCAAGTTATGAGGTGTATATCGGTACAGATGCAACACCACCAGGTGCTACTGTAACCACGGTAAATGTGACGGGTACAACACATATATTTGAAGGGTTACAACCCAATACAACTTATTATGTCTGGGTACGTACGAAATGTTCTGCTACTGAGGTTAGTTTATGGACGGGACCTCTACAAGCTAGGACCTCTTTAGTTCCCGTAGGATTACCCTATGAAGATGATTTTGAAACAGACCAGCCTTACGCTATGGTCAATGACAACTTGAACAAGTGGTTTATTGGTAATGCCGTAAACAATGGTGGTGATAAAGCCCTATATATTACAAGTGATGATGGTGTAACCAATGCTTATATCAAAGATGATATTTCGCAGGTATCCCAAATTTATAAAGATTTTACGATTCCTGCTGGAGCAACAGATATTGAAATTACATTTGATTGGCGCTGCGTTGGAGAAAGTAGTTTTGACTATTTTAGAGTTTGGGCGGTACCGACAACGTATTTCCCTACCGCTAACGTGTTAACTACTGCAACGAATAGTTCAGGGGTTCAATTAGGCAGAACGAATTTTAGTCAAAATGATAGCTTCCTAAACGAGAGACTTGTCTTTGATGCTACTGCTTATGCCGGACAAACGTTACGCTTGCTTTTTGAATGGAGAAATGACGCAAGTGGTGGGACTCAACCACCAGCTGCTATTGACAATTTAAAACTGAAACAAATTACATGTCCGACTGTTGATCCTACAACGATTACTATCGGATCAATAACTAGAAATTCAGCAGTCGTTTCATGGACTGCAGTTACAGGAATAAGCTCCTATGATGTTTATCACAATACAACGGGGGTTCGTCCAGACGAAACAACTACGCCAACTGCTACAGTTAATGGAACAACTCATACTCTAAATAATCTAGCGGATGGTACACAGTTCTTTGTTTGGGTACGCTCACACTGTAGTGCAACAGATACAGGCTATTGGGAAGGACCTATCTCATTCTCAACAGACTTAATTCCTGTGGATCTGCCTTATTTCGAGGACTTTAACGATAATCCGAAATTTGGCTATGTGAACGACAGCAAGAATAAATGGGTTGTTGGTCAAGCCAATAATATTGCTGGAGAAGCGATGTATATTAGTAAAGACAATGGAGTTTCTAATTCGTATGAGGTAAGTGGCGCACAAGTTTCACATATTTATAAAGACATTATCTTCCCAGCAAATGCAACAGAGGTTTACACGATGAGCTTTAATTGGAGAGCAGTAGGAGAAAGTACATATGACTATTTCAGAGTATGGTTAGTCCCTACTACATACGTTCCTGTAGCTGGTGTACAGACAACAGCTGCCAATAGTGGCGGGGTTCAGTTAGGACAAAATATCTACAACCTAACGCCTGCTTTCACACCTGAGCGAATTGATTTTGATGCTACACCCTATGCAGGTCAGACTATGCGTGTTATTTTTGAGTGGAGACAAGATGGGGGTGGCGGTGCTCAACCACCTGCTGCAATTAAGAACTTGTATATCCAACATGTGGCTTGTGGAGATATTGAGGAAATTGTGATTGAGAAAATTGACAATACAGAAGATTTTCATATTTCATGGACACCTGCTGGTGACGAAACAAAATGGGAAATTTTTATTGTTGAAATAGGCGAAAGTGATCCTTTATATACTACTCAAGGTATTGTAGTAGAAGGAACCCCAGAGTATATATTTGAAGATGCTGTAGAAGAAGTATTCTATCGTGTATATGTTCGTGCTATTTGTTCTGATACTGAAAAAGGATTCTGGGTTGGTCCTGAACAGTTTTCTGTTTTCTACCCTCCAGGATGTGCAAATATTGACGTTGAGGAACTCGATATTGAAATTGCTGATGATGGGAATTACTACCTTTGTACAGATGAACCTGTAACGCTAGATTTAAAAGCAAATTTCTACGATATCAGAGCTACCACAGAATATGAAGTTGAATCGATTGACTACGATCCTCCGTTCCCATTTGTGGGAGGAGATGCTATTAGTTTGACAAGAGATGATTATTGGTCTGATATCATTGATCTTGGATTTGATTTTTGTTTTTTTGGCAATAGTTATGACAAAGTATTAATTGGTACTAATGGAATGCTGACATTCAGTATCGCTGGAGAAGTCGATAATGGAAGATACCAACCCCTTGCTCCTACAGGATATCTCTTTAATGACACGCATCAAATTCCAATGGATAGAGGTGGAACAACAAGCCCTCCTTATGTAAATTCAATTTTTGGAGTAATGCAAGATATGTATCCTGATAATTCTCCATCAGATTATTCTGTTAACTATCAGATTTTGGGAACCGCTCCATGTCGTGCGTTAGTATTTAATATGTATCACATGGGATTATTTGGCTCTGACTGTCCTTACGACCCATCTGATATTGAGGGAAGTACGCAAACAACGCAAGTTGTTTTATATGAGGGTACTAATATTATTGAAGTCTATGTAAAGAACAGAAAGGCATGTACCGGATTTAATAACGGAAGTGGTTTAATTGGTATTCAAAATGAAGATGGTACCCAAGGCTATGCCCCTCCAGGAAGAAATTCTGGACCATGGGATGCTCAAAATGAGGCTTGGCGCTTTGTGCCTAGTGGCCCATCAATTGCTACCTTCCAATGGTTAAAAGATGGAGAATTCTATTCTGATCAAACGGATATTAGCGTAACTATTGAGGAATCAGTTGTCTATACAGGAAAAATTAGTTATACCCATTGTAATGGTGAGGAATTAGAAATTAAAAAGAACTTTTCTTTCTTAAAAGAGCCATTTAACCTTTCAACGCCTCAAACATTATACGACTGCGCTAAAAAACCAGGATCAGAGTACGTATATAACTTGGACGATAATATTCCTGTGGTGTTACAAGGTCTAAATATTGAGGAATTTACAGTTGAATATTTTACTAGTAAAGCCGATTTAGATGCAGGTATTAATTCAATAGACCCTTCGTTTGTAACTGAGAATCCAGAAGGTGTGATCATTTATATGAAGGTTACTAATAAGCTGACCAAATGTCCGAAAGATACCTCATTTAGGCTAGGTAAGAATGAGCAATTAGGGGCAACCCAAATAGAGCCTATTTTTATTTGTAAAGAAGTTGTTTTACCTAAATTAGCGGATGGAGAAGCGTACTACACAGATCCATACGGAGCGGGAACCAAATACGAAGCAGGTGCACTGTATAATGTCGTAGGAAAGAACACCTTGTATGTTTATCGTGAGGATGAAAATGGATGCTATGGACAATCGGAATTCACAATTGAGATTTTGCCAG
>NZ_JACAKI010000041.1:0-5989 GCF_030326445.1 Myroides sp. DF42-4-2
TGTTTTCATACTTGACAGTTTTGTTTAAAGTTAATAATTTCGAATTAACAACTGTCCGATTTTTAGGGAAGCCTACAAAATGTCTTTGATGAATTCCTACAAAACCAACGATTTTGATTAAGTCAAGAGTTGAATAATTGTTTGCGTCCACTGATAGATTGGTTTTTAATCCTGCCAGTTTTATTAAATCTAATGTTGATTTCATAGTATTAATTTATAATTTCTTGGTTTAATGGTTTCAGCTAACATCCTTTTTTACGAACAATAAAACTATTCATTTCGTAAAAAACGTTTATAGTAACATTTCTTAAAATAAGCATGTTAAGTTAATTTTTTTTTTAAAATAAAATACTTTAAGAGAATAGAGTAGTGTATAACGAAGTAATTTAATTAAAAACTAACTTGTATAAATAGGGATAGCGATATAAAATCAGCATATCTTTACTTTTAATATATACAACTTATCGTATTATAAAATATTCATATAGTATCTTATGTTTCAACATCAAACATATTAAAACTTTTTCTAATCTTAATACGGAAATCCGTAAACCCCTTAATATTTTGAGTCTATCTACTATTTTAAACAAAAACAACGACTTCGGAGTAGTTTTCCAGCCCTCTGCAAGAGCAAGTCGTTTTGATGGCACGAATGTAATTTCGAGTGCCTCAAACTTAGGATGCTCTCATCTTTCGATGAGTAAACCCACCAATTTTACAAAGTAAAATCTACAGTGATTTCATAGTAAGAAATCACTCACTATTTGACACTAAAGTGCCAAGTATAACCTTAAAATTCTATTTAAAGTTTTCAAACTGTATATATACTTTCTTTGATGTAAGATAGTAAAGTAAGTTTTGCAATTGTCTTTTAATTAGCGCTTTAAAGCTGTTTTAAAATGATCTTGGTGTAAAAACGTACAAGAGTAAAGTTTTCGACAAGCTAAAGTTTACAACTATCCATAATGTAAAATATAAACCTTTAAAAATGTACAATATGGGAACAGTCAACCAACCATCAAAAAAAAACAGTCAAAATGAGTTAGTCGATGAAGACTATCTAATGAATATCATGAGTGGTGATATAGAAGTTAAGTCTGTAGAACAAGCTAAGCCTACAGTAGAAGAAAAAGAAGAACCTCTAATCCAAGAAGAAGAAACAAAAACCAAAGAAAGAAATAGCAACTACTACATACCAAGAGCTTTTTCTACTTAATGAATTTCCTTCATCAAGAGCAGGAAAGGTTGTTTTTAAGGTCATTCTATATATACATTTCAATTGATATGATCAATAAAATCAAAACCAAAACAAGCAAAATAGACCATGGATTAGCAAAATTAATTGTTATGCCTAAAAAAGCAAGTCGCTTAGGTACTAGTAGGCGTTTGTCTTTTTTATTGAAATAAAATATACCCCATTTCCAATTAGAGGAATCGTTAAAAATTGAGTTATTCATCCAGTTTTAATTTTGTGTTTCAATCATTGATTATAAGACTATATGTTTCGATTATTATGTGTTTTATATTTAGTTTATCTAAAAACTTATACAATGGAACTGCTTTACTTATTGATACAAAACTGCTTGTAACAGATTGGCTAAATTCCTTATGATATTTTTGTACCCAGTAACTAAAAGTGGGTAACTTTAACCCTAGGTTTTCACAATAAGTTGCTTGTTTTAATCCACTGGCTTTCCAATCCTCTACATGAGAGTACATGATTTCTTGTTTGCTCATCTATTTATTATTTGAAGCAAACTTACTACCTTACGTTAGCTTATGAAATATGTGGTTGGTCGGGTGGATACATTTAATCTATTACTTCTCCTAATATAAAACAATCAAATCCTTTAATCATAAAAATCACAGTTCATACAAGAGACAAAATAAATCCACGAGAGTTCAGTCCAAAATAGGTGACATTGTCAGACCGAAATACCCAAATAGGAAAATTAATGAGCTAGGATATAATTAAATTGCTGTTCAATTTGATTTGCGGTTATATTTATTATAGTGTCTAGATTATTGTCTTTTAAAAAAAATACTTTAGTTGAATTAAATAAGTCGGATTTCATCTTAATATTTCTATTAATATATAGATTTTTATTTTCCACTTCTGTTTTAAGAAAGTTTGAAATATCTACTTGTGTGCCTTTAGCATTAATAATTAAAATAGATTCTTTATCATTTATGTAATTTTCAATTAATTTCGCGAAATTTCGGTTACAGCTATTACAATGTTCTTCTGTTAAAATAAAGACTCTTTTTATATCATTTTTTAATTCAATTTCAAATTCATCATGAAGTTCATATTTTAGATTTTCGAAATCATTAGATTTGTTACTCAATTGAGTACAACTATTTATAAGTAGAAGTAATACTGCAAAGTATTTATATCTTGAATAGTCCATAATTTTTGACTCCATATCTATTTTTATTTTTACTTAACAAAAAAATGTTGTTCTCAGTAATAAAACTACCATACCATAAATAATCAACTCCATCAAAAAATAACGTTTTATCTACTTTAAAATTATCATTTAATACAATTAGTTCGAAAGGAATATTTTCTGTTTTTTTATTCTTTGAAATATCTTTTCTTCTTTGGAATACATATTTCTTTTTACTTTTTGAATATCCAATATTCGTAATCATACTTTTGCTCCTTAATTCATCATTTAACTCATGTGATAAGCCGCTATCTGTTATTAAGGGGGCTATAGAGACAGCTTCATTTGGCGGTAATATTTCTATTTCTTTTATAAGAGAAAAGTCATGTAGATTATACACAAAAACTTTACTAGAAAAGGAAGATGAAACTAAAATTTTGTCATCAGTTACATAATAAGAATTGCCTTCAACTATTAAAGATTTGTCCTTAACGAACTTATTATAGAAATTTTTCAAGGCATATATTTGAACAGGATTTTCTGAGAAAATATTAGATACTTTCATGAAATATGGTTCTTTGGCTACTCTATTGTAAAAGTATTTTGTTTTTTCTGCTTCAGTTTCAAAGTGTTTGTTTTCTTCAAATTTGTTTCCATACCATTTAGAAGCAGTAAGTAAAGAATTATTTTTTAAAAGAGTTTTATTTAAAGAAGTAAACTTATACTCATAATAATTTCCAAGAGAATCGTATTGATTTAGGTTTATTCTATGCCATATATCTCCTTTTTTGTTTAATACTACAATACTCCCACTATAGTTGTTATTTAATAAAATGGTATCTCTCGACACAATTATTAAATCCTCAATATTTAATATTTTATTTAAACCGTTTACTAATGATACAGAGTCTTTTTTGTTTCCTAATCTATCAAAAAACATGATTTTTTTTTCAGTTACAGGATCTGCAAAATAAAATAAACTGTCCTGATAGATGTGATCATAAAAAACACCTTCAAATTTGGATCGACTTTCGAATCCAATATCAAAAGATAATTCTTGGATGGGAACTAAACTCTCATGTCTATTACAGCTTAAAAGCGAAATAACAATGCTAATAATTAAAATTACTTTATATCTCATAGGTGTATGGTTAATCTGAAGATTGAATTTTTACAAACAATCTTCAGATTTTAACAATCTTATTTTAATATAAAAGGATAAATAATCATCACTCTATTTTGATCAACAACATTGAAATGCATGTAATCAATATTAGTTAATGTATTTTTTCTTGTAGAAATTGATAATTCACCTTTTATTACAAGATTAATAATATCTTGATCAATGAAATCTTTAAGCAGGTCTTTTTTATTTCTAAAATACTTTGCTACTGCAACATTGTCATTACTAATTTTGATAATATCATTAATTATATTTTTTTGTAGTGGTAATGTAATAATTATATCAGGAAGACAATTTCCATTAATTCCATCGCAACCGAAGTTGTCACCACCATTATCATAAAAAACTCTAAGGTCCGGGTATTGTGTAATAGGAGGATCCCCTATTTGACTTTCCTTGTATAAATTAGATGTACTATCATTATTGTCAATTTCACAAGAAACAACTAGAAACGCCAAAAGCATTGGCAACAGGATAATTTTTGCATATTTCATAATAACATTATTTTTTTGATTGCCTACTCTAAGTTTTTTAAGTCGATATTTCGGCTTTTTCGACTCTACTTTTTTATCAACTATTCCGGACTAGTTAATAAAAAGGAACGGTGTGTTATTATATGTTATATTGTTGTAATTTTAACAATATAATTAAACAACACAAGATTTAATATCATATACAATTATAGTTTAAATAAATTTAACAACCAAATTTTAAATAAATTTAATAACCAAATTTTTATTAAATATTTTATCATATGTACTGTCTAAGATTATTCTTTATATTATAAAAAAAAAATATTGACGAATTCAAAATGTAAATCCTTGAATTTCTTTTGTCCAAAAGCAAAAAATGAACAAAGTAGAAATATCGTTATTGTTGTTAGTAAAGTTTTTTTGATATAAATTATTTATGCATAACTAAGTTCTATAAACAAAAAATTAGCTTCAATTACATTCTCTTATATTTAACTGAAAATTACGTCAATAAAGATACGTATATGGACTTACTAACTTAGTCCAGACATCGAGTTAAGTATAATGACTTACTTATCTTTGACTTATGAAAAGAATTAGATAAACTTACGATACAGCTTTTAAGCAACAAGCCGTTGAACTAGCTAAGGAAAGAACAAACAAATCAGAATTAGCTCGTGAACTTGGAATTCGCGCCACCTTGTTATATAAATGTTGTAAAGAGGCTCAAGAGTTTGGAGATGCTAGTTTTCCAGGCAATGGCAAACAAAAGCTTACACCAGAACAAGAAAGAATAAAAGAGTTAAAAAAGAAGTTAGCAGCTGTTGAATTAGAATATGAAATATTAAAAAAAGCAATCGGCATTTTCTCAAAGACCGGCAAATGATTTACCTGTTCATATTTAATCATGAACATGAATTTCCGATTGAGATTATGTGTAAGGTTTTAGAGGTAAGTAGAAATGGTTATTATCATTGGAAACGGTCTCCTGTTAATAAAAGCAAACAAGCCAAAGCAAATCTAAAACGAGTTATTACAGAAGTTTATTTCGAGTTTAAACAGCGTTATGGTAGTCCTCGTCTTACAATAGAACTCAATGCGCGAGGTTATAAAGTGTCTAAACCAACAGTAGCTAAGTATATGAGAGAGTTAGGATTACGTAGTAAAGTAGCTCGAAGATATAGAATTACCACAGATTCTGATCACAATTATTTAGTAGTTGATAATATCTTAGATAGAGCATTTACACAAACCAAACCAGGGAAAGCTTGGGTATCCGATATTACTTATATCGCTGTAAAAGAAGGGTTTATTTATCTAACTACAATAATAGATTTATTCGATAGAAAGGTGATTGGATGGAGCCTGAGTAATGATATGTCAACGGAAAACACCACTTTAGCAGCCTTTAAAATGGCTAAAAAGAATAGATCTTTTCAAGACGGATTAATTTTCCATTCTGACCAAGGAGTACAATATGCAAACTACAAATTTGCAAATTTTTTAGAGTCCTTTAATGTTGTTAGAAGCATGAGTAGAACTGCGAAGCACATCACGAATACCAAAATAGATAATAACCAATGAGTAAAGGCTAATTGTTGGGATAATGCCGTAGCGGAATTGCGAAGCACATTCATGAATACTAAAACAAATATAAACGATGAATAAAGCTTCTTTAAATCCCTAAAAGTGGAGATGATTTATGGAAATTTACAACTAAATACAAAGCAAATGGAGACTAAAGTCTTTGACCCGAACGAAGTGAACTGGCGTAAGCAATATATCGAAATTTGGTATAATAAAAAACGTAGACACTCCTACTTAAACTACCAGACAATCACTGAATTTAATCAAATAATAAATATTAAGACACTGTACCAAAAACTGTGTAAGTATAAAATTCTGCTTGGGTTAAAACCGAGCAGAATTTTTTTATATATTTA
>NZ_JACAKI010000042.1:0-5213 GCF_030326445.1 Myroides sp. DF42-4-2
AAAAAAAAGCCTGACTACTTGCGTAATCAGGCTTTCAAAAGAAGGGCGACGACATACTCTCCCACCATGTGGCAGTACCATCTGCGCTAGCGGGCTTAACTTCTCTGTTCGAAATGGGAAGAGGTGAGCCCCGCCGCAATAACCACCCTAAAGCGGTTGTTATAAATTCCTAAAAGGATCCTATAACTAATATTGTATATTATAACTTAACAAATACATAACTAACTTTAGAAAGTTGCCCTCCCTCTACATAACGTAGAGGGAGATACACATAAGCTTACGGGCTATTAGTACTACTCGACTTTGACATTACTGCCTTTACATCTATAGCCTATCAACGTTGTCATCTTCAACGGCCCTTTAAAGAAATCTCATCTTGTGGTGGGTTTCGCACTTATATGCTTTCAGCGCTTATCCCTGCCCAACGTAGCTACTCTGCGATGCCCCTGGCGAGACAACAGATGCACTAGAGGTTGGTCCAATTCGGTCCTCTCGTACTAGAATCAGATCCACTCAAATTTCTAACGCCCACAGTAGATAGAGACCGAACTGTCTCACGACGTTCTGAACCCAGCTCGCGTGCCACTTTAATGGGCGAACAGCCCAACCCTTGGGACCTTCTCCAGCCCCAGGATGTGACGAGCCGACATCGAGGTGCCAAACCCCCCCGTCGATATGAGCTCTTGGGGGAGATCAGCCTGTTATCCCCGGCGTACCTTTTATCCTTTGAGCGATGGCCCTTCCATGCGGAACCACCGGATCACTATGCTCTACTTTCGTACCTGATCGACTTGTTAGTCTCCCAGTCAAGCTCCCTTATGCCATTGCACTCTACGCACGGTTACCAAGCGTGCTGAGGGAACCTTTAGAAGCCTCCGTTACTCTTTTGGAGGCGACCACCCCAGTCAAACTACCCACCAAGCAATGTCCTCTGCAACGCAGAGTTAGATCTCAAATAAGCAAAGGGTGGTATTTCAACAATGACTAACCTACGCCTGGCGACGCAGGATCGAAGTCTCCCACCTATCCTACACATCACTTATCCAAGAACAATACTAAGCTATAGTAAAGGTGCACAGGGTCTTTTCGTCCCACTGCGGGTAATCGGCATCTTCACCGATACTACAATTTCACCGAGCTCATGGCTGAGACAGTGTCCAGATCGTTACACCATTCGTGCAGGTCGGAACTTACCCGACAAGGAATTTCGCTACCTTAGGACCGTTATAGTTACGGCCGCCGTTTACTGGGGCTTCAATTCAATGCTTCTTCTTGCGAATAACATCTCCTCTTAACCTTCCAGCACCGGGCAGGTGTCAGGCCCTATACCTCATCTTACGATTTTGCAGAGCCCTGTGTTTTTGATAAACAGTCGCCTGGACCTTTTCACTGCGGCCAGCTTGCGCTGGCGACCTTTCTCCCGAAGTTACAGGTCTATTTTGCCTAGTTCCTTAGCCATGAATCTCTCGAGCGCCTTAGGATACTCTCCTCGACTACCTGTGTCGGTTTACGGTACGGGTACTAATAATCTATGTTTAGAAGCTTTTCTTGACAGCCCTTAGGCACACTATCTCGTTGTTCGAAAACGCTGAGTACTATCGCATTTCTCCATCTCTTACGCATTTTACTATAAGAAATATAGGTACGTGCTTCAACGAACTATTCCGTCAGTTCGCGGTGCTTTCATCACTGTGTCACTCCATCACAATTATTAGTAGTACGGGAATATTAACCCGTTGGCCATCGACGTCCCCCTTCGGGTGTGCCTTAGGTCCCGACTAACCCTAAGCTGATTAGCATAGCTCAGGAAACCTTAGTCTTACGGCGGGGGTGTTTCTCGCACCCCTTATCGTTACTTATGCCTACATTTTCTTTTCTATAAACTCCACCATATCTCACAATACGGCTTCTGCGTCGATAGAATGCTCCCCTACCACTCACGTATAAAACGTAAATCCATAGCTTCGGTAGTATACTTATGCCCGATTATTATCCATGCTCGATCGCTCGACTAGTGAGCTGTTACGCACTCTTTAAATGAATGGCTGCTTCCAAGCCAACATCCTAGCTGTCTGGGCAATCAAACCGCGTTTTTTCAACTTAGCATACATTTGGGGACCTTAGCTGATGGTCTGGGTTCTTTCCCTCTCGGACATGGACCTTAGCACCCATGCCCTCACTGATGATTATCATTAATTAGCATTCGGAGTTTGTCAGGAATTGGTAGGCGGTGAAGCCCCCGCATCCAATCAGTAGCTCTACCTCTAAGTAACTATGATCATCGCTGCACCTAAATGCATTTCGGGGAGTACGAGCTATTTCCGAGTTTGATTGGCCTTTCACCCCTACCCACAGGTCATCCGAAAACTTTTCAGCGTTAAACGGTTCGGTCCTCCATTTAGTGTTACCTAAACTTCAACCTGCCCATGGGTAGATCACACGGTTTCGCGTCTACCACTACTGACTAAAGCGCCCTATTAAGACTCGCTTTCGCTACGGATCCATGACTTAATCACTTATCCTCGCCAGCAACGGTAACTCGTAGGCTCATTATGCAAAAGGCACGCCGTCACCCAACTAATGGGCTCCGACCGCTTGTAGGCGTATGGTTTCAGGTTCTATTTCACTCCGTTATTCACGGTTCTTTTCACCTTTCCCTCACGGTACTGGTTCACTATCGGTCTCTCAGGAGTATTTAGCCTTAGCGGATGGTCCCGCCAGTTTCAATCAGGGTTTCACGTGCCCCGACCTACTCAGGATACCACTATCCTTATCTTCTCTTACTTATACGGGACTATCACCCTCTTCGGTTAACCTTTCCAGGTTATTCTAATTCAATCCGCAAGAAATGTCGTGGTCCTACAACCCCAATATTGCCGTAACAACATTGGTTTGGGCTATTCCGCGTTCGCTCGCCACTACTAGCGGAATCACTTTTGTTTTCTTCTCCTCTGCCTACTTAGATGTTTCAGTTCAGCAGGTTCGCCTCCTATCGGATACTATGTCTTCAACATAGTGGGTTGCCCCATTCGGATATCTACGGATCAATTCGTGTGTGCCAATCCCCGTAGCTTTTCGCAGCTTATCACGTCCTTCTTCGCCTCTGAGAGCCTAGGCATTCCCCATACGCCCTTATTTTGCTTATGTGCTTACAATTCTTTCGAATCGTACTTTCTATAAAATTTTTATTTAAACAATAATATTTCTATTACTATCTAACTGTATTTGTCGTTACAATATGTCAATGAACTTTTATCCTCTCGGATCTGTGGAGAATATCGGAGTCGAACCGATGACCTCCTGCGTGCAAGGCAGGCGCTCTAGCCAGCTGAGCTAATCCCCCATTTCAGGTCTACGGCTAACAGTTTACAGTTAACAGTAACTTTCAACGGTTTAACCAACCTCTAGAATTTCCGCGTAATATAATTAGTAGTCCCGGGCAGACTCGAACTGCCGACCCCTACATTATCAGTGTAGTACTCTAACCAGCTGAGCTACGAGACTCTGTATATTACTTATTTTTTATTTGAACAAACAGCGAGAGTAAATAAACCAACCTCTTTTTTTCTCTAGAAAGGAGGTGTTCCAGCCGCACCTTCCGGTACGGCTACCTTGTTACGACTTAGCCCTAGTTACTAGTTTTACCCTAGGCAGCTCCTTGCGGCGACCGACTTCAGGTACCCCCAGCTTCCATGGCTTGACGGGCGGTGTGTACAAGGCCCGGGAACGTATTCACCGGATCATGGCTGATATCCGATTACTAGCGATTCCAGCTTCATGGAGTCGAGTTGCAGACTCCAATCCGAACTGAGACCAGCTTTTGAGATTCGCATCCAGTTGCCTGGTAGCTGCTTTCTGTACTGGCCATTGTAGCACGTGTGTAGCCCAAGACGTAAGGGCCGTGATGATTTGACGTCATCCCCACCTTCCTCACGGTTTGCACCGGCAGTCTTGTTAGAGTTCCCGGCTTGACCCGCTGGCAACTAACAATAGGGGTTGCGCTCGTTATAGGACTTAACCTGACACCTCACGGCACGAGCTGACGACAACCATGCAGCACCTTGTAAATTGCCCGAAGGAAAGTCTATCTCTAAACCTGTCAATCTACATTTAAGCCTTGGTAAGGTTCCTCGCGTATCATCGAATTAAACCACATGCTCCACCGCTTGTGCGGGCCCCCGTCAATTCCTTTGAGTTTCATTCTTGCGAACGTACTCCCCAGGTGGGATACTTATCACTTTCGCTTAGCCACTCAATCCGAAGACCGAACAGCTAGTATCCATCGTTTACGGCGTGGACTACCAGGGTATCTAATCCTGTTCGCTACCCACGCTTTCGTTCATCAGCGTCAATAAGTACGTAGTAATCTGCCTTCGCAATTGGTATTCCATGTAATATCTAAGCATTTCACCGCTACACTACATATTCTAATTACTTCCATACTATTCAAGTTTAGCAGTATCAACGGCAATTTTACAGTTAAGCTGCAAGATTTCACCACTGACTTACTAAACCGCCTACGAACCCTTTAAACCCAATAATTCCGGATAACGCTCGGATCCTCCGTATTACCGCGGCTGCTGGCACGGAGTTAGCCGATCCTTATTCTTACGGTACCGTCAAATAATTACACGTAATTACATTTCTTCCCGTACAAAAGCAGTTTACAATCCATAGGACCGTCATCCTGCACGCGGCATGGCTGGTTCAGAGTTGCCTCCATTGACCAATATTCCTCACTGCTGCCTCCCGTAGGAGTCTGGTCCGTGTCTCAGTACCAGTGTGGGGGATCTCCCTCTCAGGACCCCTAATCATCGTCGCCTTGGTATGCCGTTACCACACCAACTAGCTAATGATACGCATGCCCATCTTTTACCGATAAATCTTTATTATAAATGTGATGCCACATCTATAAACCATGGAGCATTAATCCGAATTTCTCCGGGCTATTCCCCTGTAAAAGGTAGGTTGCATACGCGTTACTCACCCATCCGCCGGTCTCTAGAAAGCAAGCTCTCTATACCCCTCGACTTGCATGTGTTAGGCCTGCCGCTAGCGTTCATCCTGAGCCAGGATCAAACTCTTCATCGTATATTTTTAATATTGTAAAAAGTTAGCTAGTTTATTCGTGATCCTAAGATCACCTTACTCTCTTTAATTTGTATGCTGTTGTCCAATATGTCTATGATCGTGTTTCAATCTCTCTCCTACTT
>NZ_JACAKI010000043.1:0-4835 GCF_030326445.1 Myroides sp. DF42-4-2
GTTTTCATACTTGACAGTTTTGTTTAAAGTTAATAATTTCGAATTAACAACTGTCCGATTTTTAGGGAAGCCTACACATGGACAAGGTGCCCTTTTTTTGGAGCAGTTTATCGCTGTGATCAAAAACGCGAAAACACCCCCTTATGACCTCGCTTTCTTTGATTGTGACTCGGCCTATGTTAAAACGGAGTATTACGCAGGAAAAGTAACAGACACACAAGGAGGGCGAATCGATATTTTTATTAAAGACAAAAACAACCGGATTATTCTGATCGAGAACAAAGTAAACGCTGGTCCAACAGGCAATCAATTGGAACGGTATAGAGCTAGCTTTCCCTCGTCTTTTCTTGTGTACTTGACCTTATTTGAAGAAAACACCAAGGAGTATGATGCCTTTGTTAATGAATACATGACCTATCACTACGATCTCTTGAACTGGCTAGATGCCTGTAGAAAGGAGTGTATTGATCTCCCTATACTCCGTGAAGCTCTTGCTCAATACATGAAACTCATAAAAAAACTAACCTACCAACGCAATTCAGATGTTATGGATAAGACAATTATAGACCATATTCTAAAAGACAATGATTCTTTAGAGAGTTTTCAAAAGCTATTATCATATAGAGATAACGTAAATCAAGCCGTTCAAGAAGCCTTTCTAGTAAAAGTAAGAGCGCTTGTCCACGAGTTGGGTATGGAACACACGGGCTTAGAACTGGAAAACCTGAAAACAAAATACCAGCCTTTTGTGATTTATACAACAGATATAAAAGACAAAAACATTGGTGTTTTTGGTGAATTCGATAGAGATAACTTAGTTGATTTTTATATGGGGCTTGGCTATTTTACCAATTTAAAAACACCTTTTACCTATTCAGAACCTACAAAGGACAGCATTAAACAAAACGGATATAAATATTCAAATAATGACTTAGGTTGGGTTTGTCATAAATATTTTGATCCGCTGATCAATTGGAACAATGACACAGTTATCCTATCCATGCATACAGAAGAAGCACTTGAGGCACTTAAAGCAGAACTTACGTTTTTAAAAGACCTAGCTGAATCATTAGCCCCGCTTCCGCCTGTGGTATAAAACAGGAGGGAACATCTGTTCTGCCTCACCCAATAGCCCCCCTTATCCCTAAAAGGATGAAAAGTAGGGTGGTAAATAAATACACCAGATTTCTAGATAAAACAAAAAAGGATGTTCAAATCGAACATCCTTTTTTTACTAATTTCCTTCACTTGCCGTTAAAAAGGAGCTTGTACTACATTCCGTATCCTCTTCATTGGTTAAAACGACCTTTTCTATTTTAAATATCTAAAAGTTAAACATCTATTGGAGATAACGAATACAAAAAAAAACATTCTCAAAACACATACTCCCTAAAAAATATGTATACAAAACACTAGTAATCAATTGTATAAAATAAAAAACAAGGACTAAATTTAATCACATAAAACAAAAAATTTGACTCGTATGGTACAGTCGCAGGATTGGAAACAACTGCAAGCGTTTATGTGAACGCTAGGACTCTTAACCCATACGTTTTTTTTTCCTTCAACTCACAGCATATGAATGCAACTCCAACCCATCCGTTGCTTCCCGCAAACGATCTGTACATCTTAGCGTTACTTCAATCGCTTTTTGATCAACAAGCAAGCTTTACGGCTTATGCGCAATGTATAAATGAACTTTTTTACTACTATGTACAGCAGTGTACGACTCAAGCAGATGTTTTCTTTTTAAATCCAGCAGATGTACACTGTATTCTTGAAGTGGTAACTGTATTTCAACAACTCAAAGTACCGATATCCAATGATCTTGAAGAGCTCTAGTTAGAGCCTCTCACTTCCTAAATTCAGCTCATATTCAAGCGACAATTTGTATAGACAGGTGTTCTGTATTCCCCATTACTTGTTGTTCCGGTCGGGTTAACGTACCTTCTAGCTCATAAACAGAAGCAATCCGCCATACTAAACAAATCTCAACAAATGGAAGTAACTCCATAGTCTAGGAATACAAAGCCCAACAGCAAGGATAAATTGCTGTCGGGCTTTGTAAAATATTCTTTTGTACATACCCGAAATGTTAAATAATTTTTATCTATTTCAATTCACTCAAAATCAGTTGATTTTTTTTAATCAATTCTCTCATGTTTTGTAAGTGAACAGCTAAGATACCATCTGAATAATCTCCCACTCTTCCTTCTAGCTTATTTTCAATAACTTTAAAATACTCTTTTGATCTCTTAATCTTTGAGGGGCTGACATTAGCTAATTCAGTGGCTCTACTAATTGCTAATGCAGTTCCACGTCTTTTTGCATTAATTAACTGTCTCTCTGCTAAAACTTGACGCTTAACTTCATTGCTGAGTGACTTAATAACTTTGTTTCTAGTACTAGTGCCTAATTTAGTATTTCCAGCGAAGGACATTATTTTATATGTTTCTTTAGTTATAGTATTTGCATTAGCCGATAGATTTTTACCTTGTTTAGCTAATTTAGCACCTTGAGACAATCCTCGTAAAGCCCCTTTTGTAATTAAGCTTCCACCAGGTAGTAACCCTGCAGCTAAAACAATCCCACCAGTACCCATATCTATTAAATTATCTTGATGTTCAGCCTGTTTTCTTTGCTTTTCGTCTTGAGAAAACTCTTTAATTTTTAATAATACCTCTTCACTTAAAATGATGTTGTCAAGATCATAAAAAGAATTTAGTTCCTCTAAACTAATGTTGAATTTCTTACTATAAGCAATATTTAGGTCTTCAATTTCACTTACTAAATCATTATAAGCTAAATTAATTTCAACATCTTTCATTAATAAATTAACTAAAGCTAGGTTATCTATCTCTTCTTTATAATTTAAAAATTCAATATCTGATTTAGCATAAATCTGTTTTTTTTCATATTCAACTAATAAATTATCATATATTTTTACTTGATCATAAATAATATTAGGTAATACTACCTGAAGATTACCCTCTTTATGTCTAGATAAAATTTCAAGTGCATTTTGACTATATAATTCTATATCTATACTCGTTTCTTTTGATTGCGTATAATCCTCTGTTTTAACTTGTTCTTTTTTTTCTGAACATGAGTAAAGAAAAAATGCATTTGCAAACAATGCTACTACTATAATTTTTTTATACATATTAAAACTCTTTTATTGTCCCCAGATTTAAAGTATGAACAACCTTATCTCCATTTACTTTATTTGAATAGCGAAAATATTGTTGTTTGCCTTCCTTATAAAACTTAGTAGAAACTTCTCCTTTATAGTCTTCTTTAACTATTTTGTGATCCTCAAAAACAATGTCATGCATATCTGTTTTAAACAACCCATCCCCTATGCGTCTAACACTAGTACAGCTTAATTTCTTAGCATTGTCAATTGAAAAACTATAGATATAAAAATTTTCTTTTGCTTTATAAAAATACGTCAAGACATCTTCATACTTATAAACTTTTGATCCTGCATCATCTATTTGAGAATCAATAATTTTATATAAATCTCCATTAGCCTCTAAAATATAAGGATTGTTATCTGAGTTAAAAAATTCAAGAACTAACTTATAATCTGGATACTTTGTAATCATATCTGTTAGATAAGTTAAGCGTCTATCGTTTTTAACTTCATCAGAGTCTATAAATATTTCTTTAGTTTTCGTCAAAAAACCCTTCTCTTCTATTTGTATATCTACAACTTGCTCAGAATCCTCTTTTTTAGTTGAACACGATAAGAATACCAAAGCCAAAAACATACCCAATACATTTTTCATATTACCCATAAATTCTTTTAGGAGCCTACTCCTATTATCAAAAAAAATATTTAAAATCTTCCCAAGATAATACTCTCCTATTAATACAAAATTAATCCTTGGGTGAACTACAGTTATTACTTAGTAAAGAAGTTAATTACAGCTCTAAAAAGCTTTATCTATCGTAGATATAGTTTGTATCGGGAAGTAGGCCCCCTACTTACTCCAAATCATATTTAA
Organism: Myroides sp. DF42-4-2; assembly: GCF_030326445.1. Taxonomy (NCBI): domain Bacteria; kingdom Pseudomonadati; phylum Bacteroidota; class Flavobacteriia; order Flavobacteriales; family Flavobacteriaceae; genus Myroides; species Myroides sp. DF42-4-2. The sequence continues at coordinate 4,011 of NZ_JACAKI010000043.1, forward strand.
CTGGCACTATCTCTTAAAGTGTGTAAGTACAAAAATAAAGCTTGGGTTAGATTTTTAAATTAAAGTCTAACCCATTCTTGATATAGGATTAAGAATTGATCAATAATCACACTCTGAATATCCTAATGAAATCCGGACAATTAGTTAAGCCGCTTTATTAATATTTATTATTTGATTAAACTCACTGATTGTCTGGTAGTTTAAGTAGGAGTGTCTACGTTTTTTATTGTATCAGATTTTGATCAATCATTAGATCAATGTCTACATGAAATATTCCTGCAACAAGGACTTATATGTGCAAACGAAAATAGCGATTGGAAAATTTATAATAACATAGCTATTCCATTTGACTGTTGATCAATTGTAAAACGAGTCATTTTATGTTTTGCATTTTTTCTACTTCTGATCTTAGCTTAATGAGCATCATAAAGCATACAGTCCAAAACGTTCTGAATCAACTAACCCAGGTTGCTTAAAATGTAATCCATTTTCACAACAATAATTATAAATTCTATCACTTTCAGATGAGTTTTTAAACGTTATATAAGCTACTTCTAAAAACTTTAACTCTTTTAATCGCTCAATAAAAATATCTGCATTTATATCTACCAACTCTGTAATCATTAAAGCTTTTAAATTAGTCATACTAAAGATTGAATTTACATCTGTTAATTTTTTTAAACCTACACATTGAAATAACTCTATATTATTGGCGTATTTAAAAATTGGAAGTTTTTCTACAGTAGAAATGTAGGCTTCCCTAAAAATCGGACAGTTGTTAATTCGAAATTATTAACTTTAAACAAAACTGTCAAGTATGAAAAC
>NZ_JACAKI010000044.1:0-3505 GCF_030326445.1 Myroides sp. DF42-4-2
CAATTTGATTGGCAGTATAGAGATCAAAGTACAGAGTGGATTCGCGTGATGACACCAGATGCAGGAAGTAGTGATAAGGTAGGTTCTAACAGAGGGTTTGTAGCTATACCAGAAGAGGGAGATCAAGTGATGATCAGTTTTGTTGGGAATCATCCAGATAGACCCTTTGTAATGGGAGGTTTATTCCATGGAGGTATAGGAGCAGGAGGAGGAACTAATAACCATTTAAAAACTATAACCACACGAAGTGGAGTTACTATACAGATAGATGATGAGGATAACGATGGTAGTATTACTATAAAAGATCCAAGTGGGAATGTATGGTATATGGATGGAAACAAGAATATAACTGTTACAGCTCCTGAGACGATGACACTTAATAGTAAGAATCTAAATATCAATGTAGCTGAGAATATGACCACGACTGTGACTATGAATAAAACAGAAACAGTGATGATGAATAGTTCTGAGCGAGTAGGACTCATGAAGAATCTAAACATAGGTGCTAACTATATGACTAATGTACTAGGAAAAATGGTAGAGTATATTAAAGGTAATGTAGAGTCTCATACAGAGGAAGAAAGACAATTACATTCTAAAAATATGAGTCTAAGTTCTGAAGAAAATATACATGCTAATGCATCTGAAAGTATGAAACGTTCTAGTGGAGAAAAATCTAATGATTCTTAATTTTTATAATTATGAGTAAGACAACTATATGTGAAGGGGAAATAGTATTAAGCAGTGCTAAAAATACTACATTACACGCTTATGAGGGTGATATTAGTACCAGTGCAGAAGAAAAGAATGAATGGAAAGGAGAAAGCGAAACGATCATTAGTGATTATGAAGAAATGGTAATCGGAGAACAAAATCAGAACTTTATAGCAACTATTGATTTTTATAGGTCGCAGAAAAATGCTGAAGGAAAATTTGGTAAACAAGATTCTGATTATAATGGAGAATTTGGTTTTGATAGATTTGATAAGTCTGTATGCGCTGAAGGATTATCAACTCATTATGTTAAAATATACTCTATTGTTCCTGAAAAAAAGACTTATAAAGATCGAAAAGTTTATTTGTGTCCATACTTAAGTCTGTGGCCACCAGGGGTCATTGGAAATGATAACAACTCAAAAAGTAAAGTAAAATTATTTGTAAAAGCAAATAGAGCTTCAGTTAATGGTACTAGCAGTGAAGCTGAAGTAGAATTTATTAGTTCTAGTGAATTGATAAAAGTTACTTATAGCGAAAATTTTAGTTTAAAAATTGGAGATCGTACTGCAAAAGAAGTAAATATAGAATGTCTAGGTCTATTGAATGAAGATGCTACAATTATTGCTAAAGCAAAGAATGAACCACAAGTTTTAGGGCAATTAATTGTCAAATCTAATACCATATTTAAGACAATAATTCAGCCAGTTAAAGTAGTTTTTGCGAACAGTGTTAGTTTAAGAAACATCGATCATGAAGCGATTTCTATTGATGTGAAGAATACTTTTAATAATAATTCTTTTAATCAAGCTTTTATATATGGAGAGCTTGCTCCTCAAACTTATCAACTAACTATTATTAAAAGCGAGGTTAGTGGTTTTTTAAGTAATATAGAGGGAAAAAGAATGTTTAATAATCCTCGAAAGCATATTGACTATAACGAGATGATTGAGGAAGAACTTGCATTCTATAGTAGAAATACAGATAGAGAAAATAGCTTTATAGATCCTATTAGAGAGTTATTGGTTAAGTTTAAAGAAATGTTTCAATACGAATCTACTTCATTATCACGCGTAAAAGTAATGCATCAAGAAAAAAGAGTTACTAATATATGGAAAAGTGAAGAAATCAAAAATCTTTATAAAAATGTTGTTGAGAGAAATAATAAATTAGATAAAAAAAACAAAATTTACATTTTTTACACTAATTATATTGAAGGGTCAGGAGATAGTTTAGAAACAATGGTGGGGGCTTTTAGTTATGTAGGAGGTGGTACAGTACAAATTTTTAATACAATTTTAAGAGATGCTGATCGAAGTAAATTAATTATTCATGAAATAGGACATGCTTTTGGACTACGACATCCATTTTCGAGTGAAATGAAGCAATCAGAAGACAAAGATATCGGCGTTATGTATAAACAAGACTATGATAATGAGATTCGAAAGTTAGAACGTCTTATAGAAGATAAAAATCAATCATTGAATTTTTTAGAGGCTACAGGAAATATGACAGATAGTGAAGGAGTGCCTTTATGTGAAGTAGATGCTTTAAAAGAAATTTCAGATAGTTATAAACGATTAAACGAATTTTTAGATAATAGAAATGTTTCTTTCTCAGATTTCGAAAGAAGATTCGTGAATTATTTAATGCCTCGTTTGTTAGAATTAGAGGGAAAAGAATTGTCTAAATTTGATTGTGCTATATACAATCAAGAAGACTTAAGAAAGGAACTAGAAATAGATAAAGAGAGATTAATTGTATTAGAAGCTTTAAGAAACAACGCTAAGGTAGATGAAAGTGGTTTAAATCTTACTAATATAAAAGATCAAAGCTCGACTTTAGAAAATTATTTGGATTACAGACAAGGTGCTAATTCTCCTAATATAAATGCCAGTTTTAGATATAAATCTTTCTATCAATGGCAATGTAAATCTATTGTTGAATTAGGTATACAAAGGGAATACCTTCATAAAATGTAATAATGAAATTAGAAACACACATAAAAATTATACTATTATCTTTAATTTGTATGTCTTGTAATTCTGTGAAATATTATGAGTATTACGTGAAAGCAAAGACAATTAAGGACAGAGAAATTTACTGCACTTTAGAGGTAACTAAAGACAAAATCATTTATAGATCTTCACTTTATGGACCAGTAAGTTTTGAAAAAGGAAATCTTCCTTTCTTATATATAGAAATAGAGAATAAAGATGAATCTAATACATTTAAAGTAGGGGATTTTTATAAGTTAATCTATTATGAATATGTTAAGTACACATACAATGGTTATGTAAATTATAGCGAAATTGATGTGAAATATGATAAGTATGAGTATATTCAAGATTCTCTTAATGGTGTTTATAAAGGTGAGTGGTATGGTCCACTTAGTAACGAGGATAAAGAGGAGTTTCCTAACTATTATAAAAAGGAAAATAGCTATAAAATAAAAGGGGAAATGAAACAAGATTGGGATTATCAATTTGAACATGGTTATTTAAATGCTGTAACAATGTGGTTTCCTGCCGAATTAAAAAGAACTAGAAAAATAGATTATTCTAAATTCAGCGTAGAAAGGGATTTAATAGACACAGTGACAGATAGTGTTAAAAATAACAAAGTAGATAGGCATAGATACATGTAAAAGGTTCAAAAACGGAAAAACTTACTGAAGAAGAAGGTCAGTGATTAAGTTTTTTACTGGTTAAATAAAAAAAAACTTAAACTTAGATGTGAAAGCTAGTGGTATATGAAAGAAGATTTTATAAGAGTGAAAACAAAAGGCTAT
>NZ_JACAKI010000045.1:0-3150 GCF_030326445.1 Myroides sp. DF42-4-2
TAATTAAAAAGGTCGATAAAGCTTTTACAGCCATTGATGAAAACAGGGATTTATTAGATCGGAATCTGTTTTATAAACTATTTTTTCTACCTATTTATAAGAACCATAATAATTTCGAACATGAATCTACTTTAAGAGTTTATTTTTCTTCTCTTAGTCAAAGTATTGATTATAATATCAAGTATTCTTTATCTCCAAGATACACTAGCAATGATAAAATAGTACTTAAGATAGTAGGATCTGAACAAGAGAATTATTTTAATCAAGATAGAGAGAAGGGAACACTGACTCTACAGTATAAATTACATAGAAGTACACACGAGATATACTCCATAATAGGGACTGTGATTACTTATGAGGACAAAGAGGAGTATAAGATAAACTTTCAATTATTTGAACTAAATCAGTAACATTATGAGTGAGAGACATTTAGTATGTCAAGGGGCGATATGTAGTTGTAATTTTGGGACAACACCTGATAAGTTAGTGGTAAAAACACAATCAAGACGTTATATTAATGATAAAGATGGTGCAGACAAATTAATGGCAACGGATAAAGATCTAGGAACAACATTTGAGAAGAATACTTTCGGGAGTTGTTCACAGATGCGCAACAAGCCTTGTCAAGTTACTATAACAGAATGGAGTGGCTTTTATGATAAAATTACTTTAGAAGATAATGGTGGTAAACCACTTTTAGAAGATAGTAAAGGTAGCTGTCCAATTGGAGGCAAGGACTGTGTAGTGATTACATTTCATGGGCAGACAGCTGAAGTTACTCAGAAAAATGTAGATAAAGCAGATAAAGAGGTGTTAACGGAGTTATGTCCTTTGGTGGATTTAGAAGAAGTAGATAATACATACAACATAATAGCTAAAAGATAGTATGGCGTCATTTAAAATCAAGCTTAAGGAAGGGAAACAGGATAATGTTATTTCTTTTGAAAAAGGAGTGTTATCTATAAAAAAAGCAGGCTATGTTACTTTGATTATTGAAGACTATGAGAAAGAAAGTAAGGTAGTAGGAGTAGATCAAGAAGCTTTATTAAAGAAGTATGAAGATGTAGTATGGATATGGTCAGCAGTTGGTGGTAAAAGTTTGAATTTTAGTAAGGATAATTATAATATTGGATATAGTACTGACTCTAATGGTAAAATAGGTAAAGTAGAACAGTCTTTTTATTTTCCAGAACTTTTAGAAGGAGGAGGTATAGTCTATGCTGAAGCATTTTCTCAAGGAGAATCTCCTTCAAACTCTATCAAAGTAGGAATATTAATTCAGGCAGTTGGTACTCCTGAGGTTTTAGGTGTTAGATGGGAAAGGTATAATAAAGAAGGAAAAATAGAACCTTTTAAGAGTGATACAAAAATTCCTTTCGGTGTAACTGTAATTTTACATATTTATACTAAAGGATTATTTGGACAACTACTAGATATAAAATTAATGGACGAGGATGTTATTTATGATGATGAATTACCACCTTTTGAAAGAACTAAAGATTCTAGTTCAAATAATGTTCCTGAAATGCCAGATAAAGAAGATGCAAAGATTTTTAAAAGAATTGTAGATACGTACACTGAAGATGAGAATCTTACACCTATTTATGCTGTACGAGATGAATTAATAACCAATGAAAGGATAAAGGAAGGAAGTATTGAAATTCTAATACCTAAGAAGAACTATCAAGTTCAAAAAGTCAAAATGGAAATATACATAGATCCTTTTTGGAAAGCAAGCCAGTTCTCAGGAGAAGATGAGATTGAAATATATGCGATGATAAAACATCGTAATGATCCAGACTATAAAAAGTTTAAAAAAGACGGTTTTAAAACAAAAAAATTCACATTAGAATCTAAACTTACTGATGTTGGTAATAAGGCTGTACTTATCGGTGAATCAGAAACGGATGTTGCTGATTTTTATCATTGTAAGTATACAGAGATACTCGTTACTAAAAAAGGAGAAAGCGATGTTCTTAAGGTTTTTGATAGTAGTAATCTAATATTGAAGAAAAACAATCCTATTATATTAGATGTTATTGCTGGAAAGAAAGAGACTTATTACATAGAGATTAATAATTTTGATATAGATGATTGCGAAGATCAAATCCAAAAGCACACTAAAGAAAATAGAATAAAATTTAGTTCGATACCTACTGGTTATAGTATAGATTTTAAAGGAGGTGGAAGTGTACAGAATGTAGAGAAAAAAAAAGAAAATGAATGGATAACAGGATCTTTGAATGTTACTACAGAAGTTAATGTATTTGGGATTTCAACTCAAGAGGAGAAAAAAGTTTTTGGTGAAAAAGAGAAGGCAACAAAAGGTAAGATTATTGTTAGAGAAGAACAGATAGAATTTGATGCTTTTTTTCCTTATTCAATACCAAGTACATCAGAAAGCAAGATAGTTGTTGATACTTATTTTGAGGCTATGAAATATTTTTGGCTCCCCAATTTAGAAGATAAATTACAACGTATTAAGTTTACTCTTAACACTTGCGCTTATGTTAGGGATGTAAATATTATTATTTATCCTGATATAAAATGGACATTAATGTTTGGATTTAATGTAGAGGCTAAAGATATTGAAGCATTAAATAAGCGTGGATTAAAGAGTCCTTTAGGAATATTTGAATCGCTGCAAGAAGAGAAATTAGCTTCTGAAGAAAAAACAAAGCAGGAAGACCAGGAGTATCATGATAAAAATAAGCATCTAAATAAAATAACTGAAGAGAAGTTAAAAGAAGGTAAAAAGAAATATAAGTTGATGCAAAATGCTAGGAGAACTCCCCCAGTAACTATGGGGGAATTATCAGGCTTTTTTAGGTCTTTTGACAGAATTCAACTATCTCTTGCTGAGGAACATTATGGAGGGAAAGAAAAGAATGAACTTAATGAAGAGTTTTTTATTCATCTATGGCAAAAAATCAAGTATAAGGATTTGATTGAAAGTGCATTAAGTATGTTGGAGGGGGATGAAGAACAAAATGAATTCCGCCCTAGTGATTTAGCGAGGGTTGCAGAATTAAGAAAAAGTATCGTAAGAGAGACAGTAAAGTATAATATATTTTATCCCAAAATTGCTTTTGCAGGCTCATGGTTTTATGAAGCTATTGATTCTAAAGAATATCCTTCATTAGTAGGGAG
>NZ_JACAKI010000046.1:0-2998 GCF_030326445.1 Myroides sp. DF42-4-2
ATAGCCTTTTGTTTTCACTCTTATAAAATCTTCTTTCATATACCACTAGCTTTCACATCTAAGTTTAAGTTTTTTTTCAATCCTTTTCTAGTAAACATACCTAATACTTCAAACACTCAGTTTTAAAACAATGATGAATCCCACTCTATCAGATCATTTACATTCTTCTCATCTGGCTTTGACAACTCAAAGTTTAATTTATATACTTCATCTTTTAAGACAGATTTAAATACTCTAACCTTATCATCAGATGTAATAAAAAACCTATATCCATATCCATTATGTTTATACTGTCCACTATCTAGAGTCAAGAGAACTTTAGAAACATCAAATTCATTAATAATAACATTAGAGAATCCGAATGGATTGAAACTCGTAGTGTATACAGTACTTGTATCTAAATCTATTTTATTAAATCTATAGGTATTAACAAGTCCTACACTAGGTTCAGACAAGCTATAAATCACATTATCAAGGATTTTAATATCAGTAAACTCTTCTGATCTATTAATCAATCTCTGGGAACTCAATTAAATATTCTTCTCGCATCAACTTACCTGTCTCATAATTATAGCACAATACTACTTTACCAAAACCTAATTTCTTCATTACCTCCCATTCCTTACTTTTCCAATTAATATCTATTTCTAAACGCTTTACGTCTTCCCTATCATAGGGATTGATGTAAAAATAATTACTCTGTCTTTCATTACTTTGTCCTATCATTTCCAACTCTCTTCTAAGTAATTCTTCTTTAATCATTTCTTCTCCTATTAAATTAGTGGTTAGTACTTCTGCATTAATCGCTCTTTCAATAGTCAAAGTATTATAGTTACCAATACCAACTCTAGTCTTTTCTAATTTGCTTATTAAACTATCTAAATTAAAAGGTAAAGCATCATACTTTTCTGCATAATCCTCTATTTTTACAATATTTCCTTCTTTATTAAAGAATTTAAAAACTCCATACTTAAAACCTAGAAAAATTTTACATAATCTCTCTCTCTCAACATGAATGAGACCTAAGCTATTATATTGTCTAGTAAAAAAATACAAATTTGGAACAGGAGGAATAAAACTTTTTAAATAATACCGTTCTTTTTCTCGTAGTACAAATATTGATTTTTCTTCTATAATTGTATCTGATATAGAACTATACCTAGTAAATTTCCTCTTACTAGAATCACTATTCCCTCCACTACTTACAAAATCATTAAAATTTTTTATATCAAATGTATCAATCTTCACATTAACAATATTACTTTTTTGATTAACTTTTAACTCATTACATGAAACATTTATAAAAAACAAAACCAACAAAAAATATTTCATAATTTATCATTTAATTTTCGCCATTGCCAAATTGTTGTTGTAAACCGATTCTTATTCTTATGGTGGCTATAATCCATTATATTATCAGTTTTATATATCTCAAATGTATATCCTGCATCATTATCAAAACTATGATATAACCCCATTGCATGTAATAATTCATGGCTAACTGTAGTAGTATTATCTCTATTTCCAAACACTACGACTGCTTTTTCATTGCCAACACCTCCAGCTATACCATTTAAGTTTTTTGAATTTGGAACAGAGTATATCCTATAATACATGTTATAAATGTCATTTTCTTTTTCATTCATGAAAATATCATCAAAATAATGCACAATTGATCTAATATTAGAATCATCTAACACTTTTTTATCACCCTTCGTTTTTGCAGTAAAAAAAATCTCATCATACCAATTACTTTCTACAACTAAGTCATCAGATAATTCCTCTATATCAGGAAGGATGTAAGCTTGATTTAACGAATTTCTTAACACTAATATTTCCTCTGGAGAAATGTCTTTTTGTCCATCAATTGTAGGATATGACACATTTATCAGTAAAATTTTAACATTTTTAATCTCACCATTTTTAACAATCACTAATTCACCAACAATACTTTTTATACCATCTTCTATTTTTACAATTTTAATACTTTGATTTTTGTTAAAAGATTTCAAAGCTCTAATTGTTATTGCATTAGCATTATAGTATGTTCCTTCTTCGCTAGGATGAGATTGATTCAATATTACAGTAAATAATTCTTTATTATAATCAAATTCAACAGAATCAGTAATTTTACTTATTCTATAATATAAATCTAATGTAACTTCCTGTCCACCTAGTAATGTTAAAAACGGTATATAATATTTTTCTCTAATTGAACTAATAACATTATATTCTTTAACACATTTAAAATATTCTTGAAAACTTTTTATAAACTTTGCTTTTTTACTTGTTGCATAGTGCATTCCATACTTTCCTACTATATCGGAATATCTCTCATCTACTTGAACCGTACTATCTGTACCATTTCTAACCCAATCGAAACCAAACTCCCCTTTCCATGTCCTGTTAGGACGAAAATGGACAATATAAGATTCTTCATAAACCAATATGGGAATTAACGGCTTTCCATACTTCACACCACTCTCTGCACCTACTTGACTGACTACTTCTTCTGAACTATTAATAATTTCTTTTTGAGCATAAGCATAACTATTTCCTCCTGTAGTTTCGATAATATCTCCTTCAACCTCTCTAATCTTCATCTCTAATTATTTTTAGATTTTTCACCTGAATTATTCTGTATTTCTTGTGCCGAATGCTGTTCTATATTTCCAGTACTTTGGTTCATAATCTTCCCATTGCTAACATTAACTCTATCTTCCTCTGTATGAGACTCTAGATTTCCTTTAATATACTCTACCATTTTTCCCAATACATTAGTCATATAGTTAGCACCTATGTTTAGATTCTTCATAAGTCCTACTCGCTCAGAACTATTCATCATAACTGTTTCTGTTTTATTCATAGTCACAGTCGTAGTCATATTCTCAGCTACATTGATATTTAGATTCTTACTGTTGAGTGTCATCGTCTCAGGAGCTGTAACAGTTATATTCTTGTTTCCATCCATATACCATACATTCCCACTTGGATCTTT
>NZ_JACAKI010000047.1:0-304 GCF_030326445.1 Myroides sp. DF42-4-2
GCAGTCTTGAAAACTGTTGACTGTAACAGGTCCGGGGGTTCGAATCCCTCTTTCTCCGCAAAGAAAACCGATAACGATAGTTATCGGTTTTTTTATTTTCAGCAAGTTGTGGAGAGTTTTACTCTCAGCACAACTTGCTGAAAATAAAAAAATGAGGATAAGCGTAGCTTATCTGTTTTCTTTGTGTCTATATACCCCCAAATGGGATCTGTAATCCCTCTTTCTTTTTTCCAAAGCTCGCTTTGTGGGTACTTTTTGGAAATAAAAAAAGCACAATGCCGAGTGTAGCGAGGTATTGGTTTTC
>NZ_JACAKI010000047.1:404-2921 GCF_030326445.1 Myroides sp. DF42-4-2
TTTGTGTCTATATACCCCTCTTGGGATCTATAATCCCTCTTTCTTTTTTCCAAAGCTCGCTTTGTGGGTACTTTTTGGAAATAAAAAAAACACAAGACCGAATGCAATGAGGGATTGGTTTTCTTTGTGTCTATATACCCCTCTTGGGATCTATAATCCCTCTTTCTTTTTTCCAAAGCTCGCTTTGTGGGTACTTTTTGAAAATAAAAAAAGCACAATGCCGAATGCAATGAGGGATTGGTTTTCTTTGTGTCAATATACCCTTGTACGGGATCTATAATCCCTCTTTCTTTTTTCCAAAGCTCGCTTTGTGGGTGCTTTTTGAAAATAAAAAAACAAGGATAAGCGTAGCTTATCTGTTTTCTTTGTGTCTATATACCCCTCTTGGGATATCTAATCCCTCACTTTAATGGAGAGTTTTTCATAGATTTATAATCAGAATGTCCTGTCCATTTCATCACTACTTGTACAGGTATTCCCAAAGATAAAGCAGTACATATAAAGGTTCTTCTTCCTACGTGAGTACTAAGATGCTCGTGTTTAGGTTTTACTTCATCAATTCGCTTATTTCCCTGATAATATGTTTCTCTAATAGGTTCATCTATTCCAGCTTCTTGACCAAGTGTCTTAACATAGTCATTCATCTTCTGATTAGAAATAACAGGCAACGCTTTATCATCTTCAAAAGGTACATCTTTATATTTATCTAAAATAGTTCGACTGTGTTTATTTAGTTCCACTCGTAGAAGATCGTTTGTTTTTTTGGTTACAAACTCAATGACATCATTGTTGATGTCTTGTTTGGTAAGATTATAAGCATCTGAATATCTAAGCCCTGTGTAACAACAAAAGAGAAGTACATCATAAACTCCCTTTAGATGATGGAGGAACTAACGATTTTAGTAATTTAGTATTAATCAAAAACGATCCATATCATCAGGCATTAACAAACTATCAAAAAAAAGTGACAAAAGGAATGAAAGCAGGTGAAAGTAAAACAGTCACTTGGTATACAATGGAAGGAAATATCTATCCTTAAAATAAAATAGTATGAAAAAAATTAATGAACTAATTAATGATCTTGTAAAGGTTAAAAATAAATATAATGAAGTTATTCAACCATCAGTATCTAATAAACAGCTAGGTGAATTAGATAAACTGTTTACCGAACAATTTAGTGTTAATTTATCCGAAATCTACAAGAATATTTTACAAATAACCAATGGGTTTAATGAAAATGGGGTATTCTTGTATGGCTCAGAAACAGCTCTAATAATTGGATATGATGATGTTTTTTTAAGCGGAATCATAGATTCCAACTTTAATTGGCACACTAATGAAGATTTTGCAAAGTTTATCTTTTATGCGGATAGTGACCTTTACTTATTCGTACAAGAAATAGAGACAAAAGTATTTAGCTTTCGACCAAGAGATAACTTTGATGAAGTGTTATTAGAAACAACAGACGATGAGTTATTCTTTCAGATAATTTTAGAATGTGCTTTAGAAGGAGGAATAGAAGAGAAATATTGTGAATAATAAAAAAAGAGATTCAGATTATAACTGAGTCTCTTTTTGCTTTAAACTGTTCAAATGTGTTCGTATTCTGAACAGTTAGTTGTTGATTACAAAGAATGGTTATTGATTTGTAGTACAGTAAAGTAAGTATCATTATTAAGTAATTAGCAAATAAGTATGATGCTAAAATAGCTAATAGTGAAATAATATTGAAAGAAGGGACAGATCCTAGATTAGCAGCACACTCAGAATTAAGTGCCTTTGACCAAGCTCTTAAGGCAAGAAGAGAAGCAGGAATACATGTAGATAGAAATTCTATTAAAGAAATGAGTTTAAGTAATAGAGATATACAACCAAGAGTAATTGATAAAAATAATGGAATTCCTCCCCTTAAACCAAGATGTGAGAACTGTGAATATTTGACTGATGGAATTCAACTACATGGACACAAATAATATAAAAAAATATGATGAGATTAGAAGATATAGACCACTCGCTTTATGTGGAAGATGATGTAAATGGGATAGTAACATACTATTTAGACCCAGAATTAACAAAGCCTTATACGGGAGTAATATATAATAAATGGCGAGGTAAAATAGAAAGTGAAGCAGAATTTATAGATGGTTTAAAAAATGGATTAGAATACATTTATAATGAAGATGAAGAGGTAATACAGATTAATGAATGTAGAGGTAATGTAATTTTTGGAGTAGTTAAAGAATATGAAAAAGAAAGCTTGAAATCAGTAAGTATAGTTTATAATAATAGTTTTTTAAAAATACTTAATGTTAATTTAGAAGATTTTAATGTATTAAGACATTATGATAATCAGTATGGCAATGAATTACCTCACTATTTAAAATCTCTATTACAGTTATCAAATAAGCAATTAATAGAATATGAGTTTAAAAAAGATAATCCTTATTTAAGACCTCCTTATAATATTTGAAGTCGTTGTAAGATTAAAAAATCTAAATATGATATTAGCAGTAGATG
>NZ_JACAKI010000048.1:0-2386 GCF_030326445.1 Myroides sp. DF42-4-2
TACATAAGAGATTTTATTCAGTTGCTACCCTCACGGGTAGTTTTTTGAAAGAGACGAAAAAATTACACCTAGGGTTAGTTTTGAACTTGTTTTAGTATCATTTAGTGCAAAAGTATTTGCGCTAGAATATGAAAATGTGTACTCTTTAAGCCCAACAGCTTCTTTACTAATTGCTTTAGTTTCATCATTATAGAAAAAAAAATAGTTAGATCATCTTTCAACATTTGCACTTAATTCGCTCTACTCCTTTCCTCTACTTGCAAGTATTTTTCTAGATTCTATTTTGTTCTGCTTCATTTCCAAAATCTCGTTTGGTTGTTTTGAGTAAACTATTCCCAAATTTGTAGTTTAGAGAAAATCGAAAACTTCTTGAATCTTCATAGTTTCTATTTGTTGTTTTCACTTGATTAAAATATCCTGTTGCCAACACTCGTTCTCCGCTAAAAATATCATTGCCTTGAATACTGATTGTCATATTTTTATCCAATAACAAAAATTTGATTCCCACACTTAAACTTGAACTAGAAGAGATGGAATACAAATCAGAAATTCCCGGAAAAGAAAACCAATAGTTCAAACTAAAAAGGATTGTATTTGACTTATTTAATACAAAATTATTCACAGTAGAAAAAGTTGTATTAAACCCTGTTTTGCTTTCCTCCGCATTGTCAACCAATGACTTTGCCTTACTATAATTGCTGTCTAAAGTCAAAATACTATTCCACCAATTCCATTTATTAAAAGAATAAGACTCCGAAATTCCAACAGAAAACAGATCATAATAATTCATTGGCCGATAGTGTTCACTTGTTGAAGCAACATCAATAATCTTTAGTTGTCCAAAACCATTCGTTGTCTTTGTTACATAAAATGTATGAATCCAACTTTGATTTTGAGAATAAGACAGTTCTATATTATCTGAATAGGAAGGATTTAAAAAAGGATTTCCTTCGCCATAGGAATAAGGATTACTGAAAATTTTAAAAGGATTCAGCTCTTCGTAATTTGGGCGATTAATCCGCTTACTATAATTTAATGATAGTGCACCACTTTCTTTAAGTTTATAAATAAGATACACCGTTGGAAAGAATCTCACATATTGATCTCTATTCAGATGATTGGATTCCCTTGATTTTCCAATAGTTTGTGTTACTTCCATTCTCAAACCTGCTTGTAGTTGCCATTGATCATTTAATTTTGTATTTCCAGAGAAATAAAGAGCCTGATTATTTTCTATAAGGGAAAAAAAATTCGTTTCCAAAGAATCATAAATGAGTGTCTCTTTATTCTCATTACTCAATTTAATTTGATTATCTGTCGCAGTTTGATATATTTTACCACCAAAACTTAAATGGGTCCAAGAAAAAGGTAGTTCAATGTCAAATTTTAAACTATAATTTTTAATACCTATAGTATTCGTATTAAAACCTGAGAATTTAGTTCCACATGTGAACGGCATGGTCTCCTTACCTTTGTATACTCTTAATTCATTGCTTTCATAATTGAAATAGTCTAAATCAATAGACATTTTAGTTCCGCTTGCATCGAACTGATATAGGTTATGCCAATTCAAAGAATTAATACTTGGTTTACTCTTCCAATCAGAATCTGACTGAATTTGTCCTTGTACAATATCGCTATCCATGTATTCTATGTTAGTCAATGATCTTTGATTAATCCTTATATTATCAATGACCCCCATGTATTGAATTCCACTAGACCATCGTGTATTAATAGCATAATCAATTGCCATACGGATATTGAGGTATTCATTATCAATGTCTCTAGGAGCTTTCTTATTCCACATTTCAGTCGGATATGAAAAAGAACTCATATCTAACATCCGTTTTCGAAGTTTACCACTATTTACAGACGATTGTAATGACCATTTATTTTTATTATAATTGAATCCTCCTAAAATAGATATACTTGTATGTGTATTCTGTAGGTAAGAGGATCCCATCAGTGCATTCCAACTATCTCTTTTAGTCTTTTTTAACTGAATATTTATCAATCCACTATTACCTTGAGAAGCGTATTTAGCTGGCGGCGTTCCTATCACTTCAATACTCTTAATATTATCTGCAGGTATAGTTCGTAAATAATTAATCAAATCATCTTCTGAAAGTTCAATCATTTTGTCATCTATCATAATAGCCATAGCGCTTTTTCCAATCATTGTCACCTTGTCGTTCTGAATTCGCACACTCGGCGTTATTCTCAAAGCATCTAAAGCATCACCCCCACTTGCTGAAACTGAATTTTCAACGTTAAACACCAAGCGATCCACCTTGCGTTCTATCAGCTTCTTCTTGGCTTGAATCAAAATACTATCCAACAGAACCGTTTGATCTATTGTAATCTTTCCCATATCTACATCCTGAGT
>NZ_JACAKI010000049.1:0-1729 GCF_030326445.1 Myroides sp. DF42-4-2
CTTTGTTATTGTCTTTTGAGCACAACTACGTACTTCTAAGTTCAAAAAAAGAAGAACATATATACTCCTCTGCATAATCAACGGATTACTTCTAATGGAGCACCAGGGCTAGGACGATGAAGAAAAATTGGGTAAAAATTATAGTCGTTCTCTGTTTCGCCTATTATTACAGCTTCACCTCTAAAATACTTATCAACTCTTACTAGAGTCACCACATTTCCTTCCCCAAGAATCAATATTTTATAGTTTTCAATTGGAAGAAAGTCATTATTAATATTTACCTCTTTTACAATTGATTCTTTAATTATTCGGGAATCTTCCTCTTTGTTAAAATAATTAGCTACTGATTTTTCATATTCTCTGTTATAGAGTTTTGATGATATAGATTCGATATTTTTATTTCTCATATCATCTCTATAAGAATTAAAGTATGTAACCACTTCTTTTTCTAATTCTCTTACATTCTCCTTTCCTAAATTTACACTATTTGACCATCCTAGTAATACATATGGCAAATATTTGATTTCAAAACTGTTATTTACTTCATAATATGGACTTTCTTTAATATCAGTAGGATTAATATCCATGTTAATTAGACTTTCATAACTACTAATCTTTTCACCTTTATTTCCGTATACTATTTTTACTGAAGCTTTTGCTAGTGCAAAAATTGTAGAGTCCAAAACATCACTATCATTACTCGTAGGATACAATTTAATTTTTAAATTCTGAATACCTGATTTTAGTATGTACTCGTTAATTTGTAAGCTAAAACTATTTCCTGATTTCAATTTCCCATTTAAATTAGAATAAATAGGAATGTCATTAATTAATACTTCTATTGAACATGAAGAATAATTTAAACTTAAAAAAACTATTTTTTCATGTTCAACTGCATTGAGTTTTACATATATATTTTCCATTTTGTTTTCTTGTTTTTTTTGAGCACAACTCTGTAAACTGAATAAAGTAAGGATTATTAAAGTAAATTTTTTTATCATTTAAAATATATTTTATCTGTTGAAAACGTATGTGCTAACATAGTTATCTCTACTTTTACCTCTCCTCCTATACCATCAAGTTTTTGTTTTGGTTTAGATTTTTTGTTTATGTCTAATTTAGCAGTTAAACCTCCTACTAATTTAATACCTTCAAATATCACGTCTTTTTGAATATAAATCCCCTTTGAATCAACTCCTAAATTATCTTGTATACCCAATCCAATATTAGCAACTCCTTTTAACTCTCTGTTAGCAACTACTTCATATGAAAATACAGAAAGTTTATTAACAAGTTTTAAATCAATTAGTAACTCCGCATTAATTGCACTTTTCCCTTTAACTGACAAATCATTACATCCTGCTAACATATTGTACTGCCAGTCAATCTCAGTATCTATCTGTCCAGTAACCGAAAAATCACATGTTATTGCACTGTCATCATCTGCCAGAATATAAATCAAAGTATCTACTGTTTTTAGTATAGCATATGCTATTGGATGCCGTCTACACAATAATTCCAACAAGTCCCATTTTATGGTAATGCCTACCAAAGGCTCTGCTTTTAGGCTAATGTCCAAGCCAAGACCTTGTCTTCCTATCAAAGGAGGATACTCTACTGGATCTACCAACTCATAAAACCAAGAAGCTGCCAAAGCAATTTTGGGATATAGAATTTCATATTCTACAGATTTTCGGCCTTTATAAAACAGATTCCGATCTAATAAATC
>NZ_JACAKI010000004.1:0-47835 GCF_030326445.1 Myroides sp. DF42-4-2
AGAGCAGGATTCGAACCTGCGAAGGTTTCCCAACGGATTTACAGTCCGTCCTCGTTGGCCGCTTGAGTATCTCCCCTTTCAGCGTATGCCTCAGTTCTGTATTAGAACGGTGCAAAGATAGCGCTGTTTTGTTAATCTGCAAGAGAATTGTCGCTTTTTTTTGTTTGATGTACCTTCAAAAATCATTAACTCTTTGGTTCTAAAAATCTAAGCCTTTAAAATTTTTTCAATCTATTTTTTTTAAAAAGGATTAAATACTGTAAAATGAAGGATTAACTGCCTATGTATCGATGATCTTACGTTGCCAAAACCAGGGCGTTGTGTCGGTGTTTATTGGCTACTAGGGGTATCATAAGGCCAAAAAAAAGCAGTCATATCCATGTTCTTTGCCTACGGTATATCAGATGTCGAAGGTAAGAGATGCACATAGAAATTCGGCAAAGAAGAGGCCAAAGGCGCTATCTAGTGTCCAGACGCGCATGGCCATTGAACTAGTTCGATTTATAGATTAGGGTAATATTCTCTCTTCAACAAGCTGAAAATTTCACCATCGACAAATTTCTCTTTTTCATAAAAATAATCACGCAACACTCCTTCAGATTTCAATCCTACTTTTTGCAGTAGTTTGCGTGAAGCTAGGTTAGACGGATCGATAAATGCCTCAATGCGGTGTAGATTAAAATGCTCAAATCCAAAGGGAATCAAGGCGTTAATTGCTTCAGTCATCATACCTGTTTGCCAAAAGTCAGGGTGTAATTCATAACCAATTTCAGCTCTGAAGTTTTCTGTTGAAAAATTGTGAAACCCACAAGTTCCGATTAGGCGTTCTGGGTGTTCGATTTGAGTAATGGCCCAGCGGATAGAATCGTTATTTTGGTAGCGCTCTTGCCAAGCCAGCAACAATTCATGTGCTTCATGTACGGATTGAAACGTCGGTAGGTCGTAGAATTCCGTAACTTCATCTCTAGAAAAGTAATCGAATAAAGCTGGGGCATCCGTAAAGTGAAGGGCTCTCAATAGTAAGCGCTCCGTTTGTATTGTAGGAAATTCGTTAAAAAACATCAAGTTCAAATTTTTATTTAAAAGATAATATGACGATTCAAAGGTGGAGTGACTTCGATTGAACGCACTCCTAGTTACAGTTGAATGTTGTATTTTTCGTGTTCAGATTGAAAGTCTTTGGTGATTAAGCTCCCAAAATCAGGGTGATTCACCTGGTTTAGATCAATATCGAGTATGGTTAAAACTTCTTCCTTGTTTGCTTTAGCTAGGATTTGTCCATCGGGATTGACAATTTGACTCTCTCCTCGGTATGATTCTAGTTCTCCGTCAAAGTACTCTTCTCCAATGCGATTGCAGCTAATGTAAAAGCACTGGTTTTCCAATGCGCGAATAGGAATGATAGTCGGTGTAACAGGACCGCCAAAACAAGAGGAGTGACATATCACATCCACTGCTTGTAATTTGAGTATGGAAGTGTGCTGTGGAAACCAACAATCGAAGCAGATCGTCAGGCCTATTTTTCCTTGATTACTAGGGTATACAATGGCCGTATCACCCGCCTCAAAGAATCGTTTTTCATAATCGGGTAGGTGAATCTTGCGATAAGAAGCAACCAATCCCTCTGCACCAACGAGAATAGACGTATTGTACAAAACACCTTGGTGTAGTTCAGGGATTGTTCCCGATATATAACCATTTCCGGTCTCGGCTAGGAGGGTAGCAAGAAAATCAACGGTGGTACTTTTGCTTAATTCTTCTGCAAATGGAAGGATTTCTTCTTTGGTGTCCATGGCATAGCCCGTAGTAAAAAATTCAGGTAGTACTAATAAGTCAAAAGATTTCCCTTTTACTCGGGTTGCAATATAGTCTAGATTCGCTTGTATGTCGCGCCAAATTACAGCATATTGAAAAAAGCCTACTCTCATAGTATACACGTTTTTTAAAGGTTATAAGTTACAAAGATAAGTAGAGTTTCACATGTTTCACGTATGGAATTGAGCTTTGTCTGAAAGAATGCCTTTCGAGAAGCGAGATTCAGATCCAAAGGATTAAAAGAATAAAACCAGTTTTATTTTTTCTCTTTTATAGCAAGCCATGAAGTTTTGAGATTCACCTCAGTAACTTTCTGTTTTCCCTAGTAATTTACTGGCTGAAATCCCACCAAAACGATTGATCATGTATTGTGTTTGTCCTCTTGCTTATGGTTTACACTAATTTTAAAAAATAGACGAACACCTGTTTTTTAGCCGCCCTCCTTTTAATTAGCAACAGTTGTAATTGTGTAGTAAACATTCTACAGGCTAGCTGTTTAACTGTCTGGTCTCGCTTTACTGAGTTGCAATATAAATGGCTACTTCCGCTTGTGTTGGATGTTGAGAGGAAGGACTGTAAACTTCAAAATCAGATGTATAGCTTCGATTGAGGTTGGGGGAATTCCAAATATCGATCCATTCGTTAAATACAATATTATCCACTAAATTACCACGTACAATACGTTGAATATACGATCCTTCAGCAATACTATGTGTCACCATCCCTTCAGGCACATCGTCCAATGAGCTAACCTGACAACCGATAATAGCGGTATAGGGCGTAGTATGATCACGCTCATAGTGGGTGTAGATTACATAGATAGTGTCAGTACATGCATTCGGAATTTTATGTTGGAGCTGTTGGCTGTGAAAGGTCGCCCACAATTGCGGAATATCTATGGCAGATTGTCCTTCTTGATTGGTTGTTCGTACTGCAATTCCAATAATAGGAATCGCTGCTAGTTGTTTTATTTCCATGCTAAAAATATAAATGTGTTGCAAAGATAAAAGGAGTATATGACAGCCTTATGTCAATAGGAGGAATACAACTGTAAAAACGTTCAAAAGAGCAGGTGGTAGCCTTAAAGAATAGTCATGACAAAATAAAAACTAATCATTTACTAATTTTGAAGTTATGTTTTTTATATAAAATACAGAAAAAATCTTTTTTATTATTTATATTGTAAGGAAGACCTATTTGTTTGAGGAACTAGAGTAGTGCGCTCTAGAAAAAAAAGAGTAAATTTGGTAAAAATAAAAGTACGTCTAATCATAGCTTATTATGAATCTATATAACCCCGTATTTCTAGTGATAGATGATCACCCGATGATTTTGACTAGTTATATTCGCCTATTGCGTGAAAATTTTTTAGAAAGTACTTTTTATGCTAGTGAAACGATTCCAAAAGCGATTGAGTATCTCGATGACTTACCTAGTATTGATGTATTAATCATAGATTATAATTTGTCGAAGAACTTTGATGTTCAACTGCGTATTTCCGATGGACAAAAATTGGCGCTATACGCAAAGGAAAAGTTTCCAAAAGCAAAAATTATCATGATAACAGGGCATGAAGAGGCCTTGTTAATCTATAGTATTCACAAAAAACTACGCCCAGATGCTTTACTGATGAAAGCCGATGTGACGGATGAGTTGTTGATTGAGACGATTCGTCAATGCATGATTGGGCAAGTATTTTACAGTATTGGAGTCAAAAATGTACTCAGTTTGTTGGCTAAGCGCCAATTGATGCAGCAAGAACAATACATAGAAATCCTGATGTTGTTAGACAAAGGATATAAGGTTCAAGAAATCTGTGAAATTGTCTTTAAGAGTCAAAGCACCGTCCAACGCATGCTCACTACCCTAAAAAAAGAGTTTGATGTAAACGACTTATCTGAGCTTTTAAAGCAAGTAAAACTCCAAGGATTCATTTAATTTTAAGAAATAAGGATTGATTCAGTTGAAAAATGAATGTTCAACTTTCATTTTTGTTAAAAGAAAGGGGGCAGGCTTTGAAAAATAAGGGCTTATGCCTACTTTAGCGCTTGATATTATCATACCAATATATTTGTGGTTTATGTGTTTGTACCATTGTTTTGCTGAATAGCATAAGATGTAATTCGCAAATAGGTAAAAATAAATATCTATTGATTAATTTAGGTAAATAGGGATTGGTTGTGGGGACACCTATCCCTATTTTGCTTTTGCAAGTGTAACTTCCAATACCGTCCCTTTATTCGCGCTTGAATGAATAGTTAGTACTCCATTAATTTGATTCACGCGAAATTGAATGTTTTTTAAACCAATGCCTTTTTTGCTTTCACTGACTTTAAATCCTATGCCATTGTCTTGAATTTTGATGTGATAGCTGGACATGGATTCTACAATGGAGATAATCGAGCGAGTGGCTTGGGCGTGTTTAATGATGTTTTGTATGGATTCTTGAACAATGCGATAGATATTCATTTTGGTTTTGTAATCAAAATTATTCCAGTCAAAATTACGAGCGATTAACAGGGTAAAGGACTGTGCAGTTGTTGTGTTTTTTTCTATTAAATTTTCTAGAATAGGAGTGAAGTTACCCATGGCAAGTGATTGATCTTGCAGGTTGTGGGAGATGCGTCTGATTTGTTGCTGTGCACCTTCAATTTCTGAGGCAATGAGTTGACGATTTTGTGGGGTACATTCGTTAGAAAGCATCAATCGGATGTTGAACAGTGTATTAATGATTCCGTCGTGTAATTCAGTACTGATACGCGTTCGCTCATCCAAAAGGGTAGTTTTGGCAATTTCTTCTTGTTGTAAGATCAGTTTGTAAATTAATTCGCGATCTTGTTGTTGCTGTTGTTCAAACAACAGACGTCTTTGAATCATTTTTTGTTTGAATAGAATGTAGATTAAAATGGACAACAACACTGCTAATAGAGAGAGAATGCTGAAGAGGGTTATGCGTTGAGATAAGAGTTCATTTCTCGCTTCTAATTGAGCAGTTTCGTATTCTATGCGGGCAAATTTTGTTCGATTTTCAATTTGTAACTTTTTCAGGCTATCGTTAATCTCATAGTAGCGCTGGGTGTATTCTTTGGCATTTTGCTGATCGTATAAGCTCAAATAGCGCAGATTGGTCAAAGCTGTATTGCGCGCTTTCACTTTTTCCGACGTTTTGAATCCTTTTTTCCAGTATTCAACCGCTTTCAAGGTATCTTTCTTGGCGAGATAAAGCTCGCCAAAACGACTGTAACTCGAAATGAGTCCTTGGGGCGTTTGTAAGCTTGTGCGTATGCGATAGGCGTCTTTTACTAGTTGCTCCGCTTCCGTAAGCCTGTCTGTCTTGATGTAAGTCAGAGCCAAGTTGTTGAATAACATCGCGTGCAACAGACTGTTTTGTAGGTCTTGTGTCAGTAGATTTAATCCATTCAATAACGCCTGTTCTGCCTCTGTGTAATTTTTAAGCCCGTTGTACAAATAGCCTATATTGTTGTAGATCGTAATCCTTTGAATCGTCACATTCTGTTTTGAATCATAATTGTTTAAAAGATCGAGCGCTTTTTTGTAGTATAAAACGGCCTCTTCACTTTGTGAGTTTTGGTCTAGAATACTGGCAATTGTAACATATGCTTCAAGTAGTAATTTATTATCCTTGTACGGTGCGATCTTTTGTATGGAAGCAAAAGCTTCTACCTCCGCTTGGTTAAATAAGCCTTCTTCAAATAAGATGATTGCCATGCTTTTTTGCATGATACCTACATGTAAGGTGTCTTGTTTTGCTTGGTAGAATTTTGCAGCATAAGAATAGGATACATAGGCACTGTCCAATTTCACTATATCCTCATAATAGTCGCCTAAATAAAAATAGGCCTTGGCTATATCATGCGTGTCTTTGGCTTTTTGTGCAAGGGATAGTAAGTTTTGACTGGTTTTAAAGTACAATTCGTTTGCCTTTATGTTATAGGCAACACCAGCAAAGTGAAACAAGAGTTCTCGATGCGCTTTGGAGTTAAAATCATCCTCCAAGGTGAGTAGGATGGAATCCAGTTGTATTATTTTATCCCGCTGATTGCGATCAGACTCCTCAATGTGATTGAGGTAATTTGATAAATCATTGTGTTTTTGTTTGTTGGCTTCTTTGGAGCAAGAGGCAAAACAGAAAACAATGAGTAGTAGCGGTAGTAAATAATTTACTTTCATACGAGTTTCTTAAGAGAAACAAAGGAAGTTAAAAAAGAATTAATCCCCAATTTTATCGGTGAAAATTGAGGATTAAACTGTTTATCTGATTTATTTTTTCTTGTCTTTTATTTGACCTACATCTCCGTTTTCTAACGTTTTTGAGGCACTGTTTATTACTTGTATATTGGTTTTAACTGTGTCTACTGCTACTTCAATTGAAGCGTTTTCACCGTTGGAGTTTGTCTTGTTTATTGTTACATTAAGGCTTTCTTTGCCACTTCCATTTCCTTCAGATGGCATGTTGTCTGTAGAACATGAAGCTAACAAAAGCAAAGCAAATGCTGAAATCGAGGTAAGGATAATTTTTCTCATATGGATTCTGTTTTTAAAAAAATAGTAATTTATCGTTATTTTTAATAAAATGAAATATTTTAAACTTATATTTAAGGTTTGTAAAAGATAAAAAAATGTTTTTTATACTAAAATAGTTCGATTGCTTAACAAACATATTTATATTTTTACTTGTACTTGTACAGAAAAACTGTATACTATGTTAAAAAAAACAAACAATTTTGAGTTTTACTGTCTTAGTTATCGATGATCACCAAATGATTGTAGACTGGTATCTTCAAATTTTACAGCAGCAATTTGCTGAGGCTACGCTATTGAGTGCTACTTCTGTCCAAGAGGGTGTGGCACAAATTGACCATTGTGTACAATTAGATTTAATTATTGTGGACTATAACTTGGGAAAAGGTGAAGAGGTAGAAGAAATTAAAGATGGTGTCGATTTTGTTGCTCTAGCAAAAAAACGATTTCCCCAAGTGAGTGTGGTTTTCATTACCGGGCATGAAGGGGTTTTGGTACTCTATGACATACACAAAAAGATTGTACCACAAGCGCTGTTGCTCAAAATAGATGTAAACGAGGAAATCTTGAGAAGCGCAATTAAAAAAGTTTTAGAAGGAGAGCGTTTTTACAGCGTTCACGCCACTGAAGCACTGAGAGAAATCTACAAGAGAGAGGCGTTGTTGCAGGAGCAAAATATTCAAATCTTGCTATTGCTCGACAAGGGGTTTCGCATTAAAGAAATTAGCGAAACGCTGTGTTTAAGTGATAGTGCCGTCAACAAGCGAATTGCGGGTCTGAAACAAACTTTTGACGTCTTGGATAACGGAGGATTAATCCGAAAAGTTAAAGAAGAAGGTTTTATCTAATAGCAATCTTTTGCGATAAATATTTATCATAGGATAAAAAAAATAGATTTTATAATTATACTTTCGCAAAAAAAATAAAATGAACTGGATTGTATTAATTATCGGAGGTTTTTTTGAAGTTGGTTTTACGTATTGCTTGGGAAAAGCCAATGAAACAAAAGGAACGGAGTCAATTTGGTGGTATGCAGGTTTTCTCTTTGCCCTATGTATGAGTATGGCTTTGTTAATCAAGGCTACACAAACGTTACCTTTGGGAACTGCCTATGCGGTATGGACCGGAATTGGCGCAGTGGGAACTGTGCTTGTTGGAATTTTTGTATTTAAAGATCCCTCTACCTTTTGGCGCTTGTTTTTTATTGCTACTCTAATAGGTTCAATTATCGGTTTGAAAGTGGTCTCTGCTACTTAGTAAAAAGCTAGTTTTTAAGTTACTTTTGCAATTTATTCCAAATAACTCTTTATATTTGGATTAGAATAAAATGGTATATCATTAAAAATTGTGAAAAAATGAGAAAAATTAAATTTTTAACTGTAGGCGTATTGGTTTTGGCGTTAGCGGCGTGTAACGAAAAAAAAACAACGGAAAAAGCGCTTGAATCAACGGACAAACCTGCAGTTGAAACAGCAGTTACGACAAAAGCAAATTTATTTGGTAGTTGGGAGTTAATTGCCATTCATACGCAAGAAACAGCTGACAAAAAATTGGAGGAACTATTTCCAGGTAAAAAACCGATGTTGAGTTTTGAAGGAAATCTTATGGTTCACGGCAATGACGGATGTAATGCATTGACAGGAACGTATGAAGTAAAGGAGAACAACGGTATTTCCATTGGTGATAAATTAGGCGCAACGCGTATGTTCTGTGAAGGTGTAGCAGATGCTGCATTTACAAAAGGCTTGACGGAAGTGACAAACTATGAAATTACTGAGAGTGCATTGCTCTTTAAAAATGGAGATAAAGTTGTGATGGAGTTTAAACAAATCCATCCTGATATCGAACAAGAAGTAAAGTAAGATAATAATAGAAAAAAAAGCGACGTTTTATAAACGTCGCTTTTTTTTATGTTTATTTGTGATAGCCAAAGAGTTGATTTTCTTTGATCATCGTTGCAATTCCCGGAGGCAATTTGTTCTCCCATCCTGCTTCGTTACACTGAAGCGAGCGCAAGACATCACGAGAGAATATGTCCAGATTTTTTAATTCGTAATTGGTAATATCAACAATTTGGTTGTTTTTCTTAAAGAATTTGTATAGTTCTTTGATGTGTAAATCCACTTTTAGATTGGTTGAGTCGATAATATTGCCCGTTTCATCTTTCATTGGGTAGAGGTATATTCTCATTTGATTGCGGAATAATTTTCCCAAGGCTTCTAAAATACCACCGGTCAGGTTGGCGTAATACTTTTCTTCAAAAATATTGAGCAGGCTACTAACTCCCATTGAAAGGGCGATTTTTTCCGAGGTGTATTTAGAGAAATAAGCTGTTAGCTTGTAGTATTCTTGAAAGTTGGAGATCATTACGGTTTGTCCTAGGGAACAGAGTAAATCTGCACGGTGAAGGAAGTCGTTTTCATCCAAATTACCTTCCATTAAAAGGTTAGAAAGGGTAATTTCAAAAATCACGGTAGTATCTTGTCTCTGTAGTTGATTTTCTTTTACAAAAGAATCTAAGGCTTTTTGGTACATATTCATATTGACCAGGGTAACTGGTCGGAAGCTACCGCGAAGGGCTAGAATATTTTTGCGATACAATTCGTTTGCCGCTAATCTACTTTGTCCGTCAGGTCCAAACATAACTGCTTCTGTCATACCATTTTTTACCAAGAGCAGGCTCATCAAGCGGTTGTCGATATGTGAAAATAAATGTCCTGTTAAGCTAATGCTGTCAATTTCGATCTGATCGCGATCCAAGTGATCGTACAAACAGCTGATTAATTTCTTGGGATCATGGTGTTGGTAATACGCCCCATAGATGAGGTTTACCCCCAAAATTCCCAAGGTTTCTTGTTGTAGTTTAGAATCAGTTTCTTTGAATTGAATGTGAAGGACTATTTTGCTATACGCTTCATTTGGAGCGGTTTGAAAGATAATTCCAACCCAACCATGTCCTTTATTCTTTTTGGCATAGTCAATCGTAGCTACTGTATTGGCATAGCTGAAAAACGTTTTAGTTGGATTTGCAGCACGGGGAATTCGATCTTCGATTTTCTTGGTTTCATAATCCAACATTTTATTCAGTCGGCTTTCTGTAACATATCGTCCATCGTCTTCTACACTATAAATGGCATCGCTAAAGGATTTGTCGTAGGCAGACATCGCTTTGGCAACTGTTCGCGACGAGCCACCCGCTCGAAAGAAATGACGCACGGTCTCTTGACCAGCACCGATCTCAGCAAATGTTCCATAAATATCGTGATTGAGGTTTATACGGAGTGCCTTATCCGAAATAGCAGGTTGATGTTCAATGATTCGATCCCCTTCTAATACTAGATCTTCTGCAAAATGTTCCATTTATTGGCTTTTGTAACAAAGTAACAAATTATGTACAACAAAAAAAAGATAAAGTGTACTTTTGTATAAAAAGGAATAGGTTTTGGAAATACGATTTTTAGGAACAGGTACTTCTCAAGGAGTTCCAGTGATAGCAATAGATCACCCCATTGGCAAGAGTTTGGATAAACGCGATTACCGTTTGCGAACATCCGCATTGATTACTTGGGATGACTTGACCATCTTGATCGATTGTGGTCCAGATTTTAGACAGCAAATGCTACAAGCAGATTGCAACTATCTCGATGCAATTTTGTTTACCCATGAGCACGCAGATCACATTGCGGGACTAGATGAAATACGCCCGTTGACCTTTTTGTATGGTCCTATGCCTATCTACGCTTCCGCCCGGGTACTTACGGCCCTAGAAAAGCGTTATGACTATATTTTTACCACAGAAAATCGATATCCTGGAGCACCTAGTGTTGCATCTCATACCATCGAAGAAGATCAAACCTTTTATATTAAAGGAAAACCCATCGTACCCTTGTCCATTCAACATGGCGATTTGCCAATTTTTGGTTTCCGCTTGGGCGATCTAGTCTATATCACCGATGCCAAATACATAGCCGATACAGAAATTGAGAAAATAAAAGGTTGTTCGGTTCTGGTTGTTAATGCTTTGCGCATTAAAGAACATCCTACCCATTTTAACTTAGAGGAAGCCCTAGCTTTTATTGAAAAAATCAATCCTTGTCATGCTTATCTCATCCATATCTCACAAGATTTAGGTTTTTGCGAGGAAGTGGAAAAGATATTGCCAAAAAATGTATCTTTGGCTTACGATGAACAACAAATAAAACTACCATAAATCATGAGACATAAAGTCTTTTTTTATCTTTTTGTATTCTCAGTTTTAGTCATTGCCCTTTTGTACAATACAAACCGCAACATGATGAAATCAGAAGAGAAGAAAATCGAAATAGCCCATAAGCGTATAGCCATTGTTCGAGATTCTTTAAAGCTGGCATCTAAAGAGTTAAATGATGCGAAGTATTTTTCATTGGAGTATAACGACGATGCACAAGAGTATTTCAATTACAAAACACTAGATCAAGATGTGGATAAAATCCGCGAGGAAATTTTAGCGCTAAATCATCTTGATACGGGAAATCCCCTCGTGCCATATGGCGCAATGGATGGACAGAAATGTATTATTAATAAAGTACAGTTTATTAATCACCGTTGGATTATAGCCGATTTTTATTCTGGAGGATTGCACGGAGAGGTGTTGATTAAATACTTTTACAATCCTGAAAAACCAACTGAATTTTCAACCATTGAAACGGTTTTGTATTCAACACATTAAAAGGCTTTAAGGATGAGAAAAAGTGCACTAGTAGTAGGGATACTCTTATCAGTTAGTTTAGTTTCCTGTGATTTTATACTCAAAGATAGAAAAAGCAATGAAACACAAGATAAGTCTATCGTTACAGATGGCGGTAAAACTGTTGTCGGTGAAGAAGATGGCTTTGGTTGTGCTTATACTGCGGGTTATCGATACAGCTATTTATCGGAAGATTGTATTCGCGTGTTTGAAGTTGGATTTCGATTAAACCCAATTGATGATGATGCAAACGCTGGGAGTGATCTGGAAAATGATTTGGAAAACAATGAAGTAAGCTGTTTTGTGCTCTTCGCTAAGGATGGCAAAGAAGCAGAAATATTTTTACCCCAAAAAGAGAAAAGCATTGTGTTGACAAGTGACCGAACGAAAACCATTTACTTGAACGAGGGATGGAGCTTGAACGTAGAGAACGGCATGGTGTTGAAATATAAAGATCAAATCAAGTTTACTGCTGCTAAAACCATTGATTTGCAGCTGATTCATTCAGATCAGGTTATTGAAGGGGTGGAAGAAGGAGACCTTTTTTAATAGGAGAGGAGTGCAAGAACTTAACAAGATAAGAAGACGGAAGCGAACAACTAGTTTGACTTCCGTTTTTTATTTGTTTTCTGTTGTTAGCCAGCTGTTTACATTAGCTGCTAGGTGTTGGATGTCATTTAAAAACGCCGCGGTGTGATACCCATCTGCGATTGCGTGATTGACATACACGGACAGGGGAATCAAGACGCGTTCTTGCTCTTGATAATATTTACCAAAGCGAATGATGGGCTTCAAGAAATCGGTATCGTCTGAGGTATCCTGACTGATGCTCTCGAAACTGATCCAAGGGACACAAGAAATTGGTACAAAATTAGCTGGTAGCCCCGATTTTACCTTGATTCCCTTTACGTTTTTATACTGTTCGATATCTTGGGTGATCGCCCGATGAAAGGACGGAAAATCACCGTAATAGTCACTCCATAAATCGGAGAAGGTTTTATCATCATCGTGAAAGAGTGTAAATTGAGGAGACAAAAAATTCCAAACCCCTAGTTGTCCTTGGTGTATGCAGGTGCGAAGCGCTTCGCTATTGTTCAGGGCACGCATGATTACATAGAGGAAAGTGGGAAAGAATTTATACCCTTTCGCCTTATAGGTAGCCAGCAGGACCGTAATATCAATTTTGATACTAATGGTGTACTTTGTTTTGAGTTGTGTACGATAGTAATCGTAATAGGGGGTTCTACTCCAGGTTTCTCTGTCAATTGGAGTAAACGCGGGTAAAATTGGTTTCATTTACTTGGTGTAAAACGGTTGATCTTCGTTGTAAAAATAGTCGCTAAAATTGCCCTTAGGTTCTAAGCGAATAATGTCGATATAGTCTTCTTTTTTCAGGTGAGGTTTACATAAATTTGAGATAACATCAGCAATTTCTTTAAATCCAGCAGCATCTTTTACTTCGCAATCAATGGCAAAGATATAATGCGGTTTTTGATCAATGCGCTCATTAAAGGTCCAGCCAATATACGCAGAAGCAATTGCGGGAATAGAGGCGAAGGTTATCTTTAGGTCTTGAAGTAAGGCCGTGGGTTCTATTTCTGGTTTTCCAATAAGGGCTTGCATGTGTAGGTGTGCCACATCGTCCTTCATAAAGTTAAAGATAGAGCCATTCAACATGTCAGCTATTTCATTTGGCACTAGTTCTTTGTATACTTTTGAAAAGGGATTGACGATGATGTGATGTCCCATAGCGAGTTCTAAAAAGGCTCTGCCGTTGACTTTCATATAGTTCATTTCATCCTGAATAGCCCCTTGGTCGTAAATGTGTTTGGGGTCTGTAAAAACGGGAATATGTTGATTCTCAAAGGTGATAATAGGCGCATTGGCATTGAAACTATTGGCTTGGTTGTACTCCTTTTTTACCAAAACATAAATGTCGTTCTTTAAGAATTTTTCGTAGAAAACAGCGCGATATTCTTTGTCTGTTCCTGCTTTTTCTATGATGTCTGCCAGAGGCAAGTTTTTGTTTAGCGCTTTTTGTTTGGGTTGAGTCATGGTCACTATTTTATCTTTGCTCTTCAAACTTACGATTAATTCTACTGTATTTATCTAAAATAATCTTAAAGATTACAGTTGTTTTTAATAAAGAAGAAAGAAAAAGAAAAAGGCAAAAGAAGGTGATTTTTAAATTTATAATTTGTTTTTGAGAATATCTTGCTTTCTTCTATCTTTGGAGCACTATGAAGCCAACAGTAAAAATTATAGAATGTCCGCGCGATGCTATGCAGGGCATTAAAATGTTTATACCAACAGAAAAAAAAGTACAATACTTACAAGCGTTATTGCGTGTAGGATTTGATACCATTGATTTCGGAAGTTTTGTGTCTGCAAAGGCGATTCCTCAAATGATTGATACGGCTGATGTTTTGGCACAGCTCGATTTGAGTAAAACCCAAAGCAAATTGTTAGCGATTATTGCTAATACCCGTGGGGCAGAAGAGGCGTCCGTACACAAAGAAATTCAGTATTTGGGATTCCCATTTTCTATCTCTGAGAATTTCCAAATGCGAAATACGCATAAAACGATTGCGGAGTCTATAGTAACGCTGCAAGAGATTCTAAATATAGCGACAAAGACCAATAAAGAAGTAGTGGCCTATTTGTCTATGGGCTTTGGAAATCCCTATGGAGATCCGTGGAATGTGGATATCGTTGGCGAGTGGACGGAGCGTTTAGCAACTATGGGGGTGAAAATCCTTTCTTTATCCGATACGGTAGGAAGTTCAACACCAGAGGTAATTGATTATCTGTACAGCAATTTGATTCCTGCTTATCCTGAGATCGAATTTGGAGCGCACTTACACACCACACCAGATTTGTGGTTTGAAAAGATTGACGCAGCTTATAAAGCAGGCTGTTTGCGTTATGACGGAGCAATTAAAGGCTATGGCGGATGTCCAATGGCAAAAGATGATTTAACTGGAAATATGCCAACAGAAAAAATGTTAAGCTATTTTACTGCTAATAAGATAGATACGAATTTAAGTGCGATGTCTTTTGAGAGTGCCTATAACGAAGCGTTAAAAGTTTTTAATTTTTACCACTAGGATTTTTTTACCTGAATAAAAAAAACTAAATTTGCGTGCAATTCAACTACAATTGCACATGAAAGCACACACAACAAAAATCATCGGTCAAGGATTAACTTACGATGATGTTCTTTTAGTTCCAAATTATTCGGAAGTTTTACCACGGGAGGTAAGTTTAAAAACAAATTTTTCAAGAAATATTACGCTAAATGTTCCAATTGTATCTGCGGCGATGGATACAGTAACAGAAAGTGAAATGGCTATTGCTATTGCTCGTGAAGGAGGAATAGGAGTAATCCATAAAAATATGACAATTGAAGAGCAAGCCAAAGAAGTTCGCAAAGTAAAAAGAGCGGAATCAGGGATGATTATTGATCCTGTAACCCTGCCTTTAACAGCAACGGTTGGAGATGCTAAGAAAGCTATGGCTGAATACAGTATTGGAGGTATTCCAGTAGTGGATGAACACGGCGTTTTAAAAGGGATTATTACCAATAGAGATATGCGTTTTGAAAAAGAAAATGCAAAGCCTATTACGGAGGTAATGACCAAAGAAAACTTAGTCACTGCAGCAGAAGGAACAACCTTAGAGCAAGCAGAAGGAATTCTTCAAGAGAATAAAATTGAGAAATTACCAGTGGTGAATGCTGAGTATAAATTAGTCGGACTAATTACATTTAGAGATATCACTAAATTAACCCTAAAACCCAATGCGAATAAAGATCAATTTGGTCGTTTACGCGTTGCTGCGGCTTTAGGTGTTACACACGATACCGTTGAGCGCGCAACCGCTTTAGTGAAAGCAGGAGTAGACGCCTTAATTATCGACACGGCTCACGGACACTCACAAGGAGTAGTAGGCGCATTAAAATCAGTAAAACAAGCATTTCCAGAAATCGACGTAATAGTAGGTAATATCGCTACACCAGAAGCTGCTTTATATTTAGTAGAAGCAGGTGCTGATGCAGTGAAGGTGGGAATTGGTCCTGGATCAATTTGTACAACTCGCGTTGTGGCAGGTGTTGGTTTTCCTCAGTTTTCGGCTATTATGGAAGTAGCTGCTGCTTTAAAAGGAACAGGTGTTCCTGTTATTGGTGATGGAGGATTGCGCTATACAGGAGATATTCCTAAAGCAATCGGTGCAGGTGCTGATTGTGTGATGTTAGGATCTATGTTAGCAGGAACTAAAGAATCACCAGGTGAGACAATTATCTTTGAAGGTAGAAAATTCAAAGCATACCGTGGAATGGGTTCTGTTGCTGCTATGAAACAAGGTTCTAAAGATCGCTATTTCCAAGATGTTGAGGATGACGTGAAAAAATTGGTTCCAGAAGGAATTGAAGGTCGCGTTCCTTACAAAGGGGAATTAAACGAAAGTATGTTACAATTTATTGGTGGTTTACGCGCTGGTATGGGATACTGTGGAGCTAAAGATATTCCAACTCTACAAGAAGTGGCTCGTTTCGTACAGCTGACAGCTTCTGGTATTGGGGAAAGTCATCCACATAATATCACTATCACAAAATCAGCTCCAAACTATACTAGATAAAACAAAACGAATTTTAATTTTAAAAAGCTATAACCTTATAGTTATGGCTTTTTTGTGTGCAATATAAAAAACGCCTCCTCAATAGGGAGGCGTTTTTGGTTTACAATTTACTCTCTGCCGTCAACCAAATTCTATTTTTCGTTTTCTTTCATCAGTTTTTCTAGCATTTCTTGTTGTTGCTTCATGCTAGCTTGCATTGACTGTATCATGTCTAGTAGTGGATCGGGTGTAATATCCAAGGAATCATCTACGGTATCGTTGAAATTGGGCTGTAAAAAATCGGGTATATCCGCAGCGAAGGGCGAGGCATATTGTTGTAAATCAGAAGTGATTTCTAAATACTTACTGCCGTCTGCTTTCTCGTGAATAACAACTGAAAAAGGACGAATTCCCTCTGAATTATATTCACTTTTCTTTTGGGAAGAACCTTTGTCATTATTAAATTCTGTGGTTATTTTAATGATTTCATTCTTGTTATTTCGCTTCACATTTGAAAAGCGTAGGTTGGCTACTTTCTCAGCATTGATCTCTTTTGCAATAGCCTCTAGGTCTGCTGCAGTTGTCTCTTTTGAAATTTCGTAAGACAAAGTTTTATTTTTTATCGTAACTTGTTCTTTTCCTTGTGCAAACGCAGGTAGGGAAGCAAAAGATAAACTAATACCCAGTAAAATTATGGAAATTGAAGATTTCCATGTGGTCTTGGTTAAACTAATATGGTTCATATGCTTAATTCTTTTGGTTAATTATTAAGATCTATTTGAGCTAAATTAGAAAATTTAAGCTTAATGATTTTTAAAAATATATTGTTCACTTGTTAAAATATATCGAAAATTATGGTACAACTTCGTCATGAGACTACAATCATCAAAAATGGCACTACGCATTCTATTCTAGCAGATGCTTATTGGGAAGAGGAAAGAGGTAAAAGGCCTTTAGTTATCTTTTGTCACGGGTATAAAGGATTTAAAGATTGGGGGGCTTGGGATTTGATGATGCAAACGATAGCCAAAGCTGGATATGTAGCTGTAAAGTTCAATTTTTCTCACAATGGAACATCTTTAGATCAACCGATGGAATTTGTCGACTTAGAGGCATTTGGCAAAAACACTTATACACAAGAACAAAACGATTTAGCGGCAGTGATCGACTTTTATCAGGTTCAGCCTTATGTAGAGGAGACTCAAATCTTTTTGATTGGACATAGTAGAGGAGGAGGGGCAGTATTGTTGCAAACCTATTATAACGATAAGGTTACAGGGGCTATTTCCTTGGCGGGCGTGGCTGATTTTAAGAAGCGATTTCCACAGCGTGACAACTTTGAGTTATGGCAAAAAGAAGGAGTATTTTATAGTATGAATGGCAGAACCAAGCAGCAAATGCCTCATTATCTAACGTTTTGGGAAGACTTTGAAGCGAACGAACAGGCATTAACCATTCAGTATGCCGCACAAAATCTGCGAAAACCCGTATTGATTGTCAATGGAACGGCTGATCAAGCGGTAGGTGTAAAAGAAGCTGAATTGCTACACTTGTGGATGAAAGAGTCTACGTTATACATCGTTGAAGGGGCTGATCACGTTTTTGGGGCAAAACACCCGTATGAACAAGCAGAGTTACCCGTACATTTAAAGCTAGTGGTCGATGAAATCCTTGGCTTTTTAAAGGAAAATACAAAGGCTAAGCCTAACGTATAGCCTAGGCGAAAACGCAGTATACAAGAGACATAGTACTAGGTATATCCGTCTTATGTTTGCTTTACCTTGGGATTATTGTCCACCTAATCCCCGTTGGCATGTGCTCACAACAGGGAAATTTCTTCCATTGAAATGAGTTTGTTTTGTACGGCATATACAATGAGTCCCACTACGTTCTTGGCTCCTGTTTTTTGGAATAGACTGTTTTTGTGGCCTTCCACTGTTTTGAGCGATAGAAATAAGTGATCTGCAATTTCTTTTCCTGTTTTTTGTTGAGCAATGAGGTGGAGTACTTCGAGTTCTCTATCGCTTAGAGCGAGTTTTAAATCTGGGGTAATGCTTGTGTTTTTGATGGTCATTTGTTCCCTTAACAGCGAAAATTGTGCGGGTAACAGATAGAATCCTTTGGTCTTTACTTCGCTTATTACCTCAAGAAGTACGGCTGGTTTTGTGTTTTTAGGTAAAAAGGCAGCAAACCCCGTTTTGACAATAAAGCTAATCAGGCTGTCATTGTAATGGGAAGACAAAAGAATAACTGGTGTATCATTTCCTGCCTGTCGCAATTGTTTTAAGAGTTCAAGTCCATCTACTTCTCCGATGCGAAAGTCGAGAATGTAAATATCAGGATATGCCGTTGTACTTGCTATGTGTTCTAGAAATTCTGTGCCTGAATTAAAAGTTGCTACAACTTCAATAGACGGGTCTTGTTGCAAGAAATTGGCGAGTAAATCCGTGATGAGTACTTCATCATCAACGAGAATGATTTGAGTTTTCATACCATTTGTTTTAGAGGGATTAACAATATAAAATAGGTTCCTTTTTTGGGTTTTAATTTGTATTTATGTACTGCCTTTAATAAGGTTGTACGCAGTTGAATATTTTGCATGCCCAAACCTTTATTCAGTTCTTGTTTGGAACATCCTTTCCCATTATCGCGTATTCCAAAGACTACAGCCTTTGAAGTGAGGCGCAACTGCACGTCAATTTCACTCGCTTGGGCGTGCTTGTGTATATTGTTCATCAATTCTTGTGCGATGCGAAGCATATGGGTTTTTTGTTCTGTTGAGAGTTCAATTATCGCCTGTGTATCAATGCGTAAACGAATGTTGTAAAAAGTATTCCACTGTTGAAATAAATCTTTGATAAGGTGCTCGATGGTTGCAAATTCCAAAAGGGGTGGATTCAAATCATGGGATATACGCCTTGTTATCGAAATTGCTTCCTGTATGTGATCCACCATTTTAGGGTCTTCTTGTTTGGTTTGCGATTGCAAGAATAAGATATTTAGCGAATTAATAACCGAATCGTGTAAATCACTGCCAATGCGTTGCCTTTCTTTTTCCTGTATAGCCAAGGATGACAGCTGTAGTTTTTTGTGGTGGTCTTGGTTTAATGCTTGGATTTGGTGCTGGGTTTCGATGTGTTTTTTGTGATTTAGTTTTAAAAGTATGATAAATGCTATGCTAATGATTAGCACAAGTAGTAAGCCAAGAATCAACCAAATTAGGACAATATGTTCGCTTTGCGCGTTATTCTGCATATGACTATCGTTGTTAATAGGTAAAAAAGTAGTGTAAGGATACTATTCAGAAACCAGAATAGCAGTATATATTCGCGGTTTCCTGTTATTAATAGGTGGAGAGGCAGGTAATACAAGCACTCAAAGATAAAATAGACGAGTACAACAGCATTAAAAAGGAAAAAAGAGGTATTATAGGATTGCCATTTATTTTTAACTAGGTAATAGGCGTAGTGCAAGGTAAGTAAAAATAAAGACAGGGCTGTCACACTCCTCGTGTAGGAATTGAGTTGTTGCAAATCGTGAAATTGTATTGTACTAAGCTCATATGACAGGAGGATCAACGAGGGAATAACAGTATAGAGGAATATTTTTTTTTGGGTATGCGTATAGTAAATATAGGAAAACCATCCCAATTCTAATACGCCAAAAATCGGAATTAATAGGAGGTTGTTTCCCAGTTTTTTGCCCAAAAATTCACCTAGAAAAACAAAGGATAAGCAGGTGATAAGGTATCCTATAAAGGCTACTTTATACCGAGATAAAGGCATTTTGATTGAGGCGTAAAAAATTAATAGCACTAAGGTTAAGGGGATTGTATAGGTGACAAATGTAAATATAGTCATGCCTATTTAATTTTCCATATTTTTAGTTGCTGCAATAAGCCAAATTTCTGCTGTGTTAGTGTACTATCGAAAGGAGGGATAGGTTTACATGTGTCTAAATAACTACTGCTTTTCCCCATAGACGTCAATACTAGATCCACCTGATCGTTGTGAATGGCTAAGTTGATTTTTAGTGGACTATTACCTTTAAAATCATCATTGGGAATCCAAAAAACTTGAACGAAGCTAGCGTTGTCTATTACTTTGTTTCGAACTTCTTGATCCTCCCATTTTGAGATGCGTATTTCAGCATCACTTTTTTCAATAGGACCTTTACTAGCATTCTCTTTTATGCCAATACTGCTGTACAAGGCTGTAGGTATTATTGATGGGTCTTGAAAGGAAGTAGATACATCCACGGAGCTTGGTATAAAATGAAGGTATAAACGTTCATTGTAATAGCCAAAATAAGCGTGTATATTGTCGGTTAACAAGTCGCCCCTCAAATAGTGAAAGACATTAAAATCCTTTTCAGCTACTACCTTAATAGCAGTTCTATCCATTGAAAAATTGGCCCAGTTTGCTATACTTTGGTAAACCCAATGTTGTTCTTTTGTCGCAATACGTTGATTCATGTTTTAGCGTAGTATACCAGTTTATGTGAAAGGGATTTTAGTTTCTAATCCATCAAATTTAAGAAAAATTTATGTTTTATTATCTTTTTTGTATAAAAAAAACAAATTATAGAAATGGATTTATAGTTGGAATTGTTGTAATTTTATAAATATAGGGCATTAGTAGCTGATTTATTTGTTTTACTATAATTTGAATGGTATTCCTTGTTTTTTCTTTAAAATGTGAAGAGAAAAACCTTTGAATTTAAAAAACAGGGTTTACCCTGGTGTTTTTTCGCAATTTGTGAATTATTTTTGAAATCAGAAATATGCTTCATAGGAGGTTTGTCCCTGTAGCATTTCAATTTTACGAGTTTAAGGATTATAACAATACTAAAGCTCCCCTGGTTTTATCAGCTGTGGTCTAGGTAGTAAAATGGAGCAAAAAGGTCTTTTTTTTGAGGATGATGAACCGCGGAGCTTTAAAAAATCTATATTTCAAATTCCCCACAACAATTTTAATATCTTGAGAGAAGAGCGCTTAGAATTTCTAAAGCGCTTTTTTCGTTTTGAATAAATAGTGCTGATAGCGGGATTAATTCCTAGTTTCCCTTTCCTTGGGCGATGACCTATTTTGGCGGTAAAGAGGAACTGTAAGGCGAAGAGTAGAAGATTAGAAGGAAGTTGAATGGACGGTGCTATCCTATAAAGTACCTATATCTGTAGCCTATACTTTTTGCTGATTGAAAAAATTAAGATATGTTCTAGTAAAAATAGTTAACTTTAACAGAAACAACACAGTATGAGATTTGCGTTTACTTCACTTTTACTTTTACTTTTTGGATGTATAGCTACGACGGGTTATAGTCAGGAGAATCTCGTTATAAATCCTAGTTTTGAATTGGTGCATTCCCCTAATTTATTGTGTAATTTTTATCAGACCAATACATCCTTTGATCAAGCGATATTAAATTGGACGGCTCCTACAACTGGGACCTCTGATATATACCACATGAGTTTGAATAGGCAATGTGTGCTACATCCCATGAGTACGTCCGCCTCCAATTTAGGAAATCGCGCGCCAAGGACGGGTGATAGTATGGTGGGGATGTTGCTGTATTCACCCAATGACAAAAGAGAATATATCCAAGGCGAATTGCTTGAACCACTGCAGGCAGGGCATAAGTACAGCATACAATTTTATGTTTCCTTAGCGCAAAAAAGTAGATGGGCTTGTTCAAATTTTGGAATTAAATTTTTTGACGAGGTCTTTTTTCAACAATCCAATGATGTCATTGATCTAGTGCCAGATGCGAATTACCCTCATCTAATCACACAGCGATTTGGCTGGGTATTGGTTGAATTAACCTATACCCCCCAAACCACGGGGGCTCGATATTTTATCATCGGAAACTTTTATGACGATGAACACACTGTATTGGAAGAAGATCCAACAATTGAAAATGAGTCGATTAGAGCGTATTACTATATAGATGACATTGCTATTGTGGGCAAAACGCCAACGTTTGATGCGGTTGATCCTCTTTGTCAAGGAGCTGTTGTTGTTTTGCCAGAGCAGTCTAATGAAGGGTATACAGGTAGTTGGTCTCCACAACCTAATAACCAACAAACTACAACGTATACCTTTACACCCGATGATCCCACAGCGGTGTCGACTACCTTGACTATTGCGATTGTCTCACCTTATATCGAACCTCAATTTCATATAGAAACCTCCCACTGCGAGGGAACCACTCTCGTATTACCCACAACGGATGAAAATGGATATAAGGGGGTTTGGTCTCCTGCTTTTGACCCTACAAAAACGACAACCTATACCTTTACGCCCGATGAGGGTTTTTGCGTCTTGCCCAAAGTGATTCAGATCGAAATAATCCCTAAGATTGAACCTAAATTTGATCTTCCCTCTTTTATTTGCTCAGGAGAATGGCTTGACGAATTGCCTGTGGTTTCTACAAATGGAGTAGAGGGAAGCTGGACCCCAAACTTAAATTCCTTTCAAACGACTACCTATACTTTTACACCCTTGCAAGGGTATTGTGCACAGGCTGTTTCTGTGACAATTGAGGTTAAACACCCCAAAATACCTCAATTGGACTACTTCTGTTTTAAGGATAATTTGATTGTAGAAAGCAATGCTGATGAGTTGTCTACTGCTTCGTCATTTCAATGGTCGATCAATCATGTGGAAGTAGCAGAACATACGGCCCAATTAAGTCTTTCAGCTTACCGTCATCTATTGGGTGAGGACCAAAATGTCATAGGCTTAACAACGGTAGACGAAAATGGATGTAAGGCTAGTGCTACCCTTGAATTATACGGCGCAAAGAATTTGTGCTTTATTCCAAAAGGAATTTCTCCCCAAGGCGATCAGTTAAACGATGTTTTTGATTTGGAAAGTTTCGGTGGAGTATCCCTTCAAATTTTCAATCGCAATGGTCAACGAGTGTACCATCAAAAACACTATACTAAACAGTGGAAAGGACAATCTGATGGGGGTAAATTACTGCCATCTGCAACCTATTTTTACCACATAGAAACAGCAAAAAAAGAAGTGTTTACTGGATGGGTATACTTGATGCGCGAATAGTAATTGTGTTTTTCAAGGAGAATGCCTTGGGAAAGGAAATCGGTATTTTTGCTAGAAAAGACAGCCACTAGAAGGTGATTAATCGATGAATTTCCATTATCTTTCCTTCTCAAATAACCCCTCAACGATTTAGTATGCAAGTAGCGATTATAGGTGGCGGAATAGGTGGATTAACTTTGGCCATAGCACTTAAAAAAGCGGGAATTTCCTTTGTAGTATATGAGGCAACAGCAGCGATTAAACCTGTTGGTGCGGGAATTGCTATTGCCAATAATGCGATGCAAGTGTTTCGTCACTTGGGTGTTGATCAAGCCTTGACGGATAGAGGAATGCGTATATCTACGGTGCTGTTAACCGATATGGAGTTAGGTGTACTCGATCAAACGCATTTGACTGCTTTTGAGCAAAAGTATCAATTGGCTAATATAGCCATACATCGCAGTGCCTTGCACCAGGTATTGGTCGAGGCTGTTGGAGAGGAACACATTCAACTAAACAAGCGCTTACAGGGGATCACCATTGAGGATAGCGGAATGTACCACTTGGAATTTGAAGATCAGACGAGTGCTACGCATGAATATGTTATTGGGGCGGATGGATTGCGATCACGGGTAAGACAACTGTTATTTGCGCCCTCTACCTTGCGCAATGCAAAGCAAGTATGTTGGCGTGGTGTATTGCCGTATACCTTACCTGCAACTTATGCCAATGCAGCAGTAGAAAGCTGGGGTAAAGGCAAGCGTTTAGGGTTTGTGCAATTGACAGAACAACAGGTATATTGGTATTTTTTGGTCGATGAAGATCGCTATAAACCACATACAACTGTAGAAGAATATATAGAAGATTGTCCCTTGTGGATCCAAGCCATGATTCAACAAACAGATCCAATGGCTATACACTGCGATCGAATTTACGACCTTAAACCGTTCTCCAACTGGTACCACAACAAAGCTTGTCTACTTGGAGATGCCGCTCACGCTACCACGCCTAACCTTGGGCAAGGGGCTTGTCAAGCAATTGAAGATGTGTATGTCATCAGTAAATTACTAGAACGCCATTCCTTGGAGGAAGCCCTACAGCAATTTCCCCCAATCCGACGTTCAAAAGCCCATGCGATTGTACGAGACAGTTGGACACTCGGGCAAATCGCCCAGTTTCGCCATCCTTTGTTCGTGTTCATGCGCAATGCTACTTTTCGCTTGTTGCCCTCTTTTATCAAAAAGCAACAAATTAAAAAAATGTTTGAATTGAATGAAGTGGCAATCGCCAATCCAAAACCTAAAACGGTCGATTAATTACCTCCACAGTTCGAATATACGCTCCACATCCTCTTTGAATAGTGAAGTGTCGTAAGCTATTTTTTTCTTTTGCAGCTTGATTGCTAATTGATCGATAATCTCAAGGAAATCTTCCCGTAAGATTTGTTTTTGTTCCTGTACTGTCTTGAATCCAAATTCTTTTGTAAAATAGCGAGTAACCAAGAGTCTAAGTTCGTGCTCTTTGGTCGATAGGTTGCTTATCTTCAACCGAGGACGAATGCTATAAAGGGGTAAATTGTCTTGTGCATTTTTTAACTCTTCGGGAACATCTTCTTCTTCGTGGTAGTATTCATGGCGAACGGTTTGATGTTGATCGTCGTGATTGCTGAAATACAGGTTTATTCCAATATAAGAAAATCCATGGCCATAGCGTTCGGGTTGTGTTTCTTGAATTAAAAGTGTCTTGAGTGTATCTAGTTGATCAATAAAAGGTTGTAGCGATTTTTGATAATTTCCTGAGCGCGAATAACGAATAGGTGCTTTGGGAAGTTTATTTCGCTGTGAGGCAAGTTTTGTCGCGCTATAGGCAGTTAGATCCACGTCTTTTCCATCTAATACATAGCTGTCATT
This sequence comes from Myroides sp. DF42-4-2, assembly GCF_030326445.1. Lineage (NCBI taxonomy): Bacteria > Pseudomonadati > Bacteroidota > Flavobacteriia > Flavobacteriales > Flavobacteriaceae > Myroides > Myroides sp. DF42-4-2. The sequence goes on from NZ_JACAKI010000004.1 coordinate 24,654, forward strand.
TTGTTTGCGCCACGATTGGGAGGTACCTTCTTTTGCTTCAAAGTTTTTATTTTGTAGTACCGTATAGAAAGCGCCGTTGATCCATTTAGATGCGAGCGCTTCTTGAGGTTCTTCCTCTCCCCACCCCGTTAGAGATAAGCTTTCACAAATGCGAACCAACTGGTTCCACTCTTCGATATTTTTATACTGAAGTAGGCGTGCATACGCTTCAAGTAAAGTAGGACGTAAAGCGTGAGCTGTTTTTTGCGCTATAAATTGCTTTAGTTCTTCTAGTGTTTCGAGTTGGTAGATTTCTTCCATTTTTGCTTTTTGAGTATAAAAGTAAGCATTATAAAGGAGTTTACAGTTGATAAAAAAAGTGTAGGAGGAAGTAGATCAGGTGCGGATGAGGTTATCTTATCAACAGACAAAGGGCAAATGAAAAGCCATGCTTCTACCTTACATTTTATCTTAGACTGTGTTTCTGCTCAGCACGATATTAATTCCTACCTCAGTCTTTTAAAAAGAGATGGACGCCTGACGCTCGTCGGTGCACCAGAACACCCGCTTCCTGTTTCGGCATTTAGCTTAATTCTCAATCGCATTAGCTTCTCTGGATCTCTTATCGGCGGAATTGCACAAACTCAAGAAATGTTAGATTTCTGTGGAAAACACAATATTACTTCTGATATTGAGCTGATTCAAATGCAAGACATCAACAAGGCATACGATCGTTTGTTAAAAGGAGAGGTGAAATACCGCTTTGTTATTGATATGGCTTCACTTAAAAATTAAAAAATAGAGCGATAGTAATAAACTATTAGTCTGAAATAAACCGCTTCAACCTATAGAAGCGGTTTTTTTTGCTCTGTACGGTTGAGTTGTTTTTCAACTTCTATTGTAATCTGTAGACCAGCAGAGGATTAGATTTACATTGACTAGCATTCTGCACAAGGAGAAAGAGCGATTTTTTTTTGTGTTAGGTAGTATTATAAGCCGGATTATAGTTGAATTTCATAAATATTGTTTAAAATTATATTGTGCACAATATAATTGGTTACCTTTGATTTTTATATAAAGTGAGACCTTATGAATACGTCCTTATCCCTTGAAAACCAAGTTTGTTTTCCCATTTATGCCTTAGCGAAAGAAATTGTACAACACTATCGTCCGTTTTTGGATGTTTTGGGGATTACGTATCCACAGTATTTGGTGTTGATGGTATTGTGGAAAGAGCGGGAACAAACGGTGGGGCAGTTGGGTGATCGCGTATTTTTGGACAGCGGTACGCTCACGCCATTGTTGAAGCGCATGGAACAAAAGGGGATGGTAGAGCGCAGGCGAAATCCTGCGGATGAACGCGTGGTCAACATCTCTTTAACGCCCAAGGGACTTGCCTTAGAGGAGCAGGCTAGCGATATTCCTCAAAAGTTAATGGAATCCATGCAGGTCACGGAAGAAGAGGTAGTAGCTTTAAAAAACAGTATAATGAAAATTTTAAATAAATAAAAATAAGAGCCATGTCATTAATTGAAAATTTGAAATGGAGACATGCTGTAAAGGCATATGACTCCACAAAAAAAGTAAGTGAAGAGCACGTTGATAAGATTGTTGAAGCAGCGCGATTAGCGCCAACCTCTTCGGGGCTTCAGCCTTTTAAACTACTGATCATTCGCGATCAGGGGATCAAAGAGCAATTGGCAAAAGGGGCGTTAAATCCGGAGTGTATGCGCAACTGTTCTCACGTTCTTGTCTTTGCTGCTTGGGATCAATATACTGCAGAGCGAATTGATACTGTTTACGATTTTACCACGGATGAACGCGGCTTACCTAGAGGAAGATTTGCAAGCTATACCGATCAATTAAAGCAAATTTACCTCAATCAACCAAGCGAAGTCAACTTTGCACACACTGCACGTCAGACGTATATTGCCTTGGGGTTAGCGTTGGCACAAGCGGCGGAATTACGCGTAGATTCTACTCCTGCAGAAGGATTTAGCAATGAAGTAGTCGATCGTGTTTTAGGGCTAGAAAAACTTGGATTAAAAAGCGTTTCCCTTATGTATATCGGCTATGCGGATGAAGCGAATGATTGGATTGCTCCTATGAAAAAAGTAAGAGTGCCCAAATCGGAATTTGTCATAGAATTTTAACCATACACGAGTAGAAGTAACTCGAGAAACCTTGGTGATAAAAGGAACAGGTTATAGTTTCGTATTTAGGGGAAAAGTAAAACGCAAGGAAGTTGTAAATCCTCTAATAGGGGCATAACCTGTTTTATCACGAATTGAAAATCCATATCCGAAATCAATTTCCACTAGGGTTAATGCGGATATACCCACTTTTGGGGTGAGGGTATAAGGCGTTACTTCGGCCCTGGTAAACAAACCAATATAATCCATATTTTTATAGTATGTAGCTGCGATTTCGGGAATAACGGCAAATTGATGTTGTACCCAGGTGAAATTAGCTGTAGCATCTAGTTTTATAATAGCAGTCGAATTAAAATCTGTCGCATAAGAGATTCCCGCTTTTAGCATACTTCCCTTTTGATACTGGTAGCTGACTGTAGGGGCAATCAAGTAATTTTGGGCTTGAAGTTGAGCTATACTTCCTAGGAGCAGGAACCACATAACTAAGATCATTCTCATTGTCTATCTTTTTTATCTACTTCAAAACAAAACGATGGTGGCATTTTGACAGGAGCAGGATGGAAGAGTAAAAGTAGTTTTTTAAACAGGGTTAGCCTATCCCTAAAAGTAGTGGTTTTATTTGTGCGTACAATCCAACACAAAAAAATGATAAAGTAGATTCAGCTTGGATTGCTTTATTGCTCTAGTATTAGAGCAAAAACCAAAATTTCTCAACCCCTGCCTAAGCGTGGTTTTCTGTTTCTTTTTAATTGTAAATAGTTAGCTTTTAATCGTTTATATTGTATTCGATTGTTTCTTTTTTTAGCTCTATACCCCTCATTTTCTCACCACCTCTCTCACCCAAAAAAGCATAATGATTCCCTAACAATTCAATAACCTTAAATTCTAGGTGTAAAATCAATTATTTCACTCCTTTACTAAACCAAACTACGGATTATAGTTGTGAGTGAACAAGAAATAAATAAGCGAAGATGTATTCAATATCTCGCGAAAGAATGCACGGAAGAAGAGCGAATTACCTTCGAAATAGATTTGCTTTTCGACGAAGCGTTGAAAGGTGAATACGATAGTTACTCTTTGCTTTGGAAGGCTTATCCGACCAATAGGGAGCTTTATCTACAAGCTAAACAACAAACAAAAAAGAAAAAACAGGGCTACGCTTTTTTTATACGTGTTGCTTGTTCCATTTTGTTTATGATTGGCAGCTTTCTTACGAGCTACCTTTTGTTTGAGCCTCATGTGCCACCTGCACAAGAAGAATATCTCATTTATACCAATGTGGCTGGGTCGCGCAAGACAGTGACTTTAGCCGATGGCAGCGTCGTTTTACTCAACGGACAGGCGCGATTGCAGTTTACTCAGAATGATTCCCTTCGTTTAGCTTGGTTGGAAGGAGAAGCTTTTTTTGATGTCGTCAAAAATGTACAGAAAAAATTTGTAGTCAAACACGAAGATTTAGAAGTCGAAGTTATAGGAACGCAGTTCAGTGTAAATACATGGGGACAAGAGAAGCAAGTGGCTTTACTCTCCGGTAAAGTACTGGCAAAGTTAGGCAATGGCGAACAGCTCTACCTCAAACCCAACGAGCAGTTGCTGTGGAATACCAACTTAGGCGAGGTAAAGCGCGTGAAGTCTGATGTTGATCAACAACTAAGCTGGAGACATGACCAGCTCGTTTTTGACAATCTTCCCATGGTACAAGCCCTTGAGCAAATCAATCAATTTTACGGCGTTTCCTTTGTGATTCACGATCCTGTATTGGCACAAAAGCGAATTACAGGGGTATTTGACCAACCTTCTGTAGAGGCGTTTATTCAGGCCTTGACATTTATTGCTAATTGCACCATCACCTCAAAAAATAACCACTATTTAATCGAACCTTATGCCCACTATTCTCTATCAGAAAAGCAACCCTAAACCGGAGGAAGATCTGCTGTTATTTCAAAAAATAGCCCAGGGAAGTAGAATTGCCTTTGAGCAGTTTTACGTCAAGTACTACCAATACTTATGTCGCTTTGCGCATAGTTATGAAAAGGACAGCTACCTCGTGGAGGAAAAAGTATCGGATGTGTTTTACTATATCTGGCAGCGAAAAGAAGAGCTCGGTAGAATTGAAAATCCCAAGGTTTACGTATTTACCATGACCAAGAATATGTTGTTTCAGCAGAAGAAAGTAAGTCGAAAAACAACCATAGACCTCGATTTTGAATCAGTAGAACACAACTATTACGTCTCGACAATTGAGGATGATATTATTCAATCCGAACAAGAAGCAGATCTCAGACAAGCGCTCTTGAAAATTGTCGATAAAATACCGCCTAAATCCAGGCGTATCTTCGAAATGAGTCGGATTGATGGACTCAAATACCACCAGATAGCGACGGTTTTAGATCTGTCTGTCAAAACTGTTGAGAGTCATATGCAGATTGCGCTCAAGACGATTTCCCTTATGCTAACCCAAACAAATAAAAATAAATAACACACAATGATGAAAAAAAGCGTTTTACTAGCCACTCTTACACTTGCTAGTATAGCAACCCAAGCCCCCCCTTTGTATGCAACACCCAATGCGCATGTACAAGGACAAGTAAAAAAAGCAACTAAGCTGAAATTAAGCCCAAACAAGGCCACACTAAAACAGGTGTTTGACCAAATAGAGCGACAAACCCAACAGCGCTTTGTCTATCTTGCGGATGCAATTGCTACAGATCAAACCTATGAATTTGTAAAAGAATACGATTCTGTAGAGGTATTACTTCGCGATATAAGTGCCAAGGCCAACATTTCGTTTCAGACACAAGGCAATCAGATATTGGTGCAATCCAACACAGCAGTTCAACAACAACTAGCCACGCTTAAAGGAAAAATCGTCGATCAGGATGGGTTAGCAGTGATAGGAGCAAATGTACGCGATGCCAACAATGAGTTTATTGCGGTAACGGATATGGATGGACAATTTGAATTGACAGTGACTCGCGTTCCTATTTCGCTTTCGTTTTCCTTTATGGGGTACAAAACCAAATGGGTATCCTTTTCAAAGAGTAACCAGCATATTTTGGTCCAGCTAGAGGAGGACAATCAAATGCTAAATGAGATTGTAGTAACAGGGCAGGGAGCTGATGTACAGAAAAAGCGTTTGGCGAATAATGTTACGGTTGTTAAAGCGAGTGAATTGGAGAAGATTCCCGCTCAACGCGTCGATCAATTATTAGCGACTAAATTGCCTAATGCGCAAATTAACCTGACAGGAGGACAAGCTGGATCTACTTCTTTGATCCGTTCTCGCGGGGTAAATTCAGCTTTTTTGAGCAGTACTCCGATTATTTATATTGACGGTGTGCGCTTGGACAACAACAATACACGTGCTTCACTCGGTGGGAGTGCACAAGGGGCATCAATGAGTTCTATTGCCGATATTCCCATGGATAATATTGAAAAAATTGAGTTTATTAATGGGGGAGCAGCGACTACACTTTACGGATCGGATGCTGCTAATGGGGTGATTCAGATTTTTACCAAAAAAAGAGGAATGCCGGGAACCTATGTCAATGTGTATACCGAAATGGGAGTGGAAACCCCAACGACGGATTTCTTGTACTTTGATCGCACCAAAGACCTGTTGTTTGAAAATGGTTTTTATCAAAAATACCGTTTAAACCTCAACGGTGAATCAGATAGTGGGTTCGGTTATAACTTTTCAACGAGTTATCAGAACTCTTCTGGGGTACAAATTCACAAGCAAAATGCAAACCAAAAGTTTGATTTAAGTTCAGGTTTTCACGCCAAATTATCAGAGGATGTATCGTATGAAAGTTCGTTTCTATACGTGCACAATGCGTATAAGAGAAACCGAAATGGAAACCAAGGAGGGTATACCGGACTTTGGTTTGCTGAAGATGGTGCGTCAAAAATTACGGGACCAGGGTTTAACAATCGCTTAGACGAGCTCAACGATGCTGAATTTGAAGCCATGAAAACATTTGTCGATCAGGCAGAGCGCTTGCAAGACAATAATATTGTAGTCAATCGATTTACGACCTCTCAACAATTTAAGTACAAGCCCTTGGAAAACTTGTCGTTTAAATTAGTGGGGGGACTTGACTACCGCATTCAAGATCAGGAGAATATAGAAACCAATGAGTACTTAACAGCTACCAAAGGACAGTTGATTAAAGATCAGGGAAGTATTCAAAAAATACAGCGTAAATACTTGGGGTTAACTGTTGAATTCAATGGACAACATCAGGTAGACGTTAACGATTTCTCTTTTATTACCACAGTAGGGGGGCAATTGTTTCGAAATTCAGATAATCAGACTTTAATTGAGGGTCGCAATATTCGCGATGGAGCCTATTCAATTTCAGAGGCTGCTATTCGAACCAGTGATGAATACATCAGTGAAGTGTTGAATTACGGGTTTTATCTCTCTGAAAATGTGGGTTATAAAGATAAGTTATTCTTGGATTTAGGCGTGCGTGGAGACCGCAATCCGTCCTTTGGAAAGAATATAGGCGTACAATATTATCCCAAAGTGGGGGCGTCTTATATGCTATCTCAAGAGACGTGGTTTGCCAATAAAATTGTCAATACTTTGCGCTTAAGAGGAAGTTATGGGGTAGCGGGTAATTTACCACCAGCCTATGCCAATGAGCGCACGGTGGCGTTTGATGGATATTTAGGCGATCAAGCTACGCGTTTTAGTCAACCAGGTAATGACGATTTACGCCCAGAGAAAACCCATACGTGGGAAACAGGTGTAGATGCGTCGTTTTGGAATAATCGATTAACACTTTCGGTGGGTTACTACTACTCTAAAACAAAAGATGCTTTGTTTTACGTACCACCAGCCCCGTCAAGTGGGTATACAAAGAGCCAGCTTTACAATATTGGAGAGATTGAAAACAAAGGGTTTGAGATGAATTTCTCCCTTGATGTTGTTGATTTACAAGATTGGAATGTTACCCTAACGGGATCAGTAAATACCTTGAAAAACAAGGTGTTGAGTACAGGAGGAGCGCCAGCTTTTAACATCAATGGTTTTAGTTCAAGAACCTTGCAAACCGTTGTAGAAGAAGGAAGACCCGTTGGGTTTATCCGTGGAAATTACGGAGTAATCGGTGCTGATGGTACCTTGGAAGAAACCATTCCACAAGCGTATTTGGGGACTACCATTCCCGAAGTATTTGGAAATATTGGGTTGAATCTACGCTATAAAAATTGGAGCTTGTTCGCCAATGCCAATTACCAAACAGGAGGATATGCAGCCAATTGGGATGCGCAGTTTAGATACAACTACGGAGCGTCTGACGATTTCGTTCCCCTAGAGGAAATCGAGAAAAACGGTAGAAAAAACTGGTTGAACTTGACCAATCGCTTTGTCGAAAAAACAGATTACCTAAAAATTAGAACCATTGGGTTATCCTACTATTTGAGACCGTCAAATCCTAGCTTGTATCAGTCGATTACGTTTGGATTTACTGTAGCTAATCCGTTCAATTTTACTGCTTCTTCTTTTGATCCAGAAGCGACAATTAGCGGTGCTGCACAAGGACAAGGAGGTGCGTCAACAGGAGGTATTGCCTATGCGACCTATTCTGCTCCAAGACAGTTTTTAGGTTCTATTAAAATTAATTTCTAAGTCGAAAAAAATCATGAGAAAAATAACAATTGCCCTAAGTTTTGTTTTCACAGCTGCCCTAACAATGGTGAGTTGTGTTGACAACCCCTATGTAACAGAAGAAAACTATTTAAACAAACCTAATGCCGGTCACAGCTGGGTAGTAGGATTGCAAAAGCAATTGGCTTTGACCACTAATATTGTGGTGATCAATGCTGAGATTACCTCGGATAATTACTTTAATAATTACACCCAGTATTCTAAAGTGTTTGACCAGCCTCAAATTGACTATTTCGACCCCGATGTCAACAATTTACAAGCGAGTATTCAAGCCTTGCGCGAGATGGCGGTATATGGAATAGAGGTGGTTTTGCCCAAAGATCCAACCCTAACAGAAGAACAAGTGGCATTTATGCACTTTTGCAAGGGCTATGCACAACTTTTAGGAGGTGAGTTTTTCCTAGGATTACCCGAATCGAATTTAGGTAAAATCAGTACCACAACAGACATGCTCAACAAAGCGGTTGAAAGCTTTGCCGTTGCATACGACATGGAAACCAAAGCGGAAGTAAAAAATGCTTATGCCTTGTTTATGGCTAGGGCTTACTACCGTTTAGGTAATAAAGCACAAGCCAAGCAATATGCTGAAATTGCCATTACTACGCCAACACTGTTGTACAACATTCAATTTGACGGCAAGAATAGCGTGCCGAATGAAATGCAAAATGCTACCTATGACGCATTGCCAAATCGCTTAGCGCCTTTGCCTCGTTTAGATTATTTAGATCCTAAGTTCTTTTCTGTGGGAACTCCACAAAACGATCAAAAATCACTAGCCTTAGCTAAGGCGGAAGAAGGCTATCTCATTTTAGCAGAATGGGCTTTGGCTACGCATGATTTAGCGATGAGTAAGCAATACCTCTACCAACTCTTAGAGGTTGTAGAAGCTCGACCAACCGAATTAGTAGACGATAAAAAAGAAACGAGAAATGGTGGAATTCGCTCAGACTATCCACTCAAAGAAGTAGGCATTCGCTTTGATGCAAATTCACCAGAAAAACAAGGGTATGTTGTGGATCGCCAAAAAGGAAAAGTAGCGGTTAGCAAAGTATCGGGTACCAAAGTGACTAAGGCAGATTTAGAGTCTATCACTTCAGCCGATGAGTTGTTGTATACCATTTATTTATTGCGTCAAGAGATCTTCATTAGCGAAGGGCGTCGATTGGCTGATTTGGGAATAAAATACCCGATTTCTCAAATTGAAGAAGGGAATAACCCCCATGTTTCTGGGGCGTTTACCAAGGCGTTAATTCCCGAATTTATTCCACTTCAAGCGGGAATGGACGATTTTACAACCGATGCAGTAACTGGCGTTGTTACCATGAAATACGATATGAACAAAGTATTGGTGGCTCATAAGAATAGTCCTTACATCATGCCTTTACTCAAATAATTCCACACAGATGAAAAAAATAATTATAACCTTGAGTTTGAGCTGTGCTTTTGGAGTAATGAGTTTTGCTCAAGACATAAAACACGTGATATTGGTGAGTATAGATGGATTTCGACCAGAATTTTATCAGGAGGAAAAGTGGGGAACACCAAATTTAAAACAGATGGCCAAACAAGGGGTATCTGCCAATGGGGTACGCACTATTTTTCCATCGGTGACTTATCCCTCACACACCACTTTATCTACAGGTACGCTGCCGCATAAGCACGGGATCTACTACAATACGACAGTAGGAGAACAAGGACAACCTGGCCAATGGATTTATGACAGCAAAGATGTTCAGGTGGCGACTATTTGGGAGAAAGCCAAAGAAAAAGGGCTGACAACGGCTTCTGTGTCTTGGCCTATTACGCTCCACAATGCCGGAATTGATTACAATTTACCTGAAATATGGGATTTTAATAAGCCGATGGATCGTATTACTCCAACTAAAGCATTTGCGACACCCTCTGGGTTATTCGATGAGGTGCTGACAAATGCCTTGGGTCAGATTCACTACAATCAGTTTAACTTGAGTAGTTTAGCTATGGATGAGAACTTAGGGCGCAGTGCGGCATACTTGATTAAAACCTATAAACCTAATTTGTTAACGGTTCACTTACCCATAACAGATGGTGCCCAACACAGTCAAGGAAGAGAAGGTGATGAGGTGGAGCGAGCGATTGCCGGAGCTGATCAAGCAGTTGGTGCGATATGGGAGGCTGTAGTTCAAGCAGGATTAGCAGAACAAACGCTTTTGCTGGTGACAGGTGATCACGGTTTTGTGTCGACAGATTTTAGTCTGTCACCCAATATCTGGCTGAAAGAGGCCGGTTTGTTTGATCGTGCGTTTTTCTTTTCTACGGGAGGTAGCGCTGTTTTGCAAGTGAAAGACCCAAAGGACAAGAAAATTGTGGAGGAAGTTCATCAAGTGATTCGTCAACTTCCCCTGCGTTATCAAGCCATGTTTGAGGTGATTAGCGCACAAATGATTCGCGAGAGAGGAGGAGAACCAAGTGCTCAATTGGCCTTGTCAGGAAAATTAGGGTATGCCTTTTCCAACCAATCATCGGGAGAAGTGCTTCTACCAAGTAAAGGCGGAAAACACGGGTATTATCCCAATTTCCACGAAATATACACAGGTTTTGTCGCTTATGGCAAAGGGTTGAAAAGTGGATTGGTGGTCGATCACCTGCATTTAGAAGATATTCCTGTTATCATCAGCAAGGTACTGCAGTTCGATCTGCCCGAGGCAGAAGGAACCTATTTACCGCTGTTTGATGTGAAGAAATAGAACGGTTATTTTATTTTAGCTACTACATAGACGGTGTAACTGTCTTGTAATTAAAACCTCATCTCCTTGTAGATGGGGTTTTTTTGTTGTATGTTCTTGTAAATTGGTGGTTTTATCAGGGTGGGTTTGTGTTTTTATTCCCTGCTGAACAGGACTAGCAGCGGGATATAGGTGAAATTTTCAATTTAATTTCTATGCTGTACCTAAAGTTAACCGTAGAACCCCGTTATTTGCATGGTAAAAAACAGTTGAAATAAATTAACTACTCCAAGTTATTTCAGTTTTATGTAATGGAGTATTGGTAATACTGGGGTTCCAGTTCATTGAATATGACTTTTAAACAATTAAATATAATCCAACCAATCTTAACAGCGATTGAGACTATTGGATATAATCAACCTACTGCCATACAAGCGCAGAGTATTCCTTTTATTTTAGAAGGACACGATATTATAGGATGTGCACAAACGGGGACGGGCAAAACAGCTTCTTTTTCTATTCCTATATTACAGCTGTTACATCAGCAAACAGCTCCCAAAAAAGGCATTCGTTCCCTTATTTTAACGCCAACAAGAGAGTTGGCTATTCAGATTGATGAGAATTTCAAAGCGTATTCTACGCATTTAAAAATAAAGCACTTAGCTATTTTCGGTGGAGTTTCTCAACACAAACAAGTCGGACAACTCAAAAAAGGGGTCGATGTTGTTATAGCCACTCCAGGTCGTTTGTTAGACTTGTTGAATCAGCAGTTGATTTCACTTCAACACATAGAAATTGTAGTTTTGGATGAGGCTGACCGCATGTTGGATATGGGATTTGTCAAAGATGTCAACAGAATATTCACTAAAATTCCCACAAAAAGACAAACGCTATTCTTCTCAGCGACTATGCCTGTTGAGATTAAGAAACTAGCCATGCAATTGGTGCGAAATCCGAAGGAAGTTCATGTATCTCCTGTGTCTTCTACAGCAACCACTATTGAACAATCCGTTTATTTTGCAGAGAAAGACGAGAAATTAGATTTGCTTTTTTCCCTATTGAATGATGCGACTATTGAGCGCTCCTTGGTGTTTACTCGTACGAAACACGGGGCAGATCGCTTGGCAAAAAAGTTGGGCAATATGGGAATTGCTGCAGCTGCCATACACGGTAATAAATCTCAAAACGCTAGACAACGCGCCCTGAGTGATTTTAAAGCAAATAAAATGCGCGTATTAATCGCTACGGATATCGCGGCTAGGGGAATTGATATAGAAGAATTACCCCATGTAGTCAATTACGAATTGCCCAATGTTCCAGAGAGTTATGTTCACCGAATTGGACGAACAGGACGTGCTGGCGCCGCTGGTGTGGCTGTTTCCTTCTGTGCAGAAGATGAGGTAAAAGACCTAAAGAAGATAGAGAAAGTAATTGGCATTAAAATTCCTGTTAAGGCAAATCCATCGGCTATATCAAGAACATCCACAGCAGAAGTGAAAGAGGTTCGTACCGAAAAAAAACACAGCGAGGTGGCGCAAAAAAGACAAAAAAGAAATAGTCAACGAGGGGAAGGACAGAATCGAAACCGTCAAAAGAGCAAAGAACACCGAGCAACGAACAACGAGCGACGAGCAACGAACAACGAGCGACGAACACCGAGCAACGAGCGACGAACACCGAGCAACGAGCGACGAACACCGAGCAACGAGCGACGAACGACGAACGACGAGCGACGAGCAACAGAAAACATCGGGAGGAAAAATCACATCAAGGAGGCGATAAAAACTAACCGTAAACCTCAATGAATATAGGGCACTGTGTGCCCGCTAATAAATACAATTCACTAGTAAATAATACCAAATTAAAGACTAGTGAATTGTATATAGTAATTTATTCTTTTATATGCATTTATTGTATTGGGTTAGCTTCGCTTATTCTTATTGATTTCATCCTGAAGTTGACGTCTGATTTTTTGTTCGCGTTCCAACGCTAATTTTTTGTACTCTTCGAGTTCACTTTCTGCGTCTATTTGCTTTTTACGCGCGTCTTTCGTGTCCGTAAAACTCTTTTTGAACTGAATAAACAAAATAACCAACGACAGGAGCAATACTAGAATAATGGACCATACGATTATTTTAAAGGTGCTTTTGTGGGTGCTAATCCCTATAAAATCGAGATTGTTTTCTTGTTCAATAGCTACAGATAAGTCTTTTTGAAGCACTTGTAGTTGATTGGACAAGGAGTCAACCGTCGTTTTTTGTTGGCTCAACGCACTGTTGTCTTGTCGAATCGTCGATTGTAAATTGACGATGGAATCTTTTACATTTTGTTGGAGCTGTTGTAACTTATTTTTTTCTACTACCTTGTAATTCTGCCAGTTATTTGACTGGCTGATTAATGTGTTAAATTGATTTTCGATGGTGTTTGTATGACTTTGTGCATAGGAGCACAGGGTAACTGTTAGTAAGGTGGCAGATAAAATAATTGTTTTTTTCATTAAATAAATTTTTGAGTATATTTTTCTAATCGCATATATAAAGTCAGAATAAATTACCTATAAAACGTAAATATATCTAGAAAAATATAGGGGCGCAAAAATTAATTCGCAAAACGCATATTAGGCGATTAAATGAGCTATGCTACCAGGGCTGCAATTGAGCTATCCAAATACTGCTCTTCTGCACCTTAAACGTTCGTTTGTATTCGGATTATGGTCGTACACAACTAAACAAAAATAGCGGTAGTCGGTTTGAGTAGGTATAGCAGCAGTTCTATTGGGAAGATGTCGTCAATTTGATTTTCGTTTGTACACCTGCCTCTCCCAAAATAAAAAGAAATAAGGCACTGCCTTGTCAGTAGAAAAGAGTTAAAAATCAACAAAAAAAGCCCAAATAAATAGGCTTGGTATTGCCAATTCAATTCAATTGATGAACTTTGAATAAATATCTTTGTATATGATAGACAATCAAATTAATGCAGATGAGTTTGTTTCCAAGTTCATGGATATGAGTAGGAATCATTTAACCTATATTCCTACTCCGATTAAAATTTTTGCACTAAAAGACATTGCGCCTTACCTCAAGATTCCGATTCCCCCCATTTTCTTTGGTTACAATTTGTTGATTCACTTGACCAAGGGGTATTTTACCCAGCGCATTGATTCGACAACCTTTACAGTAGAAGCCCCTGCGGTTTTGCTGTGTAACTACGGCTATATTTCGGCTATCGAATCTGTGGATAAGTCTGCAGAAGGGTATTGTGTATTGATCAAGGAACAGGCGATGACCTCCATGTTTCGCGAAACCCAAATCTTGAATATTTTTACCATTTCACCTTTGCTCAATCTCAATGCGCAAAACAGTGCTACGCTTACTAACCTGCTGGATTTACTGCATACCGAAATTCACAGCGATAAGCCCTATAAAGAACTGTATGAAAGCATTTTTAAGACTATTGCTTTGAAGGTGATTAAGTTGTCGGATGCTACCCGCGCTATCGAACGCAAACAAGAAATCGCCATTGCATTTAAACAACTCGTCCATTTGCACTTTAATAAACAAAAGACAGTTGATTTTTACGCTGATCAACTCAAAGTGTCGATCAATTACTTGAATCGCTGTGTTTCTGCAGTATACCAAAAATCATCTAAGCAACTGATCTTGGAAATTGCCATTATCCACAGCCAACTTTTATTGTTGGAAACCAATAAGAGTATCGCCACCATTGCCTATGAGCTCGATTTTGTCGATCCGTCCTATTTTGCCCGACTTTTTAAAAAACACGTTGGCATTACCCCTTCAGCCTATCGAAAAATTTAACTAGTAACAGATTTTGTTAATGCACGATTTGTCCTAGTTTTAATCTAAACTATCATATTTGTTTCGCAATCAGCTTCTTAAATTTGTTCGAAGTAGTGTTTGATCGTACTTATCTATGGGGAAGAATAAATTACTTCCTATTTTTTTATTCCAGTGGAGGAGTAACTATCAAGCAGTAAAGTTTTTAAATGAAATAAGGAGTAAGTTATGAATGCAGTAGTAGAACAGATCGATTTTAATACCTATATCACAGCGTTTAAGAAGCAATTAAAGTATTTGTTTCGCGAAAAATACAATTATAATGACATGGGGCTGACCCGTGATTTCCCGGCTGAGTTAATGGAGGAGATTATGGAGGAAAAACCGTTGGCTGTTGCCATTCCCACGGAGCATGGTGGGCGAGGAGTACAAGTAAAAGAGTGCTTGCAAATACTCGCTGCTGCTTCGTATGAATCATTGCCCTTGTCGTTGATGTTTGGGATTAATATTGCGCTTTTTTTGGAACCACTGGCAAAATACGGTCAACCAGCTGTTCAGCAACGCGTCTTTCAACAGTTTATGGAAAACAAAGCCATGGGCGGGTTGATGATTACAGAAAAAGCCCACGGCAGTGATGCTTTGAATATGAAAACGGCATTTCAACACAAAGAAGGCCTGTTCTATATTAAAGGACAAAAACACTGGCAGGGCTTGAGTGGTGCGGCTGATTTTTGGTTGGTAACAGCAAGAGAAACCAAAGCTAACGGAGAACTGTCTCGCGATATTGACTTTTTTGTTTCTGAAAACAACAGAGCTGATCAGCATATTCCGATGACACATCGCTATAACAACTTGGGACTTTACGCCATTCCGTATGGCATAAACGAAATAGATATTGCCGTTCCTTCTGAGCAAAAGTTAGTAACGGAAAGCACGGGAATTAAGTTAATGCTCGATACGCTACACCGCAGTCGATTGCAATTTCCAGGGATGGGATTGGGTTTTATTCAACGATTGTTAGACGAATCATTGGCGCATTGTCAAGAAAGACAAGTAGGAGGCGTTTCACTGTTGAGTATAGATTCGGTGAAAAATCAAATTGCCAAGATTCAAGCAGCTTATACCCTGTGTTCGGGTATGTGTATTTTCAGCGTAGCGACAAGTGGCATTGAGAATGATTTAGCTTCGATGAGTATTGAGGCCAATGTACTCAAAGCGGTGGTGACGGATTTAATGCAAGAATCAGCTCAAATTAGCTTGCAATTAGCAGGGGCTAATGGATATCGCTTGGACCATATTGCAGGGCGATCACTGGTGGACTGTAGACCTTTCCAAATTTTTGAGGGATCCAATGAAATGCTGTATACGCAAATTGCCGAAGGAATTGTCAAATTGATGCGCAAAGCCAAGGAAACCAATTTATATCGCTTTTTACAAGGATATGAACGCAGCAAGAAAAGTGTGGATTTGTTTCCTACCTACTTTGATTTTACGGTGGACAGCACAGTTAAACAACGCAATATGTTGCTGATAGGCAAGATGCTTTCTCGTGTGATTAGCTTTCAGTTTGTGTTGGAAATGGACGATTTTAACCCCCAACTCGTAGAAATTACCCGTCAACAGGTGGAAGCGGATTTAGCTGCGTTTTACGGACAGTTTATGACCCAAAATGATGTGGATCCTATCTTGGATTATCAAGCCAACTCAGATTGGACGCGTTTTTAAACCTAGATACTTTGACTAAATAAATAAGAGGGTGTCCCAAAAGGACACCCTCTTTGTATGGTATAAAACGCAACTTTTTCCTTTGATTAAATCTTCTTGCAAGTAAAACGAATGTTAAACTCCGATCGCGCGGATTTGGCAATCCGTGCCTTTAGCTAGTCCGATAGCGCAAATTCCTCTTTTTGCAATCGTTTTGTTCTATTCAGGTTCTGCACGAATACGCTACAAAATCACATCAGTCGAAATTAACTTGAAATACCCCCTTCCGTGTTTGTCCATTATTGGGCAAAAAAGCACAAAAGGGTTTGTTTTTCCTTCAATAAACAACACAAATAACTGTTTTTCAGTTGTTTATTTGGTTTTGTTTTAGTTTTGTTCGGGTCTTCTTCGATAAACCTTCGTATTTACGGGGGTTTAAGCCCGATTTACCGAAGCTGACTCGAACATGACTCGAACAAGACCCGAACAAATCCCAACACCCTTTACCGATTTACTACAAGAAACTAAACACTTCTTTTTCGTCTAAATTCATGTAAAAACAAAAATCCGCACGATTGGGGGTCCGCGTGATCGGGACAAACAATAAAAAAAACCGTCTACAAAAGGCGGGATTCTGTTTTTTAGGCTTTTTAGACAGCCCCTATCTTTGCCCCCTCTTGAGCCTCTGCCTATAAAATGCAAATTTTACTTTCCTTCCTAGTATCAACTGCTAGAAATTGGTTGACCATGTGTTTTATCCGTATCTTTAAGCACTATTTAACGAAAAACTATGAAGATAGGAGAAGATGCTTTAGGCGTAAGCAAAAAAGACGCAACTAAGATTGTAAGCCTTGTGATTATAGGCTATATCCTTTTGGGAGTGCTAATGGATTGGTTATTTGACCGAAGCCTGGAAGCGTGGTACTATTATTTGGTAAAAGGTGTGCTGTTTGGTGTATTTTTCTCCTTGGTATTTTACTTCTTTTTGAAGAAGATGACCAAAGGAGTTTTACTTCAATTAGATTTACCTTTAGAAGAAGGTGAAGTCTTGGAAGCTTATGGTGTTGCCAATTTATTTTTAAACCGACAGGCTATTGGAGGAAAATTAGGCATCACCCAAGACTATTTACTGTTCCACTCTCATAAATTTAATTTTACGAAAAAAACGGTCCGCATTGCTTTTGCTGATATACAGCATATCAAACCATGCAAAACTATGGGGTTGATCGACAATGGGGTAAAGGTGATCTTGGCGGATCAAACGTGTCGTTTTGTGGTAAATGATCGCACAAAATGGATGGAGTTGTTGCAGGAAAAACTCAAGTAAAAGAGCAGGATGAACGAGTGTTACGACCAAGACCCAAAACAAGAGTAAACGCCATGAAAAAACATACCTATACCTATACGCCAGGTTGCAAAGCACTGGTTGTCTTTAGCAAACCAACAGCAGATTTATATCAGGAACCTTATTTGAATGAAATAGAGGATTTGTCTATTGACAATGCCGCTGCCTTTCAGGTTGATCTAACGAAATTTCCTCGGGTAAAAAGGCTTACTATCGCCACGAAAGAGCCTTATACCCTAGATGATCTCGCTCATTTACAGCAGTTGGAAGAAATAAATACCAATTGTTCTTTACCTGAAAGTGTAACGGAGCTCAGCCAATTAAAGACGATAAAATTAAGTGATCAAGCGCTGTTACACGCACCAGTGACATTGAAGGATGCAGCTGTTACCTCGTTGTCACTCTATTATGCTCCAGAAGGAGAGTTGCCTATTCCCATGCCTGATTTTGTATATCAAATGACCCAGTTAGAAGAATTGGACTTGACGCTGTGTAATTTTTCTGAATTAAGTGAAGAAATCAATAGGCTTGCTCAATTAAAGGTGTTAAAGATCAGGTGTTCTATGACGTATTTAAGTGATTTTCCCTCCTTATCAGGCCTATTGAACCTGCGCCATCTCGAGATAAATGGAGAAACAGTACAAGGACAATTAAGACCTAAATTCGCCCTTTTTTCAAAAGTTTTGGAACAAGTATGTCAGCTGAGTGAATTGGAAACATTGGATATCAGCAGTTGGTATCCGAAGAACCAAAAAGAGCGAATAGCCTTTGAGGGAAAGAAAAATTCTCTACCTGATATTTTTGATCGCTTTCATAAGCTAAAGAAACTGACGATCGCGTGGATGAAGTTGGATTATTTACCACCCACTATTTTTCAACTGCACAGCTTAGAAGAATTGAATATAGTTGCTAATTATCTAGCAGAAGAAGAGCTTGATCATTTGCAACGACAACTACCTCAACTGAAAATTGTCGGAAGAGGACACAACAAGAGCCGTTTTTAATCGAAGCGCAAAGACAAAGAACATAAAAAACAAAAAGATGAAAAGAGCGTTAAGCATTGTATTACTTGTGATAGTATGCCTGAGTTGCGGTAAAAAAGAAGGGCGTATAGACGACCTTGAAGTTCGCAATGGAGTGACCTATGAAAAAAAGGCAACCAAAGCATTTGCTGGAATTGCTAGGAGTTATCACGCAAATGGACAAGTAGAGGTAGAGGAACAGTATAGCCATGGTAAGTTGGAGGGCATTAGCAAGCGCTATTATGCAGATGGACAGCTAAGAGTAGAAGTCAACTTTGCGCAGGGTGAACGAGAGGGAATTATGAAGGAGTATGACCCACAGGGACACCTCCTTATGGAAACCACGTATAAGAAAGGAAAGGTAGACGGAAACAAGAAAGAGTATTATACTACCGGACAAGTTGCCATTGATGCAAGCTTTAAAGCGGGAAAACTGCATGGCGGTAGTAAAAAGTATACCGAAACGGGACAACTAATGCTGGAAACAAATTTTAAGGATGGACTAGAAGATGGCGTAACGAGAGGATACTATGAAAACGGACAACTAGCCGTTGAAACGCATTATAGCAACGGGAAATTAGATGGAGTGAGCACGGAATATCACAAGAACGGACAACGATCAGGAGAAGCGAGCTATAAGGATGGAGTATTAGATGGGATAGTTAGGGGATATGATGCTGATGCACAATTGATCGGAGAGGCAACCTATGTCGATGGGATACTGAAGGAGAGTAGCAAAAAGGAATAGGGGTGTCACTGTACAAGAATTGGATTAATTGATTTTTATAGAAGTCATGTTTTTTCTTTATAAAAAAGCTTTTTGATTTTCTATTTTTTTAGGCCTAATATCTAGTTATTTTACTTTTTTTTACAACGCGTTTTTACGCGTTTTTTTTATGATTCTGATCATCAGATCAAGATTTTTTTAGCAATTACAGAGTAAATTCAGGTTTTTGTAACAATAAGTATTTGTATTAGGTTTAGAATATCTTCTTTTTAAAAATACGTATCTACCTTAAAATCAATTTATTGTGTTTGGTATTGACAAATGTCCCCTATTTGTCCACCCCCTAAATTAGCATTGTTTTAACAAAATGAAATACCTTGTTCTCAATTGTGTTCTTTGTTGACTACATATAAAACGAAGAATGCGATTTTTAACCCCTTAACTAGAACATAGAATGAAGCAAAAATGGCGTTTACAAGGGCTTTTTTATTTGGTTTTTCACGTCCAATCGTCGCCCAGATTCAGACTAGATCAGAGTCAGATTATAGCTGTTTTTTACTTAGTAACGGCTCAAAGGATTGGCCTAGCTAAGTTGGAGATTTACAGGATGAACTAAACGAACGATGATGAATAAACAATTACTTTTAACATGTTTTCTACTTGGTATGCTTTTATCGGCACAGCTAACCCAAGGGCAAAGTTATACTCCTTTAGCGATTACCTCTGGTTTTAATGAAGATGTTATTGCAGAGGATCGGCCTGCATCGACTTATACTACTGCAGCGGTTGATGCAACAAATTCTGGTGCGAATAATGCGTTTATGAGTAAGAATTACCCCGATGCTACGGTAGGACTACCAGAAAATGGATTAATTCATTCTATTGCTACAGCTACGCCTGGATTGACTTTTCAACTAGCGGATTACGATAAAAAGAACAGCTTAAAGATTAATGCGGATAATGGAACAGGTACTTTAACTGTTCAAACTACACAGAAGCTAAGTATACTCTATATTTTAGCCACTTCGGGTAGTTCCGTTTCAACGTTTACGGGAACAATTACTTTTACAGATGGAACGCAACAAGCTTTTGCTACACAATCTGTTCCCGATTGGTATGATCGAGGGACACCGGCAATTGCCATTATGGGAATTGGAAGAGTTCCTCGTTCTGGAAGCGAAAATCCAGATAATAATACAACGAATCCTAAGCTATTTCAAGTTGCCATTGATATTGACATGGTGAATCAAGATAAGATCATTCAACAAGTGGCTGTTATTAAAACAAGTTCAACAAGTGGATTTTTAAATATTTTTGCTTTATCCGGTGAAATTACGCCCACATGTAGAAAACCAGTAGATTTAGGCATTCAGAATTTGACGGCAACAAGTGTGGAGTTAACCTGGAACAGTCCAGGTCATGCGTTTGATATCAAATGGGGAGACCGAAACTTTGCCGTTGCAACAGCTGGAACTTTAGTACCTGGTTTTGCTAATGGAGGTACACTTACGGGCCTAACCGCTGATAGGGATTACGACTATTATGTACGCCGGGATTGTGGTGCTGTAGATGGAGTAAGTACCTGGGCAGGGCCTTTTCGATTTAGAACAGGATATTGCATACCGACAGGAGCTACAAATAATCCAGATGAGATTCTAAATTTTACACTGTCCAATCTAAATAACAATTCTGTTCCTTCTGAAGGAACAGCTGGCTATAAGAATTATGCTGGAACAGTTGAGCCTGCCGTATTAGATCTAGGGGAAGCCTACGTAGCTTCTTTGACTAGTGGAAGAGGATCTGGACTTCACGGAGCTGCGATTTGGATCGACTATAATAATAATCTTGTTTTTGATGCCAATGAGCAAGTGAGTGTAATTGGCAATACGATATCACCGAGTACCACGGTTGATTTTCCAAGTTTTACTGTTCCTGCAACTGTACAACCGGGTCTATACCGACTAAGAGTACAATACCATCACAATAAACCTGGGGCTGATTTAGATCCTTGTAGACTGGCCCATATTTATGGAGAAACGGAGGATTATAGGATTGAAATTATACCTACACCTACCTGTTTTCGACCACTAGATAGCCGCGTACAACGAGTTACTAAAAATTCGGCCCATGTGGTTTGGGATGCTCCGATACAAGGAGATCCACCTGCTTTGGGATACAAAATTGAAGTTAGAACAAGTGGGCGTCCAGGTGATGCTACAGGGTTAGTTCGTACGCTAACTACAACTAATTTATCAGAAACGATAACGGGATTAGCGATTGAAACAGATTATCTTGTTTACATTCAATCCCTTTGTAGTACAACAGATGAAAGTGCTTGGAGCAAGGTAGCCTTTACGACCTTATGTGATTATCCTGAATATGAATTAACAACAGATCCTACAGATTTATCGTTCTGTGGTTCTCGTGCAGTTACTTTAGAAGTGGACACGCAAGGAATCGTCAATTGGTATGATTCCGAAACAGCCACAACGCCAATACACACCGGAAATACCTATACCACTACAGTATCAGCTACTTCTTCCTTTTGGTATCAAGTTGTTACCCCTGACACGGCTACAATTCCAACTGGTCCTTTAGATGCTGAAGAAGTAGGTCCGTCAAGAAATAATTGGGCTACGGATTGGGGGGTGTATTTTACTATTTTAGAACCAACCGTATTAAAGAGTATTGATATTTATCCTACTACGGCTGGACAATATGGTGAAATGAAATTTGTACAAAGAGGAGGAACAGGGGCCACCATAGGGGAGATCAATTATACCACAGTGGGTGATTTAAGAACAGAAAAACAAGTCGTTCCTATTAATATTCTATTCGAACCAGGAGACTACACCATAGAGACCAATTTACCAGTCGATGGTATTCTTAGAAATACAGCTGATGCGTCCTATCCTTATTCCTCAGCAGTAGCTTCTATTACAGGCAATGAATACCAGCTTTCTTATTATATGGGCTATTACAACTGGATTTTTGAAACGGGATGTAAAGCGATACGAGAAGAAGTTGTCGTTACTGTTATACCGCCTCATAGTATTGCGAATGCATCGGTAGCGGTTACGGAAACAGAAGGATCGACCTTACAGATTACTTCAGCCGCTTCGTCCTTTACGATAGAATATGGATTAAGGGGGTTTGAACAAGGAACAGGAATCGTTGTTGAAGGAGTAGGACATTCCTACGGATTCAGCAGCTTACGCGGGTATACCGCCTATGATGTGTATATACAAGCTCAACCTTGTGGTCCTTTATATGGTCCTCTGACTTTTACTACCCAAGCACCAACGGATACCCAAGTGATTACAGTCTCAGACCTTAGTAAAAACTATGGAGATCTGCCTTTTGTTACTGGTGCATCGGATAGTGGATTGCCGTTGAGCTATCAGGTTGAAAACGAAGCAGTAGCTGTTTTTGAACAAGGGCAATTGGTCATTAAAGGAGCTGGTACAACGCGTATTACAGCGAGTCAAGGAGGAAATGTACAATATGTACCTGCTGCAGATGTCGTTTTTACCTTAACGGTCAATAAGGCTCTGTTGACGATTACGGCAGAGGCGAATCAACAGAAAACATATGGTGATCCAGATCCTGTATTTACGTTTGATGTGGATGGATTGCAGTATGAGGATGACGCTAGTATAGTCACTGGACTGGGGAGAGCTGCTGGAGAGGCTGTAGGAACTTATCCCTTAGAACAAACAAATCTAACTGCAGGGCCTAATTATGAGCTTACTTTTGTAGGCGCTGATTTTACGATAACGGAGGCGATCTTAACCGTAACTGCAGATGCGCAAACCAAAGCCTATGGAGCAACTGATCCTACCTTAACTTATGAAGTTACGGGATTACAAAACGGAGATCAAGCCACACAGGTAATAACTGGACAGCTTGCTCGTCAGGCAGGAGAGTCTGTGGGTACCTATGCGATTAATCAAGGTAGTTTAGCAGCAAATACCAATTATACTCTGGTGTATGAAGGGGCCGATTTTACGATAACCGAAGCGATCTTAACGGTAACGGCGGAAACGCAAACCAAAGCCTATGGAGCAACTGAT